>JAGPKU010000003.1 GCA_018053845.1 Syntrophobacterales bacterium
GCAGGGCCGTTTCCAGCCATACCCATCGTCCGCCCGTCATGGAGGTCTCTCTGTAGAGCGGGCGGATCGGAGACGTCATTTTCCGGCGGGACCGTCACCGGGGGTGACAATCCGGCTGCTCCTCGGGAGGAATAAAAGGATCGAAACAAGACGAGGGAGCGCCTGAAAATGGCGATTTCCTATAATAAAAAGGGTGCAAGAAGTCAAGGTTTATTTGGCGGAATGAGTAGTGATATCAACTACATATGTCATTTGTGGCATATACTGTTTTCGGTTCCTGTCGCGTTTCCCCTCCTGCTTGCCCATGTCATAAGATATCGGTATTAAAGATGAATCCTGCATCGCGATAGGACCTGTCTCCGGCGCTTCTGTGTCATAATTGACATAGTTGAGGCGATCTGTTACAAGGGCGATGCTTTCCCATGCTACCCGTATCATCGTGAAAGGAGCGATTCGATGGCAGAGGATGTCAGGTGGGTCAAAACGCACTGCGCTCGCATGGACCATGGCGGCTGCGCCCTGCTGGTCGGGGTCAAAGGCAACGAGATCGTCCAGATCAAGGGCGACCCCGAGGGGTATCTGAACAAGGGCTACACCTGCTTCAAGGGACGGGTGTCTGCAGACCGCCTCACGCACCCGGACCGGCTCAAGTATCCCCTCAAGCGGATCGGAGAGCGAGGCGAAGGGAAGTGGCAGCGCATCACCTGGGAGCAGGCCCTCGATGAGACGGCGGAAAATCTCCTGAAGATCAAGGAAAAGCACGGCGCGCGGGCCGTGGGGTTCGGCGTCGGCATGCCGAAGGGGCTCGAGCACTTCGTCCTGATCCGCCTGGCCAACCTCTTCGGCTCTCCCAACGTGATCGCCTCCCAGGACGTCTGCCATGCCGGCCGGGAAGTCACGGGCATTCACACCTGCGGCTTCTATCCCGTCGCCGATCTGCACAACCCCACGAAACTGATGTTCTTCTGGGGAAGCAACCTGGCCTCCACCAGCGAGGAGGGGCAGATCTACAGCCAGGTGGGCGCCCAGCTCAAGGGCGGGGCCAAAATGATCGTCGTCGATCCCCGGAAGACCGAGCTTGCCGAAAAGGCGGACCTCTGGCTCCAACTGCGCCCCGGAACGGCCCAGGCCCTGGCCCTTGCCATCATCCACGTCATCTGCGAGGAGGGACTCTACGACAAAACCTTCGTGGAGAAGTACACCCACGGCTTCGATGACCTGGCGCAGCATGCAAAGCAGTATACCCCGGAAAAAGTGGCCGGGATCACCTGGGTGCCCGCGGAGTCGATCCGCAAGGCCGCCCGAATGTACGCCGAGGCCAAGCCCGCCGCCCTGCAGTGGGGGAACGCCATCGAACACGACATCAACGTGTTCGACGTCACCCGCTCCCTGGCCTGCCTGATGGGGATCACCGGCAACCTCGAGATCCCCGGCGGGAACGTCAATGCCCGCGATCCCAAGATCATGGGCCTTGCCCAGTTTGTCCGCGCCGATCTGATCCCCGACAAGCGCACGGAGATGATCAGCGCCCATTACCGCGTCATCCCGAGGCTCATGACCATCGCCCCGGCATTTTTCCGCAAGGCTGTCCTGGAGGGCAAGCCCTACCCCGTTCGGGGCTACTACGGGATGTGCACCAACCCGATGGTGGCCTGGGCCGACAGCCGGCTCACCTACGAGGCGTTCAAGAGCCTCGATTTCGCCGCCGTCGCGGAGATCTTCATGACGCCCACGGCCGCCATGGCCGACATCGTCTTCCCCGTTGCCCATCAGTACGAGATGAATGACATCGGCCACTACGGCATCGGCCACGGCATGATCCTCGCCCGCCCGAAGGTCGTCGACCCGCCCGGGGAATGCTGGCCCGACATGAAAATCATGAATGAGCTGGGCAAGCGGGTCTCCCCGCCGGAGCTGTGGCACGAAAACCACGAGGAGTTCCTGGAGGACCTCGTGAAGCCGGCCGGGCTCACCTACAGCCAGTTCGTCGAGAAGGGGTACCTGAAGGGCCCGTCGGGCAACAAATCCTATGAGGCGAAGGGCTTCCCGACACCCACCGGCAAGGTGGAACTGCGCCTGAGCACGGCCGAGAAATTCAGGCTCAAGCCGCTGCCGGAATTCACGGGGTTCCCCGAGCCCGACGACCCCGAGTACCCCCTGCTCGCCATCAGCGCCAAGAGCCGTTACTACCTGCTGTCTTCCTACCGGTGGGTCGGGAGGCTGCGCGAGAAGAGGCCTCACCCGCTCGTGGAGATCCACCCCGACACGGCGGCGAAGTACGGCATCGGCCAGGGCGACGACGTGGTGATCGAGACGAAATACGGCTCCATCACCCAGAAGGCCCGGGTCACTGACATCATCGACCCCCGCGTGGTGAGCCCGGCCCTGGGCTGGTGGTTCCCCGAGGCATCGCCGGAGACCCAGTACGACTGGCGGAAGTCCAACTACAACATGCTGACATCGGTCGGGAAGCTGGGCAAGGAGTTCGGGACGCCGAACATCAAGAACCTGCCCTGCCGGATCCGGAAGGCGTCGTGATGCCGTCCGCTGTGCCCTGCCGCCGGTGGGGATGTGGGAAAAGCCCGGCGTTCTGAATTTCTGCAAAGAAGGCTCCCGCGAGGGGGTCTTTTTTGTTCGTAAAGCCGGGGGATCCGGTGTTGCGAAGGGCCGTCTCTGCGGTCCACGGGATGAAGGAGGTCGTACCGTGAAGAGAAACCCGAACGAGATAGACGAAGGCGAGGGCTATATCGGCTATCGGGAAGCCCTGGAACTCGTCGCGGCGGAAATGCGGCTGCTTGGGGATGAAGAACTGCCGCTCAACCTGTCTGCAGGCCGGGTCGCAGCAGTCGACGTTGCCGCGGAGGTGAGTTATCCCTCCATCGACGTGTCGCTCAAGGACGGGTTTGCGGTGAAGTCGGTGGATGTCGCCCGGGCCGAACGAGACGCCCCGGTCCGCCTCGACGTCGTCGGCGCCTCCTTTGCCGGTGTTCCGTACGAAGGCCGGATCGAGGACGGGGACGCCGTCAAGGTGTGCTCCGGCGCCCCCATCCCGGATGGGGCCGACGCGGTAGTGTCGGGCGAGTTCTGCGAAGAGGGGTCAGACGGGAAGGTGGTCGTGAGGGCGGATGCCGGTTCGGGCAGGAACATCCTGCGGGCCGGCATAGAGGTGGCGGCCGGGGCGACGATCATCCGCAGGGGGGAACGGATCTCGCCGGGTCACCTGGGACTGGCGGCGGCGGCGGGCATCAGCGCGGTCCGGGTCCGCTGCAGGCCCTGCGTGGCGATTGTCAGCATCGGCGACGAGGTCGTGGCGCCCGGCGGGACGCTGCACGCGGGTCAGCTCTACGCGAGCAATCTCGTCACCATGGAGGCGTGGCTGGCCTCCTTCGGCATTCCCTGTGTTTCGTCCATCGTGCCGGACGAAGTACCGTCCATTCAACGGGCGCTGAAAACGCATCGGCCCGGCGTGGATGCCGTCCTGACCAGCGGAGGCGCCTGGGGTAGCGAGCGCGACCTGGTCGTGAGGGCCCTGGACGGACTGGGGTGGAAACAGCGATTCCACTACGTGCGGATGGGACCGGGTAAGGGAATCGCGTTCGGGACCCTGGAAGGCGTGCCGGTCTTCTGCCTGCCGGGCGGTCCGCTCAGCAACCAGATGGCATTTCTCCAGATTGCCCTGCCCGCGCTTCTCCGCATGGAAGGAGACACGGAGACCCCGCTTCGGGTCGTGCACGCCCGGCTGACCGAAGACGTGAAGAGCCGGCATCGGGCCTGGACGGAATTCAGGGATGCCGTGATTTCTCTCGATGAGCGCGGGCAGTATGCCGTGGCGCCTTACCGGAACAGGAGCCGGTTGGCGGCGATTGCCGAGGCGGGCGGGCTGCTCTGCATCCCGGAAGGGTCGGAGGGATTGCGCTGCGGCGACGTGGTGCCGGTGCAGCTGCTATTAAGAAACGGCCCCCTGGTTTCCCCTCCCTCGACGGGAGGGGATGAAGGGGAGGGTGAATGATTCCAGGACCCCTCACTGTGCAACCCGGATCATCGTTTACAGTTTAATCCGGGCACATGGTTCACAATTTAGGGCGTGGATGGTGGCCGCGCACCGGCAGAACCGGGCGGCGGGTCTCAGTGCGATCCGGCTTTGTTCAGCAGGGCCGTCGCGGGTTTGCAGCCCAGGTTTTTCGCGCGGATCAGATCGGCGATGGCCCGCGCGGAGGCCGGGTCGAGTCTTGCGCGGGTGATGCCGCGATTGTACCAGGCCAGGGCGAAATCGGGCTTCAGCCGGATCGCCATGCCGAAATCGCGGATGGCCGCCTGGTAATTGCCGCACTGGGCGCGGGACGCGCCCCTGGCGTTGTAGACCTCGGCGACGGCGAGGCCCGACCGGATGGCCCGGGTGTAATCGCGCGCCGCTTCCTCGAAGTCCTTCATCTCCTGGCGGCTGAGGCCTCTAAAGTAATACGCCTCCGCGTAATCCGGCTTCAGTTCGATCGCCCTGTCGAACGCCTCGATCGCCATGCTGTGATGCCCCAGGACGGCCAGGACGTTTCCCCGGAGATTGTAGGCCTCTGCCAGGTCCGGGCTCGCATCCAGGATCAGGTTTGACAGGGTCAGTGCTTTGCCGTGGTCTCCCGTATCCAGGGCGGACCAACCCATCTCCAGAAGCCGATCATCCTTCTCCATGCCCGTCCTCGAATCCCTCTGCCGGCGCCCCATGCCGGCTCCGGTTCTGTGGCCTCTCCGCCGCACATATCACAGATACGGCGTCTCGCCCCCGCATGCCCGGCATCGCTCGCCGTCGCGCACCGGGTAGGCCTCGCCGCATTGCGGGCAAGCGGCGACAGGCCCCATCTTCTTGCGTCTCACCGCGTCCGGCCGGACGCGGACATGCTGGACGCTCAGCAGCTTCTCCCCCGCCTCCTTGATCTCTTCGAGCAGCCGCTCCGGGTCCTGTTCCTTCTTGGGTTTCAGCTTGAAAAACCATGACTTCACTTCCGGCCAGGAGTCCATCTTCGCCGGGTCGAGGTAGACCCGCACCCCCTCGCCGCCGTATTTTTCGTAGAAGGTGATGGCGAAGCGGCCGAAGGGCAGCACCGTGAGCCAGCCGTTTCCGATCGTGCAGGGGGTGAGAAGCTGCACGGAGTCGGGAAGACACACGGGCGTTTCGCAGATCGCATCGAAGAACTCCCCCTCCGGCAGCGATTTGAGCGCCAGGTCGACCATGAAGCCGCCGATCACGAGGCCCGGCGCGAGGCTGCCGTGGAAGGATTTCACCAGGTGGAGGTACTCGTCGTAGGAATAGTTTCCGATTTTCATGAGGATGTCCTTTAATAGGCCAGGGCCAGCTTGGTGGTCCTGGCGGCTTTTGTTTTTTCGTCCGCTCCGGAGGACGGTGCCAGGATCCGCTCCAGCCATTCCCGGTCCACCTCGCCCGCAACGATCGGCAGGACCGTGTTGCCGATGAAAAGGGCCTCCGTGACGTCATGGGTGACGTAAACCACGGGGAATGTCCGTTTCTCCGTGATTTTTTTCAGCTCGTTGCGGAGAATCCGCCTTGTGACCACGTCGAGCGCGGAGAAGGGCTCATCCATGAGCAGCAGATGAGGATTCCGGGCCAGTGCCTGGCAGACGGCGCACCGCTGCCTCTCGCCTCCCGAAACCTGGTGGGGTCTGCGGTCGCGCAGGGCCGACAGCCCGAAGACGCCCATGAGCGCCTCCACCTCCCTGCGGTCCTGCGCCGCGAAGGCCGCGTTGCCGTAAAGCGTCAGGTGCGGGAAGAGAGAGTAGTCCTGGAAGACGTATCCGAGCTTCCGTTTCTGCGGGGGAAGGTTCACACCCCGAGCCGAATCGAAGTAGACCCGGTCCCGATACAGGATCTTTCCTTCGTCGGGCGTTTCGAGGCCTGCGAGCATCCGGATGATCGTCGTCTTTCCGGAGCCGGAGGGCCCGATGAGGGCGAGCGTCTCGCCGTCGGGGCAGGAAAGCTCCGCGTCGATGGTGAAGAACTTTGTTTTCTTTTTCAGTACGGCCGTAAGTCCCATGTCTATTTCCTCGTTAATCGATTGACTACCAGCAAGAAGCAGTAACTGATCGGGATGAAGGCCAGCGACAGGGCCCAGGCCTTCTCGTATTGCATGGATTCGACGGCTTCGTAGATGGCGATCGACGCCACCCGTGTCTCCCCGGCGATGCTGCCGCCGACCATCAGGACGACGCCGAAGGCGCCCATGGTGTGCAGGAACACGAGGATCGCCGCCGCCGCGATCCCGTTGACGCTGTTGGGGATGATGACCCGGAAGAATGTCGCCGCGGGCGACAGGCCGAGGATATAGGCGCTTTCCTTCAGGCGGGGGTCGATTTTCTCGAAGGACGCCTTGATCGGCTGGGTGGCGAAGGGAAGGCTGTAGAAGATCGACGCGATGACAATCCCGGTGAACGTGAACAGCGGGGTCCCGCCGAAGAGGCTCTCCCATGCCATCCCCACAACCCCCCTGGGGCCCAGGGCAAAGAGCAGGTAGAACCCGATGACCGTGGGGGGCAGGGCGATGGGGAGATTGACGAGGGCCTCGACAAAGGACTTGCCGGGCCAGGAAACATTCGTCAGCAGCCAGGCCAGCGGCGCCGCGATCATGATCAGGATCAACGTAGCGATCGTTGCCAGTTTCGCCGAGAGGTAGAGGGGCAGCAGTTCCATCTAGAAGTAGCCGTACCGTTTCTTGATTTCCAGCGCCTTCGGGGAATCGAGGTATTTCAGCAGTCGGGAGGCGTCGCTCCGGGCAGCCGTCCGGGTCAGGACGCAGGCGGCCTGCGGGATAGGCGGCGCCTCGTCGATCACGAAGTGGCACCCCTTGCCTCCCTGCTCCGACAGGGCCGAGGAGAGGGCGCAGAAGGAGCCGTCCGTCCCGCCCGACATGGCGTACTGAAAGGACTGTCCCACGTTCTGGGCGACGACGATGCGGTCCCGGATCTCGTCCCAGAGGCCGGCTTTCTTCAGGGCCGTCTCTGCCGCTGCGCCGTAGGGGGCCGTGACGGGGTTGGCGATGGCGATTTTTTTCACTCCCTTTCGCGTGGTTGCTTCCTGCCAGGTTTTCGCGCCGCAGAAATCCTTGCCGCTCCCCCAGAGGACGACCCGCCCGGTCGCGTATAATATGGGATTTTCCACCAGGCCCTTTTCGAAAAGCGACAGAGGTGTTTTCACGTCGGCCGACAGGAACACGTCATAGGGCGCTCCGTTGACGATCTGGCCATAGAAGTTGCCCGTCGAGGAATAGGTCGGCTCGACACGGATCTTCGTCTCCGCCTCGAAGGCGGCGGCGATCTCCTTGAAGGGGATCATGAAGTTCGCCGCCACGGCGGCCTTCAGGCTCTCCGCCGCGTCCGACGGGACCGGGCAGAGGATGACGAGGGCGGCGGCGCAGATCACGACAGCCCTGTGCAGCGGGGGAAGTGTCCTCCTCGAAAAGATCCGAAACCGGGTTGTGTTCATCATCGGGTTTTGCTCCTTTCAGACCCGCTTCAGCCGGTAAAACAGGGGCAGGTTATGTTATTGCTAGCATGAGGACGGGCAAAAAAAGAGGCATTGCCCGCCCCTTCGGGGAAAGGCCCGTCCGCAAATGGGCCTTTCCCCGAAGGATGGCGTCTTATCCGTGTCCGTGGGCTGCCGGTTTCTTCTCTTCCCCGTAGACGACGAGGGTACCGTGGTGCTCCATCTCGCGGAGCCACTTGGGGTGCTGCTTCTTGACCCAGCCGCGGGTCACCCAGCCCGTGATCATGGCCTGGAACGAGCCGGGGTTGCCGATTGTCCCGAGATAGACGTGGACGAAAAAGAAGGCAAAGAGGGTCACGAACCCCACGGCGTGCAGCGTGTACATCCAGCGGGTGAGCGCCATGGGCAGGATCTGGAACATCATCAAAAGCCCCGTCACCAGCATCATGGGACCGCAGAGCGCCACGGCGATGAAGAACATCTTCTGACCCGGGTTGTACTTGCCGCTCTCAGGCGGGTGCTCCACGTGCCAGAGGTAGCCCCCGGCGCACTTGACCCACTCGAGATCGTCGGGCATTTCGATCACCCCCGCCTCCTTCCACCACATGGAGATGGCGAAGATCAGCGAGAAGCCGAACACGAGGCCCGTCAGGTTGTGGATGTATTTCAGATTTTTCATCCCTCCCACGATCGTCCCGATGATGTTCAGCGACTTGAACATCATCCCCAGCCCCGTGAGGAAGAGGATGATGCAGGAGATCGCCATCACCCAGTGGACGATCCGCTCAAAGGCATCCGTTGCTTGAATCATTCCGGGTTTCATGGTCATTCACCCCCTTCCTTCTTGCCTGCCTCGGCATCGTCGTAGGGCAGCTTGGGCCCCTTGATCAGGTAGTGCAAAAACGAGCCCGCCAGGATGCCCCCCGCCGCCAGCAGGGAAACGGGCTTGAGGAAGTCCTTCCAGACGAGAATGGACAGCGGCACCGAGGGGCTCTTGGGCAGCGCGTCGTAGACTTCCGGCTTCTCGCTCAGGACGTAGAGCACGTGGGTGCCCCCGACGAACTGATCGCCGTAAACGTTGGCATCCCCGCCCAACTGCTGCACGCGCTTTGCAGCGGCCTTGAGCATCGTGTCTTTGCGGCCTATCGTCAGGGCGCCCGTCGGGCAGGACAGCACGCAGGCGGGTTGCCGGCCCGCTTGGAGCCGGGTCTCGCAGAGGTCGCACTTGGTGATCCGGTCCTTCTCCCCGTCGTACTTGGGGACTTCGAAGGGGCAGGCCGCCACACAGTTCTTGCAGCCGATGCAGAGGTCCTGGTTGAGACCCACCGTCCCGAAGCCCTTGTTGTAGTAGAGGGCGCCCGAGGGGCAGACCTTCACGCAGGCCGCATCGGTGCAGTGCATGCACCCGTCCTTCCGGAAGAGCCACTTGAGATTCCCCTTCGAATCCACGTGCTCTTGGAAGCGGATGAGCGTCCACGTGTTCCACTGCAGATCAGGGGGGTTCTGGTAGCTGCCGAAGTTGCGCGTTCTCTTTCCCGGCATTTCGTTCCACTGCTTGCACGCGACCTGGCAGCCGCGGCAGGCCGTGCATTTCGTCGTATCGATCAGCTTTACGATCTCCGTAGCCTGCATAGCCTCTCTCCTATAGCTTCGTCACGTTGACCATGAATGCCTTGTACTCGGGGCAGAACGTGTTGGCGTCGCCCACGGTGGGCGTCAGGAAGTTCGTGCTGTCGCCGCCGTCCTTGGGGTGCAGCCAGCCGTAATTGAAGGGCAGGCCGACCTGGTGAACCGTCTTGCCCTCGACCAGGAACGGACGGAAGCGTTTCGTCACCATGGCCACGCACTCCACGGCGCCGCGCACGCTGGACACCCGGACCCGCTGGCCGTTCTCGATGCCCTTCTCCTTCGCCAGGGGCTCGCCGATCTCGACGTAGAGCTCGGGCTGCATCTCCAGCAGCCAGGCCTGCCACCTCGTGAGGGCGCCCGAGCACCAGTGCTCCGTGCAGGAGTAGGTGGTGCAGACGTAGGGGAATTTCTCGTCGGCGTTTGCGACCTTGTCCATGTCGCTGTTGAAGATCTTGATGGCCGGGTTGACGAGCTGCCCGGACAGGGGGTTCTTGCTCAGTGGCCCTTCGAGGGGCTCGTAGTGCTCCGGGAAGGGGCCTTCGGCCATACCCGGCCCGAAGAGGGCACCGAGTCCGTCCTGTTTCATGATAAAGGGGTACTTCCCCTTCTGCTTGTCCGACTGGGGCGGCCAGGGCCCGTCAGGGACGTCCCCGACCCAGGTCTCCCCGGTCCACTCGAGGAGCTTGCGCTTCGGGTTGTAGGGCTTGCCGTTGATGTCGCAGGAGGCCCGGTTGTAGATGATCCGGCGGTTGACCGGCCAGGCATAGGACCAGTTGGGGTAGAGGCCCAGGCCCGTCGGGTCGTCCTTGCCCCTCTTCATCATTTTATTATTGCCGGCGGCGTCGAAGCTCCCGGCCATGATCCAGTTTCCACCCGACGTCGATCCGTCGTCGGCGAGCATGCCGAAGGTGGGCACGAGCTGACCCTTCTTGAATTCCGTCTTGGTGCCCTTGGCCTTGTCCTCGATGACCGTGTCCTTGAGAAAGTGACCGTTGATCTGCCTGGCCACCTTGGGGGCGTCGAAGCGACCCTTGGTGTCCTTGTAGTCCCATTTCAAATTCAGGATAGGCTCCGGGCACGCGCCGCCTTCCTTTGCGTAGAGGGCCCTGACGGCGTCGAGGATCTTGATCGTGATCTCGCCGACGGGGATCGCGTCGTCAGGGGCCTCGGCGGCCTTGTACTTCCACTGGACCCACCGGCCGCTGTTGCTCTGGCTGCCTTCCTTCTCCATGGAGGCCGAGGCGGGCAGGAGGAAGACCTCCGTCTTGACCTTCGCGGGGTCGACGCCGGGGCCCTTCCAGAAGCAGTAGGTCTCGTTGTCGAAGATGTTCTCGCCCACGAGCCAGTCGAGGTTCTCGAGGGCCTTGCGGACCTTGGCCGTGTTGGGGGAACTGACTGCCGGGTCCGTTCCGACGGCGAAGAGGCCCTTGATCTTCCCCTTGTACATCTCGTCGAAGAGGTGCATCAGGGACGTCGCCGACCCGTCATCGAGCTTCGGCAGCCAGGAGTAGCCGAAGCCGTTTTCGGCCGTGGCCTTGTCCCCGTAGAGGGCCTTGAGGAAGCTGACGAAGAACTTCGGGTAATTCTGGTAGTAGTTCGCCGACTGGGGGTCGCTCGACTTCGGCGTGCACTTTTCGAGGTACTTGGCCAGTGTGTCCTGCGACGCGACGGGCATCTTCAGATACCCCGGCAGGTTGCCGTAGAGGATGCAGTGGTCCGTCGAGCCCTGCACGTTGGGCTCGCCTCGAAGCGCATTCACGCCGCCGCCGCAGATGCCCATGTTGCCCAGCAGCAGCTGGATGATCGACATGGTGCGGATGATCTGACTGCCCGTCGTGTGGTGCGTCCAGCCCAGGGCGTAGCATTCCGTGCCGGCCTTGTCCGGGACACCCGTGGCGCTGTATTCCGCGTAGACCTTCGTCAGGTCGTCCTTGGAGACGCCCGTGATGCTCGATACCTTCTCCAGGGTGTAGCGGGAGTAGTGCTTTTTCATCAGCTGGAAGACGCAGCGGGGATGGGTGAGGGACATGTCCCGCATGGGGATGCCCTTGGCGTCCTTCTCGAAGACCCACGTGTCCTTGCTGTACTTCCTGGCCTTCGGGTCGTAGCCGGAGAAAAGGCCGTCCTTGAAATAAAAATCAGGGCTGACGATGAAAGAAGCGTTGGTGTAGTTCAGGACGTAGTCCTTGAACCACTTGTTGTTGCCGAGGATGTAGTGGATCATCCCGCCGAGGAAGGCGATGTCCGTCCCGGATCGGAGCGGGACGTGGTAATCGCAGCGGGCCGACGTTCTCGTGTATCGGGGGTCGACGTGGATCAGCCGCGCCCCGTTCTGTTCCTTTGCCCGCAGGATCCACTTGAAGGCGATGGGGTGGTGCTCCGCGGCGTTGCTCCCCATGATGAGGATCACGTCGCTGTTCTTCAGATCGATGTAGTGGTTCGTCATCGAACCGCGCCCGAACGACTCTCCCAGAGCCGCTACCGAGGGGCTGTGTCAGACCCTGGCCTGGTGATCGATGTAGACGAGCCCCATCGACCGGCAGGCCACGCTCATCAGCCAGCACTCCTCGTTGTCCACGTTGGAGCTGCCGAGGTGGCCGATCGTCTCGCAGCGGTTGACGAGTTCGCCCTTGGCGTTGCGGGTGACAAAGCCCTTGTCGCGCGTGTCCTTGACAAGACGGGCGATCCGCTCCAGGGTCCAGTCCCAGGTTTTCTCCTCCCACCGGTCGCTCATGGGGGCCCGGTAGAGGACCTTGCGGAGCCGGTACTTGTTGGCCTCGGTCAGGTCGAAGAAGCCCGCGCCCTTGGCGCAGAGCGATCCCTCGTTGATGGGATGCTCGGGATCCCCCTCGATGTTGAAAATCTTCCCCGTGTTCTTGTCGACACTGCAGATCAGGCCGCAGCCCACGGAGCAGTAACAGCAGACCGTGGTGACCTGCCGAGCGGCCATCACGCGCTGCATCTTGTTGATCTCGGCGGCGTACGCCTTTGCCGGACCCAGGTCCACGCCCAGGGAAGACAGGGCAACCCCCGATCCCAAGGCGCCGGACAGGGTCAAAAACCCTCTCCTCGTGATCTCCATGCGAACCTCCCTCCTCCGACATATGACAACTTTGATATATGCCAAAGGTGGCATAGTCTTTTTTGCCGTTTTTGTCAAACGAAAATCCGGGGAGAAAAACGGGAAATTCGGGAAGGCCGGAAAGGGATGGAAACCTCTCGGGAATTGGGTTTTAAGACTTGCTGAAGATGCCGGGCGATGCTTATTTTAGCATAGGGAAAGCGCTTCTCCCGAACCCATCAGAAGACGTTCCATTCACACCGGGTCATGGGGGCGAAGCCCTTTTCCTGCATGATCAGATCGAGGTGAACCAGGCCCATGGCCGACACGTCTCGGTCGGTATCGCCCAGGTCGCTTATGTGATTCAGCGTAATGAGGTAGCGCTTGCAGGCATCGCAGGTGAAGGCGGTTTCCTGCCGCCGGTCATCCACGTAGAAATAGTCAATCCCGCTGGGACTTTCCTTGCCGCAGCCGGGGCAGAGCATCCGGGTGAAGCGCCAGTCGTGGCCGCACCGGGAACAGTGCAGCCAGCGCTGCGTGATTTTCTCGCGGATAACGGAGATCGTCGGGTGGTCGCCGCAAATGGGGCAGGTTCCCCTGTCCCAGCCCATCTGCTCGATGTGCCCGCCAATGCCCTTCGACCGCGCCTGGAGGATGATCCGGGCCACGGCGCTCAGCACAAGCCCGATGGCCTGGGGCTTGATGTCCGCTTGAGCCGCCCAACGATCGAAGGCCGGCCCGATGCTGCCCGGGTAGTCCGCGAAGGCATCGAACAACCGGATGTCGCCGGCCTTGAGCTTCCTCTCAAGCGTTGCCGCATCCTCCCCGAGGGTCGGGAACCCCTCCCGGATGGCCGACGCCACCGCACATCCGATTTGCTGCCACGGGTCGTCCTTGAAAAAGAAAGGCGTCTGCTCGACGCAGGGGATTCCCTGCCGAAGTTTCTCCCCGTCGATCCTCGAGCGGTCCGCCGGCTTCAGATTCAGTTCGTCGACGAGACGCTCCCTGACGAGGAAAAGGGGTTTGAAGGCCGTGACGAGTCCCCGGCTGTGCGGGTTCTTCCCGATGACGTCGTCGATGATTCCCTCAACGCGGGAGGGCTTACGCTCTGCTTTTCTTGCCATGGTTTCGCTCCCTGCCGGCGCATGCCGGCGCCATCCGTTGTCAGGCCTTCTCGATCCTGACGGCGCATGCTTTATACTCCGCCGTCTGCGACACCGGGTCGAAGGCGGGGTTCGTCAGCCAGTTGGCGCAGGCCTCGCGGAAGTGGAAGGCCATCCACACGACCCCTTTGGGGATGCGGTTCGACACGTTGGCCTTCACCTTCACCTCGCCCCGCCTCGACGCAACACGGACCATCTCGCCGTGAGCGATGCCGAGTTCCGCCGCGTCGGCGGGGGAGATGTCCGCCGTCTCCTCGCCCAGCAGGTCGTTGAGGCCGGCTGCGCGGCCCGTCTGGGTCCGCGTGTGGTAGTGGTAGAGCCTGCGGCCGGTGCTGAGCACCAGCGGGTACTGGCTGTCGGGGACTTCCGCCGGAGGGGTCCAGTCCACGGGGGTCAGTGTGCCCATGCCGGCGGTGAAACGGAACTTGTGCAGCGTCGGCGTCCCGGGGTGCTCCTCGTTGAGACAGGGCCACTGAAGGCCGTTTCCGCGGATGCGGTTGTACTTGACCCCCGCCATCGAGGGGGCGAGCACGGAGACCTCGTTGTCCCAGATCTCCCGGGCGCTTTTCGAGGGCCACTTGTGACCCATCCGCTTCGCGATCTCCCGGAAAATCCACCAGTTGGGCTTTGCCTCCCCGGGCGGGGGGCTCGCCGTGCGGACCCGGCTGATGCGGCGCTCGCTGTTGGAGAACGTGCCGTCGTTTTCGCTCCAGGCGGCCGCCGGGAAGATCACGTGCGCAAACCGCGTCGTCTCCGTCGGGAAGATGTCGTTGCAGACGATGAACTCGGCCGATTCCAGGCAGTGCTCCACGTGCCGGATGTCCGGCTCCGTGTTGGCCAGGTTCTCGCCGAAGATCCAGAAGGCCTTGACCTTGCCGCTCGGGAGGCCCTCGAGCATCTGGGGGATCATGAGGCCCGGCTTGTCCGGCAGCGACGTCACGCCCCAGGCCTTCTCGAACTTGGCCCGCGCCTCGGCATTGTCGACCCGCTGGTAGCCCGGGAACACGTTCGGCAGGGCCCCCATGTCACAGGCGCCCTGCACGTTGTTCTGTCCCCGGAGCGGGTTGACGCCGCCGCACTCGAAGCCGACGTTGCCGAGGAGCATCTGGAGGTTCGCGCAGGACAGGACGTTGTTGACCCCGCAGGTGTGCTCGGTAATGCCGAGGGTGTACATGAGCATGACGGGCTTGACGGACGCAAGCCGCCGGGCCACCGTCCGGATCGTCTCCGCGCTCACCCCGCTGATCTCGGCCGCCCTCTCGGGGGGGTATTCCAGGACTTTCGCCTTGAGCTCCTCGAACCCGTTGCAGCGGGAGTTGACGTACTTCTTGTCGTAGAGGTCCTCGGTGACGAGGACGTTCATGAGGCCGTTGAGAAAGGCCACGTCGCTTCCCACCCGGATGGGGATGTGAAGCTCCGCCATGTCGGCCAGTGCCGTCCGGCGGGGATCCGCGACGAACAGCGGGGCCCCGGCCAACACCGCCTGTTTCACGAAGGAGGCCGCCACGGGGTGCGCCTCGGTCATGTTGGAGCCGATCACGAAGATCATTTTGGCCTTCGCGAAGTCGGCGAAGGAATTCGTCATGGCGCCCGAACCGAATGATTTCGCCAGACCGGCGACGGTGGGGGCGTGTCAGGTCCGCGCACAATGGTCTATGTTGTTCGTCTTGAAGACAGCCCGGAAGAGTTTCTGCATCTGGTAGGAGTCCTCGTTGATGCTGCGGGCGCAGCTGACACCGGCAATGGCATCGGGGCCGTGCCTGTCGATGATCTCCTTGAATTTTGTAACCACAAGATTGAGCGCCTCGTCCCAGGAGGCCTCGCGGAACGATCCGTTTTCGCGGATCAGAGGGGTCTTGAGCCTTTCCCCCGAATAGATGAAGTCGTAGCCGAACCGGCCCTTCACGCAGAGCCGCCCTTCGTTGGGGGCGGCGCCCTCGACGGCGGTGACCTTCACGATCCGGTTGTCCTTCACGTGCAGCCACATCTGGCAGCCCACCCCGCAGTAGGGGCAGGTCGTCCGGATCCGCTTCGTCTCCCAGGGCCGTCCCTGGCCCCTCAGTTTCTTCTCCGTCAGGGCTCCTGTCGGGCAGACCTCCACGCACTGTCCGCAGAAGACGCAGTCGCTCTGGTGATAGGGGTTGTCACCGCCCGTGACGATCTTGCTGTCCTTGCCCCGGTAGCCCTGGCTGATGGCCCGGTTTACGACGATCTGGTTGCAGGCCTGCACGCAGCGGCCGCAGAGGATGCAGCGGCTGAAGTCGCGGACGATGAACGGGTTTTCCTGCTCGGTGGGGTACACGTTCTCGTTGCGGGGAAGGGAGCTTCCGTCCACGTTGTACCGGTAGGCGAGCTCCTGGAGGCCGCAGTCCCCGTTCGCCTCGCACAGGATGCAGTCGTGCCGGCCCGACGACAGGAGGAACTCCGTGTTGAGCTTGCGGGCCTGGTGAACCCGCGGCGTGTCCGTGAAGACCTCCATCGCCGGCGCCACCGGGGTGGAACAGGCCGCCATCAGCGAGCGGGCGCCCTTGACCTCGACGAGGCAGATCCGGCAGGCGCCTGACGGCGCGAGGCCCTTCAGGTAGCAGAGGGTCGGGATCTCGACCCCGTTGTCGCGGGCCGCATCGAGGATGGATTGTCCCAGTTTGAATGGAACCGATCTGCCGTTCAAAACGAAGGTTGCACCGGACATGACAGACTCCTTTGCAGACGGATTGTGTTCACGGGATTCACGAGGCGGTAATTTATATCATATATGGCATATGCCGAAAATGGCTTAATACAGGTCCGTCGGGATGTCAATAACCTTTTCGGGCTCCGCCGCCGGCGGCCGCGGGAGGGGATCGCCCCGGGGAACAATGTTATTTTAAACTTATGCTTGCTGAAGGGTTTTGAAATTGATAGGTTGGACACAACCCCGGGTTGGCGCTGTCTTCCGTTGCGACGGGTTGGAAGACCGGATGAAGCAAGAAACCTTTTCTGGAACCGAAGGGCCGCCATCATGAAAATTCGTTACAAGATCTGGTTGGAGCAAGACGGGAAGGTGATCTTCGGGAAAGGCCGGGATGAACTGTTCCGGGCGATCCAGGAGTGCAGGAGCCTGCAGGCGGCGGCAAAGGAATTGAAGATGTCCTACCGCGCTGCCTGGGGGAGACTCAAAGCGTCAGAAGAGCGTCTCGGCATCAAACTCGTGGAAAACGACGGTGCAAAGAAAGGCCTCCGCCTGACGGCGGAGGCCCGGGAGCTGCTGGAACAATACGAGCAGTTCGAGAAGGACCTCAAAAATTTTCTGCAGAAAAAGTCGAAAGCCTTGGGGTGGGACAGGGACGTGGAACGCTGAGACCCGTCCGGAAGGATTGCCAAACCCCCGCCCCGGTAGCGCACCCGCTTCCGGTCAATCCTTCCTCCTGATCATTACGGCCCCTTCATCGGTGCGCCAATCACCGGTCGCCCCTCATTTCAGTTTCCCCAGCTCCCGGATGAGCGCCTCCAGTGGCGGGCGCTTGTTGATGTCGTGGACGTCGATGTAGCGGATGACTCCCTTCTTGTCGATGACGAACAGGGCCCGCTCGGTGGTGCCGTCGCTGCGGAGCACCCCGTAGGTCTCGGCAACCTTGCCGTGGGGGTAGAAGTCGGAGAGCACGGGGAACCACAGCTGGCCCATCTGGTTCGTCCAGGCGTAGAGGGTGGGGATGTTGTCCACGGTGATGCCCAGCAGGATGGCGTCGCTTGCGTCGAAGAGGTCCTTCACGATGTTGTAGCCCGGCCACTGGTCGGAGCACACGGGGGTCCAGGCGGCGGGGACGAAGGAGAGAACGACGTTCTTCTTCCCCCGGTACTCGCCCAGGGTGACCCTCTTGCCCGCGATGGAGGGCAGCATGAAGTCCGGGGCCTGCTGGCCGACTTTGACCTTCAGGACGCTGTCGACGGGTTTCAGATCGCCGGGGGAATAGATGTTGTCCTTGTAGGCCTCGGAGTGGGTCTGGGCCATCGCCGGCACCCCGAGGGTCAGGGCGACTACGAGGGTGATGAAGGCGGCTGTTCTCATTATGGCATCCTCCTTACAGTCCTGCGGCTTTCTTCAGGGTGTCCAGGAAGGCCGGGATATCGCCGAACCCGCCCAGTTTGGCGTAGGTGATATCCTGGGTGCCGTTCGGGTTGAGCCTGACGGCAATGAAGAAGGGCGTTCTCACCTCGCCGCACTTCTTGTGGATGTCATAGTCGGGGTCCGGGAAGACGGGGAAGGGAACACTGTATTTCTTCCGGAACACGTCCGTCTCGTAGGACGAGTTGCCCGCCCCGATGCCGATGATTTTAATCTTCCCCTTCGAGACGGGGTCCTTCTCAATGGCCTCGTAGAGCTGGTTCACGACGGGGGCCTCTTTCTGGCAGAAGGGGCAGTACATGCTCAGGATCTCGATGAGGACGAGATTGGCCTTGACGTCGGCCATCTTGAAGGTCTTTCCCCAGCCCGAGAGGCCCAGGTAGGTCCGATCCGCCCGCTCGGAGGGAACCGGGAGCATCAGGTCGAACAGCTTGTCGCCGGGCTTGGGCTGGCCGGCCGCGAGGACCGGGACCGCCGCGGCCAGGGCGGCAAGCAGCAGAAGGGATACCAGGATTATCTTCTTCATCTTCATCGTGTTCCTCCGCGCCATGGGTCGTTTTGTCATGAAGTCGCCGGGTCCTTCGTGCGGACCCCTCCTTTTCTCCGCCCCGAAACCATAACAAAAAAAAGCGGACGGGTCAAAGAATGGGGCCCCGCTTCCCTGCAGTTGGACATCCCGTAATCGGGGCCGGGAGGGGACAAGAAGTGCTTGACATTATGTCATTAATGACATAAATGGGCTCTTGCCGGTAGCCATCCCCCTTTGAGGAGATGACCGGTGATGTACATTCGGGAGAGAAGAAGACGGCAGAAGGCGGGTGCACGGATCGCCTGAAAGGCCTTGTGGGTGAGGATTTCACTTGACTTTCGTGCATGAATAGCGTTTAGACGCAACCGGTCTACCGCATTTCTTTTGTCTCTCTTCCCTGCGGCCGGCAGCCTTTTCGATGTGCCGACTCGTTTTCGCGCGCTCATTTCCCAGCCAGTCGCAACCCAGTTCTTGAAATTTGAATGACGGAGGAAACCCGGCAGCGCCGAAAGGCGTTGCGAGTACGGTGATGAACTGTATGCAATCCTCCCTCTACCGGGGGCGGCGAATAACAAGCATCTTTACGGTTCGGTCGTGAAAGGGGGTTTTATGGGGAAAGACGATTACACCAAAGCGGTAGGCCGGCAGTACAACCGGCTGTTGGAGCAGTGCAAGGTCCACATGGACCGCTTCGAGAAGGAGTATCCCGCCCCGCGGGAAGACTTCCAGGCGCTGCTGAAGGAGCGGGGGGTCTCGAGGCGGGACTTCCTCAAGTGGACCTCCTGCATGACGGCGGCCCTCATGCTGCCGCCCATCTTCGAGCCCATGGTCGCGCGGGCCGCCGAGAACTTCAGCCGCCTGCCCGTCATCTGGCTCCACTTCGCCGAGTGTACGGGCTGCACCGAGTCCCTGCTGCGCTCGTCCTACCCGAACGTCGATGACATCCTGCTCGAGACGATCTCGCTGGAGTACCACGAGACGATCATGGCCGCCGCGGGCGACCAGGCCGAGAAGTGCCTCGAGGACTGCATCCACCACTTCCCCGGCAAGTATGTCTGCGTCATCGAGGGCGCCATTCCCCTGGGCCTCAACGGCCAGTACATGCGGATCGGCCACAAGGGAGAGACGGCTCTCCAGATCGGCAAAAAGGTCACCTCCAAGGCCGCGGCGACGATCAGCATCGGCTCCTGCGCCATCTGGGGCGGCATCCCCTCGGCCCGGCCCAACCCCACCGACGCGGTCGGCGTGAGCAAGGCCCTGGGCATCTCCACGGTGAACATCGCGGGCTGCCCCCCCAACACGGTCAACTTCACGGGGACCCTGCTGTACTTCCTCATGTTCGGCGGCATGCCGCCCCTCGACGGGCAGGGCCGCCCGGTCTGGGCCTACGGCAAGCGCGTCCACGACTTCTGCGAGCGCCGACCCCACTACGACGGCGGCGAGTTCGTGGAGCAGTGGGGCGACGAGGGCGCCCGGCGGGGCTGGTGCCTCTACAAGGTCGGCTGCAAGGGGCCCTACACCATGGCGAATTGCCCCCACCTGAGGTTCAACGACCACATCTCCTGGCCGGTCATGGCGGGGCACGGCTGCATCGGCTGCACGGAGATCGGGTTCTGGGACACCATGGCCCCCCTGGAGAAGCCGATCCACGAGGCCACCATCGGTGGCGGGGAGAAGACCGTCGACGACATCGGCATCATGCTGACGGTGGCGACGGCGGCCGGCGTCACGGCGCACGGCCTTTTCAGCGCGCTGCGTCACGGCGGTCCGGACAAGAAGGACGAAACCCCGCACAAGGAAGGGAAGGAGTGAGGAGGTGAACCATGGCGAAACGACTGGTCGTTGATCCCATCACGAGGATCGAGGGACATCTCAGGATAGAAGTCGAGCTGGACAACACGAACACCATCAAGGATGCCTGGAGCAGCATCACGCTGTGGCGCGGCATCGAGACGATCCTCAAGGGCCGCGACCCCCGGGACGCGGGCCTCATCGTGCAGCGCTTCTGCGGCGTCTGCACCTACGTGCACTACGAGGCGAGCATCATGGCCTGCGAGGACGCCTTCGGAATCAAGCCGCCGCCCAACGCGCGCCTGATCCGCAACCTCACCCAGGGCATCTGGTACCTGGGCGACCACATCATGCATTTCTACCACCTGCACGGGCTGGACTGGGTGGACATCGTGAGCGCCCTCAAGGCGAACCCGAAGGCGGCCGTGGATCTCGCAAAGAGCGTCCACCCCAATCCCTGGAACTGCTCCGAGACGCACTACAAGGCCGTCCAGGACCGGCTCACCCGCTTCGTGAAGTCGGGGCGCCTGGGCCCCTTCGCCAACGCCTACTGGGGCAACCCCTCCTACAAGCTGCCCCCCGAGGCGAACCTGGTCATCGCGTCGCACTACCTGGACGCCCTGCAGGTCTCCAAGACGGCGGCCGCGGCGCAGGCTGTCTTCGGCGGCAAGAACCCCCACCCGCAGCACCTCGTCGTGGGCGGCGTCTCCTGCGTGCTCGACGCGATGAACCCGAGCCGCCTGGGTGAGTTCCTCTTCCGGGCCAAGGAGGTGAAGGACTTCGTCGAGAGGGCCTACATCCCCGACGTCATCCTCGCGGCGCGCTACTACAAGGGCGAGGGCCTGGCCGGCATCGGCGGCGGCGTGAAGAACTACCTCTGCTTCGGCGGCTTCCCGCTCGATGACGGCATGACGAGCTTCCTCTTCCCGAGGGGCATCGTGAAGAACCGCGACCTGACGAAGCTGCTTCCCATCGACGAGAAGCTCATCACCGAGGAGGCGCTGCACGCCTGGTACCAGGACGACAAGCCCCAGCACCCCTACGAGGGCACGACGATCCCCAAGTACACGGGCTACGACAAGGACGGCCACGTCAAGGGCAACGAGAAGTACACCTGGTGCAAGGCGCCCCGTTACAACGGCGAGCCCCACGAGGTGGGGCCGCTCGCGCGCATGGTCGTGGGCTTTGTCGCGGGCGACAAGAAGATCAAGCCGCTCGTGGCCGACACGCTGAAGGCCACGGGGCTGCCGGCGACGGTGCTCTTCTCCACGCTGGGGCGCACGGCCGCCCGGGCCCTCGAGACGAAGCTCGTGGGCGACCAGCTCGAGCCCTGGTTCAACGAGCTGGTGGGCAACATCAAGAAGGGCGACGTCCGGACCTGGACGCCCTGCGACGTCCCGAAGGAAGGACAGGGCCGCGGAATGACGGAGCCCCCGCGCGGGGCGCTCAGCCACTGGATCCGCATCAAGGACCACAAGATCGCCAACTACCAGGCCATCGTCCCCTCCACCTGGAACTGCTCGCCCAGGGACAAGAACAACAAGCGCGGCCCCTACGAGGAATCCCTCATCGGGACGAAGCTCGCGAAGGCGGATCAGCCGCTGGAGATCATCCGGACGATCCATTCCTTCGATCCCTGCATGGCCTGCGCGGTTCACGTCATCGAGCCGGGCGGCCAGGTCCGCAAGTTCCGGGTGGCCTGAAAGGAGGGTGCCATGGAAGCAATCGTTCCCAAGAAACACTGGACCGTGGCCATCCGCATCAACCACTGGGCCATGGCGCTGGCCATCTTCGTGCTCATCGGCACGGGGTTCCTCATCGCCTACCCCTTCACCCTGCAGGGCGGCGAGACGTGGATGAAGTATTCCGTCGGGTATATCCGGTTCGTCCACATCCTCTTCGGGGTGTTCCTGGCCCTGCTGTTCGTCTGGCGGGTCTACCTCGCGTTCTTCTCCACCTTCAAGGCGGACTGGAAGGACCTGCTGGCCTTCACGAACATCCCCAACACGATCCAGCAGATCAAGTTCTACCTGCTCATCGACAAGAAGGGCCCCCCGCACACGGGCCTCTACGGACCCATGCAGTCGATGGCCTACCTGGGCCTCTTCGGCATGGTCTTCCTCATCGTGGTGACGGGGCTCATCCTTATGGGGGCGGGCTACAGCACGGGGCTCACGAGCTGGTTCTACGCGATCCTGAGGCCCGTCGAGAGCCTGCTGGGGGGGCTTGCGTCGGTGCGCTACATCCACCACGTGCTTACCTGGGGCTTCGTGCTCTTCATCGTGGTCCACGTCTACATGGCCTTCTGGTATGACGCCGTGCTGAAGGAGGGGACACTCTCCTCCATGGTGAGCGGCTTCATGTACGAGAAGGGCGAGCACTGAAACGTCACTTGATTTAGACCAAACTGTAATTAAAAAGGGGGAGATGAAATCTCCCCCTTTTTCGCTCGGGACATGGAAAAGAAGCAATTCATCACCATATTAGGTCTCGGCAACATCCTCATGAAGGACGAGGGGTTCGGCGTCCATTTCGTCAAGTGGCTCGCCGGCCGCTGGAGCTTCCCCGAAACGGTCGAGCTCGTCGAGGGAGGGGTCATGGCCTATGCCCTGCTGGGGCCCGTCTGCGGCTGCGAGCACCTCATCGTCGTCGACGTCCTCAAGACGGACGACGAGCCGGGGGCGGTCTACCGGTTCACCCTGGCGGAGATCGAGCCGAAACTGCCGCCGCCCACCTCGGCCCACGAGGTGCAGTTCCTCGACGTGCTGTGCAAGGCCGAGATGCTCGATGAGGCCCCCGAGGTGATCTTCCTGTGCGTCGTGCCGGAGAACATCCGGGACATGGACATGGAGATGACGCCGCTGATGCGCGAGAAATTTCCGATCGTCGAGGCGCTGCTGATGAAGGAGCTGGCCCGCCACGGCATCCGCCCGGAGAGACGCCATGCATGAGCTGTCGCTCGTTGAATCCATCCTGCAGATCGTCGAGGAATATGCGGCCAAGGAGGGGTTTGCCCGCGTGAGAGCCCTGCGGCTCTCCTGCGGCAAGCTCTCCTGCGTCGTCCCGCAGGCGCTGAGCTTCGCCTTCGAGGTCCAGTCGAAGGGGACCCGCGCCGAGGGCGCGGCGCTCGAGCTGCAGGTCCTGCCCGCCGCGATCCACTGCCTGGCCTGCGCCAAGGATGTCGAAGTTGAGCGCTTCGAGGCCCAGTGCCCGGAGTGCAGGGGGTACGAGGTGTTCCTGGTGAGGGGGACGGAGGAGCTGAAGTTAATCGAACTGGACGTCGAGTAAAGACAGTGACCGGTGACCAGTGGCCAGTGACCGGTGAAAAAAAGATGGATTGTTATTGGAAACTTCGGGAAAATCCTTCCCTGGCATTTTGTAAATTGTGATTCGAAGGAAGCGGAACGGTGTGTATTGCTTTTCCCGGTAAGGTCCTGACCATCGACCAGGACAATTTTGCCGTCATCGATATCAGCGGGACGCGGCGCGAGGTCTCCCTCGACATCGTCGACGAGCCCGTCGCGGTGGGCGACTACGTCATCTGCCACGCCGGCTACGCCATCCAGCGAATCGACGAGGAAGCGGCCCTGGAGAAGCTCTCCTTCCTGAAAGAGCTCATCGACAATGAAATATATTGACGAATACCGCAGCCCCGATCTCGTCCGGGGCCTGCTCGACGCCGTGGCGATCCTCGCGGTGGGCATCGGCCGCGACGTCTCCCTCATGGAGATCTGCGGTACCCACACGCATGCCATCGGGCGCTACGGGTTTCGAAGGCTCCTGCCGAAGAACCTTCGCCTCATCTCGGGGCCGGGCTGTCCCGTCTGCGTGACCTCCATCGGGGACGTGGACAGGGCCCTGTGCCTCGCGGGCCTCCCGGAGGTGATCTTCGCGACCTTCGGCGACATGCTGCGCGTCCCGGGTACGGGCGGCGAGAGCCTCACAAGGCTGCGCGCCTCGGGGGCCGACATCCGGGTCATCTCCTCGGCCGCCGATGCGGTCCGCTTCGCCGTGGAGAACCCGGCGAGGCAGATCGTCCTCATGGGGATCGGCTTCGAAACGACGGCGCCTACCGTGGCGGCGGCCATCCAGAGCGCCAGGCGAAAGGGCGTGGGGAACTTCTCCGTCTTCTCCGTGCACAAGACGGTCCCGCAGGTCATCCGGGCGCTCATCGGGGACCCGGAGCTGAACATCGACGGCTTCATCTGCCCCGGCCACGTGAGCGTCATCACCGGGGTCGAGGCCTACCGCACGATCCCGCAGGCGGGCCGGGCGGCCGTCATCACCGGCTTCGAGCCCGCCGACATCGCCGAGGGGATCCTGATGATCCTCCGCCAGGTCGCCGACGGGCAGTTCGAGGTGGCCATCCAGTACGCCCGCGGCGTGAAGGAGCATGGGAATACCCGGGCCCGGGAGGTCATGGCGGAGGTCTTCGAGCCGGGCGATGCCGACTGGAGAGGGCTTGGCGTCATCCCCGGCAGCGGCCTCGGCATCCGGCGCGAATTCGAGGACTTCGACGCCCTCCGGCGGTTCACACTTCCCGAGATCCGCTCCGTCGAGTTCAAAGGGTGCCGTTGCGGCGAGGTTCTGCGCGGGGTGATATCGCCCGCTGAGTGCGGCCTTTTCACAAAGGCCTGCACGCCGGCCAATCCGGTTGGGCCGTGTATGGTGTCGGGGGAAGGGACGTGCGCCGCCTATTACAAATATGAAAGAATAAGTGACCGGTGACCAGTGACCGGTGACCAGTGACCGGTGACCAGTGACCGGTGACCAGTGAAGAGGGGAGGATTCAAGAATGAAAGTCACCGTTGTAAAAAACGTGCTCGATGCCAATGAGCGGATCGCCGCGGAGAACCGCAGGCTCTTCGACGAGAAGAAGATCTACGTGATCAACCTCATGAGCTCGCCCGGTGCGGGCAAGACGTCGCTCGTGGAGAAAACGATCACGGCGCTGAAGGACTGCTACCGAATCGCCGTCATCGAGGGGGACATCCAGGACACCTATGACGCCGACCGCGTGGCGGCCCTGGGCATTCCCGCCGTGCAGATCAACACGGGCGGGGCCTGCCACATCGACGGCAACATGATCCGCGAGGCCCTGCCGGCCCTCGATCTGGACAGGATCGACCTGTTGATCAGCGAAAACGTGGGGAATCTCGTATGCCCCGCCGAATTCAAGATCGGCGAGAACGCCAAGGTGATGATCCTGAGCACGACTGAGGGGGCCGACAAACCCGCCAAGTATCCCCTGATGTTCCAGGAGTCGGCCGTCATGGTCATCAACAAGATGGACCTCAAGCCCTACGTGGACTTCGACCTCGAGAAGGCCAGGCGCGACGCGCTGGCCCTGAACCGAAACCTCAAGATCTTCGAGGTCTCTTGCAAGACAGGCCAGGGCCTCGAGGGCTGGGTCCAGTGGCTGGCCGGCCAGATCGAGGCCTTCCGGAATCGATGAGCGAATCGATCAGGCGCATCCGATACCTCTTCTCCGGTGTCGTCCAGGGGGTGGGGTTCCGCCCCCACGTCTATCGCGCTGCGACGAAGCACCGGCTGGGCGGATACGTCTGCAACACGCCCGAGGGCGTCACCCTCGAGGTGGAGGGCCCGGCCGGACGGCTCGCGAAATTTCATGCCGAGCTGACGAAGAGCTTTCCCCCCGCATCCGACGTGGAGGGCATGTCGCGCTCCGACGTCGCCGTCCTGGGCGAAACGGAATTTCGCATCGTCGCAAGCGAGCAGGAGGGCAGGAAAAAGGTCCTCATCTCGCCCGACATCGCCACCTGCTCCGACTGCCTGCGGGAGCTCAGAGACCCCGCGGATCGGCGCTACCGCTATCCCTTCATCAACTGCACCAACTGCGGTCCGCGCCTCACGATCATCCGCGACGTCCCCTACGACAGGCAAAACACCTCGATGGCGTGCTTCCCTCTATGTCCCCGGTGCCGCGCCGAATACGAGAACCCCGCAGACCGCCGCTTCCACGCCGAACCAAACGCCTGCCCCGTCTGCGGGCCCAGGCTGTGGATGGCCGACGGCGAGGGAAATGAGCTCGCGGCGGACCCGGTGGAGAAGGCCGCGGAGCTGCTTCGGGCGGGAAAGATCCTCGCCATCAAGGGGCTCGGGGGCTTTCACCTGGCCGTCGACGCGTCGAACGAGGAGGCCGTCAGGCGACTTCGCTCGAGGAAGTACCGCGAGGAAAAGCCGTTGGCCATCATGGTGAGGGACATCGACGCGGTCTCGCGGATCGCGAAGATCGGGCGGGCCGAGCGGGAGCTTCTCCTCTCCCCGCAGCGTCCCATCGTTCTGTGCCGGAAGCTCGACGACGGCCCGATTGCGCCCTCCGTGGCGCCCGGCGTGCCCAACCAGGGTATCATGCTCCCCTACGCGCCGCTTCACCACCTGCTCATGGAGACAGGCTTCACGGCGCTCGTCATGACGAGCGCAAACCAGGTCGACGAGCCTATCTGCATCGCCAACCGCGAGGCCCTGTCGCGCCTGAAGGGCATCGCCGAGTTCTTCCTCCTCCACAACCGCGACATCCTGGTGCGCTGCGACGATTCGGTGGCGGCCGTCATGGGGCAGGCGCCGGTCCTGATGCGCCGCTCGCGCGGCTGGGCGCCGAAGCCCGTCACGCTGAAGCGATCCTACCCCGACGTGCTCGCTCTCGGCCCGCACCTCAAGGCGACGCTTTGCATCCTCAAGGGAGGCCTTGCCTACCTAAGCCCCCACATCGGCGACCTCGAAACCCCCGAGGCCCGCGACTTCCACCGCGAGAGCCTGCGGGTGATGGAGCGCATCGCCGAGTGCAGGCCCGATGTCATTGCCTGCGACCTGCACCCGGCCTACTGGACGACGCGGCTGGCCGGGGAGCTTCCCCACCGGGAGATCATCCGCGTCCAGCACCACCACGCCCACATCGTCAGCGCCATGGCCGAAAACGGGCTGTCGAAGGAGATGATCGGCCTTGCGATGGACGGCACGGGATACGGGCCCGACGGGACGGCCTGGGGCGGGGAGTTCCTCGTATGCGACGAGGCTGACTACCGGCGGGCGGGCCACATCCGGCCCTACCCTCTGCCCGGCGCCGAGAAGGCCGTGAAGGAGCCCTGGCGCGTGGCAGCAAGCCTCCTGCGGGAGAGCTTCGGCGGGGACTGGCGCGGCGTGGCGGCAAAACTGCCGCTCGGGAAAAAAGAGGGCCAGTTCGCCGTGCTCGAGAACATGATGGCCCAGGGCTTCAACAGCCCCCTGACCTCGAGCCTTGGCCGCGTCTTCGACGGCGTGGCGGCCATCCTGGGGACCCGGCAGGCGGTGAGCTTCGAGGGGCAGGCAGCCATGGAGCTGGAGACCATCGCCGCGGGCCGCTCGACGAGGCGCTACCCCTTCGACATTGCCAATGACGGCGGGAAGCTCGTCCTCGACCTCAGGCCGCTTGTCCGGGCCGTTGTCGAGGAGAGAATCAGGGGGAAGGACCCTGCAGCTGTTGCCGCGGCCTTTCACCGAACCATCATCGAAGCCATCGCGGCCGTGGCCGCGGCCGTCCGTGTGCAGGCGGGTCTCGACAAGGCCGTCCTGAGCGGCGGCTGCTTCCAGAACCGCGTGCTCCTGGAAGGGACGGTGCAGGCCCTCGGGAAGGACGGCTTCACGGTCTACACGCATCGGCTTCTGCCGACCAACGACGGCTGCATCGCGCTGGGGCAGGCTATCGTAGCTGCTTCGCAGCTCCAATTGAGGTGAAAGGTGCAAGGTGAAAGGCTAAAGGGAAAGAAAAAACTCCCCTTCCTTCGACCTTTGACCTTTTTCCTTTAACCTTTAACCTCGATTTCGATAGACGTAAGGATGAAGACAGACCTTTAAGTTCACCTTGGAGTCGAACGATGAAGCACGATCGGATTCTTCTGGAGCACGGGGGCGGTGGGCTGCTGAGCCACGAGCTGATCACGGAGGTCTTTCTGCCGCTGCTGAAAAACCCCTGCCTGGAGCGGCTCGAGGACAGCGCGGTGATGCGCGTGGGCGACCAGATGCTCTGCTTCACGACGGACTCCTACGTCATCGACCCGATCTTCTTCCCCGGCGGCGACATCGGCTCGCTCGCCGTTCACGGGACGGTCAACGATCTCTCCGTCTGCGGGGGCAAGCCCCTCGTCATGAGCGCGGGCTTCATCCTCGAGGAGGGCTTCCCCATGGAAGACCTGCGGCAGATCACCCGCTCCATGGCCGAAGCGGCGAAAAAGGCCGGCGTCGCCATCGTCACGGGCGACACGAAGGTGGTTGCCCGCGGGGCCGCCGACGGCCTTTTCATCAACACCTCCGGCATCGGCCTCATCGAGTACCCGGCACTCCTCTCCGTGAAAAGTATCGCGCCGGGGGACGCGGTCATCGTGAGCGGCACCATCGGCGATCACGGGGCCGCCGTCCTGAGCAAGCGAAGGGAGCTGGGGGTCATCTCGGAGGTCCGCTCCGACTCGGCCCCCCTGAACGGCCTCATCGGGGCGATCCTCGAGGCGAGCCCCAGCATCCACTGCATGCGCGACCCCACCCGGGGAGGCCTCGGGGCGATCCTGGCCGAGATCGCCGGGCAGTCAGGCTGCCTCATCGAGCTGCGCGAGAAGGACGTGCCCGTCCGGGAGGAGGTGCGTGGGATCTGCGAGATCCTGGGGTTCGATCCGCTCTTCCTCGCCAACGAGGGGAAGGTGGCGGTGTTCTGCGCCGGGGCGGACGCAGAGAAGGTCCTTGCGGTCATGAGGGCCCACGAGTACGGCAGGGATGCCGCCGTCATCGGCGCCGTGGGCGAGCGCGGGCGCGGGCGGCTGGTTCTGAGAACGGTCATCGGAGGATCCCGCGAGGTGGATCTCCCCGTGGGCGAACTGGTCCCGCGGATCTGCTGATTGAAGAGTCCCTTGACAGGCACGGCAGTCTGTGGCACGCAGAGGGGAAACCGTGCCATTGGAGGTTTTATGTCCGAGATCATCCGATTCGGCGTGTCCCTCGAGAAGAGCCTGCTTCAGCGCTTCGACCGGCTCATCCGGGGCAAGAAGTACACGAACCGCTCCGAGGCCCTGCGGGACCTCATCCGGCAGGAGATGGTCAAGAAGGAGTGGGAAGAGGGTGGGGAGGTGGCCGGGGCCATTACCTTCATTTACGATCACCACAAGCGCGACCTGCTCAACCGGATCATGGATCTGCAGCACGACTACCAGAAGATCATCATCTCGACGCAGCACATCCACCTCGACCACGACAATTGCCTGGAGATCGTGGCCGTCAAGGGCACCGCCGGCGACGTGCTGGAGCTGGCCGACGCCCTGAAAGCGCTGCGGGGAGTGCGGCACGGCACGCTGAGCATGACGGGGATGGGGAAAGAGACGAAGTGAAAACCCGGCCAGGAACGGGTCTTATTCTTGCGGCATCGGGCATGCCGGTGCATCTTTAGGGCGCATCCGCAGCTTCTCTCTTCGCATACAACCGCGACAGGGGCACGGCCGTGATCCCGTGCAAGAACACGCTGAGCAGCACCGTGAGCACGATGACGGACAGCATGCGCTCGTAGCCCGGCACCCCGAGCGCGTCGACGACGACGATCAGGTACAGCACCGAGGCGAGGCCGCGCGGCCCGAACCAGCCGACGAAGGCCGTCGAGAACCTGGACAACCCGGTGCCCGCCAGGCTGACGGCGACCGGGATCATGCGGATGACCGTCAGGCTGAGGATCGCGTAGAGCCACGCCCGGCCGTCCCAGTGCACGAGCGCCTTGGGCACCAGGACCAGGCCGAACAGGAGGAACACGAGCAAGCCCAGCTGCTGGCCCTCGGCCTCGCCGAACTCATGGATTCGCTCCCGCACGACCTCCGTGTGCACCCCCAGCATCAGACCGCCGAAGAACGCGGCGATGAAGCCGTTGCCGTGGAATTCCTCCGCCAGGGCAAAGGCCAGGATGGCCAGGGAGCACGCTGCCAGCCGCTGAAACGTCGGGTTCATCCACCCGATGTTGGATGCCTTCTCGACCAGTTTGCCGCCGAGCCACCCCACCAGGGCGCCCAGAAGCGGTCCGAAGAGGAGCTGCTTGACGGTGAAGCCGATCCAGTAGGGGATGCCCGCCTTTTCGGTCGCCGTGGCGGAGAGCACCGCCATGCAGGCCAGGATGGGGGCAGCGCCATCCCGTCGTTGAGCCCGCTTTCCACATTGATGGCCTGCTTGATCCGGTCCGGCACCCGAGGGCTCGTCACGACCGGCTGCCCGAGGGCCGCATCCGTCGGGGAGAGAATGAGTGCCAGCAGGGCGATGGACCAGACGTTCATGTCGCCGAAAATCGGGACAGCCAATGCGATCCCGAAAACCATCGTCAGCGGCAGACCGAATGCGAGAAGCCTGAACGGCAGTCCTTTTTCCCGGATCAGCGACCGCAGGTCGATCGTGGATGCGTCAATGAAGAGGACCAGCACGAGCGTCAGCTCCACGATAACGCGCACGGCCGTCGAGGTGATGCCCATCTCCATCAGGTTCAAGCCCAGCGGACCTGCGAGGATGCCGACGCTGACAAACACCATGGCCGCAGAGACGGGCAGTCGCTCGGACAGGCGGGAGAACAGTCCGTAAACGAAGATGAGCAGTGCCGCGAAAATCAGGATCGGATACTCGTGCATGGGGACTCCCCCGGGGATGAGTCATTTCTGCTTCTGAGAAAAAGCGGCGAGAATGAGAGAACACCGGCCGTGCTGCCGGCATCACCTGCATGGCATCCTGTTAGCGTTGGACGGGCAATAGGTCAAGGGCAATTTTCACCCGGGACCGTCCTCGATTATTGCCTGGAAATCGCAGCGCAAAGTGATGTAGGGTTCTTCCGACATTCTCTGAGGGGGAACGCCATGCCCAAGATCCTTTTCTGCGGGAAAGGAGGGAGCGGGAAGAGCACGCTGCTGTCCCTTACGGCACTGTGCCTGAGCGAGACGCGCGACGTCCTCGTCGTCGACGCCGACGAGTCCAACCCGGGGCTCGCCCGGATGATGGGCCTCGCTCCGCCGCCCCAGACGCTGATGGAGAGCCTGGGGGGCAAGACGGCCTTCCGCCGCTCCATGGGGAAAAAGGCGGACGCCTTCGGGCAGAAGGACAAGCCGGGCGATGCGCTGAAGTCCCTCGCATCCATTCCCGAGGCTGCCGCGAGCCGTTCGGGGCGGCTTGCCCTCGTCTCCGTCGGCAAGGTCGAGCATGCCCACGAGGGCTGTGCGTGCCCCATGGGGGTGCTCGCCAGAACCTTTATCAACGGGATTCCCGCCGGCCCTTCCCGGTGGGTCCTCGTGGACACCGAGGCCGGCGTGGAGCATTTCGGGCGCGGTCTCCTGGAGGGCGTAGATGCCGTTGTGGCCGTTCTCGACCCCTCCTACGACGCGCTCATGCTCGCGGGGAAGATCCGGGCCATGGCCGCCGAGGGCGGCAGGCGGCTCCACGTCGTGCTGAACAAGGCCGACGGGGAGACAGAAGCCCTCATGCGCGCCGAACTCGAAAAGCAGGGGTTCGGCGTCGCCTGCACCCTGCCGCATTCGCAGGAGATTGCGCGGGCGAATCTCCGCGGACTGCCGCTCGACGTGAATCCCTTCCGAAGTACCCTGCAGGCCCTCCTCGAGTCCCTCGGATCGTAGAGGAACCACGCTTTTTCCCGGCAGAAAACCGTTGACAAAAGAAACCGCCTGTGCTACGGATTTCAGAAACGTGACACGGATGATTTCCTTCCGGACGGGCAGCGCCCTTCATTTTTTTGACCCGTTGGTAGCACGAAATTATAACAGGTAGCATCGAAGGACCCTCCATGCACCTACCCGACGGCTTTCTATCGACGACGACGTGGGTCTCCGCCTGGTCCGTATCGGCAGGCGGGCTCGGGTACTGCCTGAGGAGGGCAGCCCGTGAGATGCAGGATCGGATGGTGCCGCTCATGGGTGTGCTGTCGGCCTTCGTCTTTGCGGCCCAGATGATCAACTTCCCCGTCATGGGGGGGACCTCGGGGCACTTGCTGGGCGGGGTCCTGACCGCCATTCTCCTGGGGCCCTGGGCGGGGGCGTCCGTTATCGCCTGCGTGCTTATCTTCCAGTGCCTGGTCTTCCAGGACGGCGGGCTCACGGCTTTGGGGGCCAATATCCTGAACATGGCTCTCGTGGGGACCGTCGGCGGCTATTTTCTCTACCGCTTTGTCGCAATACTCCGGGGCGGCCAGAGAAGCATCGTGACCGGCGCCACCGCGGCCGCCTGGTTCTCCGTTGTCATTGCCGCTTCCCTTTGCGCCCTGGAGCTTGCCCTGTCGGGCACCTCGCCACTGGCACTCGTGCTGCCGGCCATGGCCGCCGTGCACGCCGTCATCGGGATCGGCGAGGCCGTGATAACGGGCCTCATTGTGGCGTTCATCCTCAGGACGAGACCGGATCTGATCTACAAGGGCGAGAGTCTCGGGTCTCGGGTATCGGGTATCGAGTCGGAAGCGGCGGAGCGGCTCAGAGAGGTGACTCGATGAAGATGCGCGAAGCCCTCATCGGTCTGGCCGTCGCTCTTGCGATCGCCCTTTTTTTGTCGCCGTTCGCCTCGTCCCTGCCCGACGGGCTCGAGCGGGTGGCGAAGGATTCGGGGTTCATCGAGAAGGGGGAGGGGGCGGAGGTCCTGAAGGCCCCCATTGCCGATTACAAAATGCCCGGGCTGGACCATGAAGGTCTCTCCACGGCGGTCTCCGGCGCGGTGGGGACGCTCGCCATGTTCGGCGTCGGCTTCGGCGTAGCATGTCTGCTTCGGCGGAAGGGGCGGTGAAGTGGAACACGGTTTTCTCGACGAAATGAGCCGCATCCCAAGCCCGATGCGCCGCCTCGATCCCCGCATCAAGGTGCTCGGGTTCGTGGCCCTTCTCCTGTCCGTCGTCCTGACGCCGGGCGCCTCGCCTGCGCCCTTCGTGCTTTACGCGGCGATCTTGGCCGTCCTTGTCGCCCTGTCGCGTCTCCCCGTGGATCACGTCTTCGAGCGCACGCTGGTCATCTTGCCTTTTGCCGTGATGACGGCCCTCTTCATTCCATTCCTGAAAGGCACAGAGGTCCTGTGGTCCTTCGATGCGGGCCCTTTACACATAGTGCTCGCCCGGGAAGGGCTCGAGATGTTCGCCGTCATCGTCGTGAAATCCTTTCTCTCGATTCTCTGCGTCGTCCTCCTGACGGCGACGACGGGTTTCCCGGAGCTGCTGAGGGCTCTCGAGCGGCTTCGCTGCCCCAGTCTTGTCATCCTGATCCTTTCCTTCATGTACCGCTACCTCTTCGTCGTGCAGGACGAGTTCATGAAGATGAGGCTTGCCAAGGAGTCCCGCTCAGCGGGCCGTTCCCGCCGCATGGACTGGAAGGCCCTGTCGGGCATGGCGGGCGTCCTTTTCGTTCGATCCTACGAGAGGGCCGAGGCCGTCTACCTGGCCATGTGCTCCAGGGGGTATTGCGGGCGAATCGTCGTGAGCCATGATTTCCGGCTGAAAACAGCCGATGCAGCCTTTGCGGTCCTGCTGGCCGCAACGCTGGTTGTTATCAACCTGTATGCTTGGTAAACATTGCGCCCCGCTGCATGCGGGGCTTATTTCGTGGCGATGGAAATGGAAAACCCGCTCATAGAGATCAGAGACCTTCGCTTTGCCTACCCCGACGGGACGAGGGCGCTCCAGGGCGTGACCCTCGAGGTCGGCAGGGGGGAGACGATCGGGCTCATCGGCTCGAACGGTGCCGGGAAATCCACGCTGCTGCTTCACCTCAACGGGATCCTGCGGGGTGAGGGTCGGGTGCGCATCCTGGGAATGGAGGCGACGGAGAAGAACCTGCCCGAGCTCAGGCGCCGCGTGGGCATGGTCTTCCAAGACCCCGAAAACCAGCTTTTCATGCCCACCGTCTACGACGATGTGGGGTTTGGGCCCCTTCACCTGGGCCGGCCGAAAGGGGAGGTGGACGACGCGGTGCGCAGGGCCCTTGCGGCCGTGGACATGCTGGCCTTCATCGAGCGCACACCCCATCACCTGAGCATCGGCGAGAAGAAGCGGATCGCCATCGCCACGGTTCTCTCCATGGACCCGGAGATCCTTGTTCTCGACGAGCCTTCGAGCAACCTGGATCCGCGCCATCGCCGCGAGCTGATGACGCTGCTGGAAAGGCTTTCCATCACGAAGATCATCGCCTCCCACGACCTCGATTTCATCTCCCGGACCTGCAGCCGCGTGGCCCTGCTCGACGCAGGGGTCATCCTGGCGTCGGGCGGCACGGCGGCCATCCTTGGCGACCGCGCGCTCATGGGGCGCTTCGGCATGCTCGACCCGCCGGCGACAACCTGAGCGAGTACGGAGAGAGGAATTTTTTTGAACCTGTCGGTAGCACGAAACTAATTTTTGTATGTTTGAGTGCCTGTGTATTCATTCGGAGGGATCATTCATGGCCAGGTCATTCCTGTTCGCAATTCTCCTCTTCATCGCACTCGCTGCATGGATTCCCGCTTGTCCGGCTGCGGATGGCGAGGAGAAAAAGCCCGTCCGGATGGACGAGGTTGTCGTGACGGCCCCGCCCATCATCGAGGGGAACCGGGTGAGCGACTTCGGCAGCTCCTCGACGGTCGTCACGAAGGAGCAGATCGAGGCCCTCAACGCCCAGGACCTTCCCTCGGCCCTGCGACTCACCCCCGGCGTCGTCATCTCCCGCCACAATCCCGTCGGCAGCTTCGGCGGTGGCGAGGGGGGCGCCATCTACATCCGGGGCATGGGAAGCTCGAGGCCGGGGGCGGAAATCCAGACCCTCGTCGACGGCGTCCCGAAGTTCGTCAGCGTCTGGAGCCACCCCCTGATGGACACCCTGAGCATCGATCCCGTGGAGCGCATCGAGGTCTACAAGGGGGCCCAGCCCCTGCTCTACGGCAACGGGGCCTTCGGCGCCGTGAACATGGTCACCAAGCGCCAGCTCGAAGAGGGCTTCACCACCCGGCTTCAGGGGGCCTACGGCTCCTACAACACCCTCGTCGAGGTAGCCGAGCACGGCGGAAAGATCAAGGACACGGATTACTACCTGGTCCAGAGCTTCCGGAGCTCCAGCGGCCACCGGGATAACGCCGGCGGCCAGCTCCAGGACTACTTCGGCCGGGTGGGCCAGCAGCTCACGGGCAACTGGTACTTCTCGCTGACGGCCAACGGGACAAGCAACTACGCCAACGACCCCGGCCCCGAGGGAAGGCCGCGTGAGGCCCAGGGAACCTACGAGGTGGACGACCAGATGACCGTGGCCACGCTGGCGCATTCCTATTCCCGGGCGAAGGGAGACGTCAAGGCCTACTGGAACGGCGGCAAGGCAAGCTGGGTCAACCAGTACGACCTGACGAGCCTCTTCTATTACGACACGATCACCCGCTACGACAACTACGGCGTCCGCGCCCGCGAGAACCTGACGCCTTGGACCGGTGCGAACCTGCTGGCGGGCCTCGACCTGGACTTCATCAGCGGCAAGGTCGACATCGACAGGGCCACGCCCCGGCCCGACTCGACCTTCCCGTGGGAGGCCTTCCGGATCCTCTCCCCCTACACCGGGGTCTCCCAGGAGATTCCCCTCGGCTGCGGCTGGACGCTCGTCCCCTCGGGGGGCATCCGATACTACAGCCACAGCGACTTCGATGAGCAGTGGGCCCCCCAGGCGGGCCTGGTTCTGCGCAACCCCGACACGGACCTCCACGCTTCCTACGGCCGGGGTGTCAGCTACCCGGGCATCTTCGTCGCCGCCCAGTCCAACCTCTTCTGGGGCGGCAATACGCGCTGGAAGGACCTCGACCCGGAGACGGTAGACCACATCGAGGCCGGAATCGCCCACTCGTTCACCCCCCGGATCCGGGCCGACGTGACCTTCTTCCACGACAGGGGGCAGAACCGGTTCATCCTGGTGACGGTCCCTGCGCCTCCGCACTACGAAAACATCGCCGAGTTCCGGATCCAGGGAGTGGAAGCCACTCTGACCTGGGCGCCGACAAACGAATTCACGACCTTCGTGGGCGGGACCTGGATCCCGGACCGGGCCCCAGACAACCTTCCCTACTGCCCGGACTGGTCCCTTTCGGCGGGGATGAATGTCCGCTTCCTCGAGCGGTTCCGCCTGAGCCTCGATGCCCTCTGGCAGGCCCGACAGTACGTGGCCAACACGCGCGTGGCCAACTACGGCGGCTCGAGCATCGCCGAGGTCGGAGGGTTCTTCCTGCTGAACGGAAAGCTCAGCTGGGAGTTCAAGATGCAGTCTCCCCGGATGACGGGAGAAATCTTCCTGGCGGGGGAGAACCTGGCGGACCAGGACTACGCCTACAAGAAGGACTACCCCATGCCGGGGATGACCGGGATGGTCGGGCTGAATCTCAAATTCTGATGTTCGGGAGAGAACTATGACGACGCAGAGGATTGTTCTGGCAGGGCTGGTCCTGCTTGTTCTTGCGGCCATGCCGGTTTCGGGGCTGGCGCACGAGGAGCAGAAACCGGAGACGGCGAACGCAGCAGTGGAGGCGAACAGGCCCTTCGTGTTCGTCCTTCCCGCCGATGCGCCCCCCTACACGATGATCATGGGACCTCCACGGACCGTCACCATGCGATCCGGCCTCGTGACGCTCGCCCCAGGGAAGGACGTGGGCCGCCACTCCACGGAAAAGAACGAGGAGATGCTCGTCATCCTCGAAGGGCAGGGGGAGGTGGAACTGGAAGGTTTCGGGCGCCTGAAGATCGTCGCCGGCCGGACCGCCTATGTCCCGCCGAAGACCCGCCACAACGTCTTCAACACGGGAACGGGACCGCTCAAGTATATCTTCATCGTTGCGAGGGCCGTGGAATAAGGGGATGTGATCGGATGACCCTTCCAGCGGGATACGGAGTGGAAACGATGAAAACGAATGGACGGGGTGGCATCCGTTCGACTGTGGTGTTGTCTCTTGCCCTGCACGCGTGCGCGGCGCTAGCCCTTATGAGCGGGGGCGATTCCCTTCGCCCGGATGCGGCCCCGCTGCTGGTCGACATCGTTTCGGGCCCCGGTCCGTCGGGCATCCGGGCCGCCCCGTCTGAAGCGATAAGCCAGAACCGCACGAATCCGGAGCGGACAAGGATCGCCCGTGCTTCCACTGTATCGGAGACGGCTTTGCAGCCTGCAGAGCCGGCTGTTCAGGAGGTTGCTCTCTCCCGCGCGGCAGAAGGGGATGGCCGCCGTGCGACAACGGGTTCGTCAAAAGAGGCGACAGGCGGGACAGGGACTGAGGGTTTCGTGCATGCCGGCGGACAAGGAGGCGATACGGCCATTCCCCGGTATGCGGACAATGCGCCTCCCGTCTATCCCTCCCAAGCCCGCAGAAACGGTATGGAGGGCGCCGTGATCCTCTCGGTGGAAGTGCTGCCCGACGGCGCTGTGGGGGATCTCCGGGTGAAGAGAACATCGGGGCATCCCATCCTGGACAACGCGGCCATCGAGGCCGTGAAAACCTGGCGGTTCCTCCCGGCAATCCGACTGGGGAAGCCGGTCACTAGCCGCGTTGAAATTCCCGTGCGCTTTTCCCTTCGGAGACTCTCCTGACGGAGCCCGATCGCAAGGGGACGGGCGATGAAAGAAGCGCTTGCGGAATATAAAAAAAAGGACAGAAGAGCCGCCCCCGTTGTTTCGTCTCCAAGAGCCCTTCCTGCCTCAGGAGCCGTAGGTCGTCCTGAAGCTTGACTTCATGTAGTCGACGATGGCCCGGGCCTCCTCGGGGCTGACGAGCTGGGCGGGCATGCGGCCCTGGCCCTTGAGGATGACGTTGACGATTTTTTTATCGTCTGTCTTTTTCCAGTAGTCGGGGTTCGTGAAGTCCGCGATCTTCCCGCCGAAGGAGGGTGCCGCGATTCCTTTCCCGTCCCCTTTCTCGCCGTGGCAGACGGCGCAGTAATTCCGGTACAGCTTCTCCCCTGCCGGCGGGGCCTGCTGGCCGACGGACTGGACTGTCAGAATGAACAAACCGAGCAGCGTCGCAGCCGGGAAAACGACAATCCTGACGACACTCCTGTTTGTTTTCATTGCGACCCTCCCGGGTGTCTCACTTCCTGAAAGACGACTTCATGAACTCCACAACGGCCTTCGTCTCCTCGGGGGACAGCGGTACGGCGGGCATGCGGCCCTTGCCCTCCACGATGTTCTTCGAGATGGCCGCGTCGTCGCTGGCCTTCCAGAAATCGGGCCCGAAGGGGGCTGTCTGCATGATGACGCCCTTGCCGTCGCCGTCGGCGCCGTGGCACAGGGCGCAGCGGTTGTTGTAGATCTGCTTGCCGTCCTGCCCAATGGCGGGGGCGGCGAGTACGACCAGGAGAAGGATCCCTGAAATCGCCGCGACGGCGGAAGTTCCGAGCGTTTTTCTTGTCGACATGATACCCTCCCTGATAAATGGATTTGCATCGCCCGCTCGACGGCGAGCCTCATCCATTCTAATGAAGGACGGTCCCGCCGTCAATAACCCTTCCGGCTTGACCATGCAGGCGAACTCGGGTAGAAGTGACTGATGCTTGAAGCGGGCGAAATCGCAGGGCGCCTTCACCGGCATCTTGCGGAAAATAGCCGGCGTATTGACGTCGTGGACGTCCGGATCGGCGCAAGCTACGTCGCCGTCGTCCTGGCCGGGGGCCTGATGGGCCTTGCCGCAAGGCTCAAGGAAGCCGTCGGGGCGGAGATCGAGCCCCGGCATGCCGCCGGGCTTTATGTCGGGAGGGCTGCAGTCACGCTCCTGGATTTTCTCGTCCGGGGGGCGGGCGCCGTCGAGCGCGCCCTGGGGCTTGCCGCGGCCAACGCTCTCATCCACCCCGCCCTGCCGGAGAGGGAAACGGATGCGATCGACCTGATGGCCCTGCGGCCCGGCGAGCGGGTCGCCATGGTCGGCCTCTTCCGGCCCATCGTCCCGCGGATCGAGGCCGCCGGGGTGCGGCTCACGGTCATCGAGCGCGACACGCCGGAGGGCGAAAGACGAAGCGCGCTCGGCAGCTGCGACGTGGCCATCGTCACGGCCACGACGATCCTGAACGGGACCCTCGAGGGGATCCTCGGCGAGCTGGGCCGTCGGCGCCACGTGGCCCTCATCGGGCCTTCGACGCCGCTGTGCGGGGAGGTCTTCCGGGACACCCCGGTGACGCACCTCGGCGGCTCGGCCGTTGCGGACCCGGCGGGTGTGCTCGAGGTGATCGCCCGGGGCGGCGGGACGCCGGAGATGAGGCCCCGGCTGCGATTCGTGAACATCCGGGTGAACCGGCCATGAAGAAGATCCCCATCGTGTCCATCGTGGGCACCTCGGGCAGCGGCAAGACGACCCTCGTCGAGAAGATGATCCCCGAGCTCAAGCGACGGGGCTGGCGGGTGGCCACGATCAAGCACAACCGCCACGGCTTCGAGGTGGACCGCGAGGGCAAGGACAGCTGGCGCCACCGCCGGGCGGGGGCGGCCGTGACCGTCCTGGCCTCACCGGGGAAAGCGGCCGTCCTGACGGATCTCGAGGGGGATCCGGGCCTCGAGGAACTGGGGCAGAGGTTCATCCGCGGCGTCGACGTGATCCTGGCGGAGGGCTTCAAGAAGAACCCGCACCCGAAGATCGAGGTCTGGCGAAGGTCCCTGGGCCGGGAGTTTATCTCGAGGGATGACGCGGCCCTGATGGCCGTGGCCGGCGACGACCCCGGGGGGCTGACGGCGCCCCGCTTCGACCTCGACGATGTCACGGGGCTTGTCGATCTGATCGAGAACAGGGTGCTCCGGCCGTGACGGACTATATCCTCCACAACCTCTTCTCGACCGAGGCCGGCGTCTTCTGGCTGGTCCTGAAATGGGTCCTCGTCGTCCTGGCCGCCGGGTTCATCGGCCAGTTCGGCAAGGCGCTCGCCTCGCACCTGATCCGGAAGGCGCAGGAGCGCAAGAGGCGGGAGGAGGCCGGGACGGCGGAGCATCGGGAGCCGCCCGCGGCCGGTCCCGTCCCGGCGGCCCCTGAAGCCCCGGCAGACGGCCCCGTGACGTCCGGTTCCGCGGACGTCGCGGACGCCGGGCGGAAGGCCCGGGAAAAGGCGCAGAAGAAGGCCCTCAAGGAGCAGCAGAAGGCCGACAAGAAGGCACGGAAGGGCATCGAGAAACTGTTGAAATAGAAAGGGCGCGGAGCACCATGAGCGGGAAAACGCTTTCGGACGGCGCTTATGACGTCCTCATCATCGGCGGGGGGCCGGGGGGCCTCACGGCCGGCCTCTACGCGGCCAGGGCGAGCTTCAGGACGCTCCTGGTCGAGTCCGCCTCGCAGGTCAGCCAGATCACGGTGACCGACGTCGTCGAGAATTACCCCGGCTGTCCCGACATCAGCGGCTACGAGCTCGTGGAGAGGTTCAAGGCGCAGGCGAAGGCGTTCGGGCTCGAGACGGCCTATGGTGTCGTTTCCGGCCTGGAGAAGACGCAGATCGCCGGCATGCCGGGCTGGCGGGTCAAGACCGACGCGGGGGATTTCGAGGCCCTCGCCGTCATCGTGGCCACCGGGGCCGACTGGCGGAAGATCGGCGTCCCCGGCGAGGCGGAGCTCACGGGGCGCGGCGTCTCCTACTGCGCCACCTGCGACGGTCCCTTCTTCCGGGACCGGGAGGTCGTCGTGATCGGCGGCGGCGACACGGCCGTCCAGGAGGCCCTGTTCCTGACGAACTTCGCGAGCAAGGTGACCATCGTCCATCGCCGCGACCGGTTCCGGGCCACGCCGGTCCTGCGCGAGCGGGCGGCCTCGAACCCGAAGATCGCCTTTGCCTGGAATTCCGTCGTGACGGCCATCGGCGGCACGGAGGCGGTCACGCACGTCTCCATCGCCGGCGTCAAGGACCCGTCGGCATCCCGGGACATCCCCGCCGCGGGCGTCTTCGTCTTCATCGGCCTCGTCCCGAACACGGGGTTCCTGCAGGGCGTCGTGGCGCTCAACCGCGAAGGGTACGTCACGGCGGACCGGGACATGAAGACCTCCGCGCCCGGGATCTTCGCCTGCGGCGACTGCACCGAGAAGCTCCTGCGCCAGGTCGTGACGGCCTGCGGCGACGGCGCCACGGCGGCCTTCTCGGCCCAGCTCTACGTCGAGGAGCTGAAGGGCGAAGGGTACGCGGGGCGCTGAGCGCCCTACGGCTGCGCCTGAAGTGAGGAGGAGCGGAAGAGCAGAAGAGCGGAAAAAGAAAAATGAAATTTTCCATGCCGCTCTTCCGAGGTTCCTACCTTCATGAACGATGGGCGAAGATGAAGGAAGAGAATATCATGAGAGGTGTAGTCGTTGGATAACTTTGTCGCGTTCTGGCAGCACCTGCCCTCGAAGATCGACCCGAGCCTCTTCTCGATCGGTTCCTTCCAGGTCCGCTGGTACAGCCTCATGTATATCGTGGCCTTCGCCCTGACGTACCTGCTGATCGTATACCGGCTGCGCACGGAGAAGTTCCCCTACAAGGCGGAAACAATCCAGGATTTCATGGTGTGGGGCATCTTCGGGCTCATCCTGGGCGGGCGTCTCGGGTACGTGCTCTTCTATAACCTGTCGTACTTTGTCCGGCACCCCCTCGAGATCTTTCTGCCCTTCACCTTCGCAAACGGCATCCGCTTCGTCGGCATCAGCGGCATGTCCTTCCACGGCGGGCTCATCGGGATCGTCGCGGCCTCGGCCCTGTTCTGCTACACCCGGCGGGTCCGCTTCTGGGATCTCGCCGACCTGCTGGTCCCCTGCGCGCCCCTCGGGTACACCTTCGGCCGCATCGGCAATTTCATCAACGGCGAGCTCTGGGGCCGGGCGACGACCGCCCCGTGGGGAATGGTCTTCCCGCTGGATCCCGCGCAGAAGCTGCGCCACCCCTCCCAGCTCTACGAGGCCTTCTTCGAGGGCATCTTCCTCTTCGCCGTCCTCTGGGGGATCCGCAGGAAACGGCCCTTCGAGGGGGCGTTCTTGGCCTATTACCTGATCGGCTACGGCGCCGTCCGGTTCTTCATCGAGTACGTCCGAGAGCCCGACGCGCACCTCGGCCTGTACTTCGGGCTTGTCACCATGGGCCAGATCCTCTGCCTGGCCATGATCCTCGCAGGGACGGGGCTTTACCTCTACCTGCAACCCCGGGCCGCCGCCGGTCGGCGGGCCCATCCCCGGAGGAGCCCGTGAGCGACTGCATCCAGGTGACGACCACGGCCCCGTCGAGGGAGGAGGCGGGCAGGATCGCGAAGCTCCTCGTGGAGCGCAGGCTGGCGGCCTGCGTCCAGGTCGCGGGCCCCGTGGAGAGCCACTACCGGTGGAAGGGGAACCTGGAGCGGTCGACGGAGTGGCTCTGCCTCATCAAGACGACCCGAATGAACTACCCGGCCGTCGAGGCGGCCATCCGGGCCAGCCACCCCTACGAGGTGCCCGAGATCGTCGCCTGCCCCATCGAGTCGGCAAGCGCGTCCTACCTGGCCTGGCTCCGCGCCGAGACGGACGGGTGAAGAATTTTTCTTGCAATTCCCCCCCGTTCCCCTTTAAGAAATCTCTCTGCGGCAAACACAACACCCCGGGCGTCATCGCCTGTCATGGAAAGGGCGCATCATCATGGGAAACACGAATCTATACTCTCTGCCCAGGCTGGCCTTCGGGTATAAGGACCTCGAACCCTTCATCTCCGAGGAGCAGCTGCGGCTGCATCACGAGAAGCACCACGCGGCTTACGTGACGGGGGCCAACGGCGTGCTGGAGCGGCTCGAGAAGGCCCGCCGGGAAAAGGCCGATCTCGACATGAAATCGACCCTCAAGGAGCTGTCGTTCCACATCGGCGGTCATGTCCTTCACACGCTCTTCTGGGGGAACCTGGCCCCGAAGGGAAAGGCGGCCGACAGGCCCGTGGGGCTCCTGGCCACGGCCATCGACAAGGAATTCGGCGGCTACGAGCCGTTCAAGAAGGAGTTCTCCCAGGCGGCCGTGAGCGCCGAGGGCTCCGGGTGGGCGGCGCTGAGCCACTGCACCCTCACGAACCGGCCGGTCATCATGCAGATCGAGAAGCACAACGTCAACGTGTATCCGGGGCTCCGCATCCTGCTCGTGCTCGACGTCTGGGAGCACGCCTACTACCTGGACTACAAGAACCTCCGGGCGAAATTCGTCGAGGCCTTCTGGAACATCGTCAACTGGGACGAGGCGAACCGCCGCTTCGAGGAATCTCTGAAGTAAGCGACACGCCGCCCCCGGGCCCAACGGCCCCGGGGGCGGCGCCCACGCCCCGTTTTCCCCCTGCCCGACGCACATCAACCCTCACGAGCACGCCGGAACGAAGCCGATGCGCCTCAAAATCGAGACATTCGGAAGGACTCGCGGCACGAGCCGGTTGGCTCCCTGGGTCCAGGCGGTCCGCGTCCACTTCGTGCCGCCCAGCTTCCTGCCCGTGACCCTTGCCGCCGCCGTTGCCTGGGCGCGCTGGCAGGTCTTCGATCCCCTCGCCTTCCTTCTCGTTTTCATCGGCGTCACGGTTCACCACTTCGGGCTCAACATGCTCGACGATCTTCTCGATTACCTCCACGCCGTCGACCGTGCCTGGGGCGACGAGAAGAACCCCTACACGGGCGGAAGCGGGGTGCTCACCGAGGGCCTTCTCACCGTGCAGGATCTCAAGCGGGGCGCGGCCGTCTGCTACGGCATCACGATCGCCATCTGGATCTGGCTTGCGTCGATGAAAGGTTGGCCGGTGCTTGCGATCGGCGCCGTCGGGATCCTGTCGTCGATCTTCTACACCGTGCCCCCCGTCAAGTTCGCCTACCGGGGCTTCGGCGAGCTGGGGCTGCTGGTCAACTTCGGGCCCGTGCTCGTGATGGGGTCCTACTACGTCCAGCGCCAGACCTTCGATGTCGAGCCGCTGGTCGTCTCCCTCGTCCCGGGGTTTCTCATGTGGTCCATGATCGTCATCAACGAGATCCCCGACTACGAGGAGGACCGGCAAAGCGGCAAGATGAACCTCGTGGCCCGCTTCGGCCGCAGGGCAGGCGTCTTCCTGTATCAGGCCGGCCTGCTCTGCGCCTTCGGGGTTCTCGCGGGCTCGGTGCTTCTCGGCGCGGCCTCGCCTTGGGCCCTGCTGGGGCTGCTGGCCCTTCCGACGGCGTTTCAGTCGGTGCGAATCCTCAGGGAGAACTATGAAGACCGGCTGAAGATGATCCCCGCCAACATCGCCGTCATCAAGGTGTACCTGATCACGGGGGTGGCGATGATCGCGGGGTACCTCGTTCACGGGTTTTGGGGCCGCTGACCGCGGATGCATTCCGCGATCCCGCCGAAGGTGAGAAGGTGAGAGGATGAGAAGGTTGGATTTACAGGCAGCCAAACGCTCGCGCTTCGTTTCTCCAACCTTCTTCCCTTCACACCCTCTCCCCCTCTGCATTGTAGGTGGGGCATAGTCTCACAGCATGAAGACGGTCCGTGCCAAATATGACCCCGAGGTCCTCGTCGTCGGCTCCGTCACGATCGACCGGATCATCGAGAACCGGTCCATCACGGAGCGGCTGGGGGGTGTCGTCACCTACGGAGGGCTGACCTTTCAGCGGCTGGGCGTCGCGACGTCCGTCGTGACGAACGTGGCGGACCCTCACCGGCCCCTTCTCGATATCCTTTCCGACGAGGGTCTTGCCGTCCACGCGGGGAAAAGCCCCGGGACCACGCGGTTCGTCAACGAGTCCCGGGGGGACTTCCGCGAGCAGCTCATGCCGGAGACGGCGGGCCCCATCTCGGCAGACCAGGTTCGGCCGCTTCTCGAACAGGTCCGCCACGTCCACGCGGGCCCCCTTCATTCCGATGACATCGATGCGCGGGCCGTGGCGCTCATGGGGGAGTCGAAGAAACTCGTGAGTCTCGACGTGCAGGGGTATCTGCGCATCAACGAAAACGGCCGGGTCGTCCCGGGTGTGTCGGCGGGGCTCGAAGGGGCTCTCGGCGCCGCCCACATCATCAAGGCCGACGAGGGGGAACTGGCCCTCATGCTCGATCACTTTCTCGAGAGCCTCCCGGGTTTCCTGCGGCGGTTCCGGATCGACGAGGCCGTGATCACCCGCGGCTCGCGCGGCGCGAGCGTGTGGACCCGCACCGGGGACGGGGTCCACTTCGGCGCCGAGGCGGTCCGGCGTCCCGTGAGCACCGTGGGGGCGGGGGATGTCTTCTTTGCCGCCTACCTCGCGGCCCATCTCTACCGGGGGCTCGACATCGACCTTGCCGCCGGGTTTGCGGCAGGGGTTGCGGCACGGCAGGTCGCCGGAAAGCACATTGCCCCGGCGTTGCTGGACTTGCCGACCGAACAACCGGGTGTGGGCGGGAGAAAAAGGTCGGCTGCCCCTTCGAGCAAGCGAAGGTAGGAAGCGAGGAAGAGCGGAAGATCGGCGTAAAAGAGGTACTTGATGATCATTGTTCTTGTCCGTTCTTCTCAACTTCTGCTCTTCCGCTCTTCATGCACTGAAGTCGCCGGGCTGGCGAAAAGATAAAGAGTTCTGTTAACGGAATTGAAGAAAGGAGGGTACAAGATGAAGGTGCTCATTCTCTATTTTTCCCGGACGGGCAACACGAAGAAGCTGGCCGAGGAGATCGCCAAGGGCGTTGCGGAGGTCGAGGGCGTGCAGGCCGTGATCCGATCCACGGCGGACGTCACGAAAGAGGATTTCGTCGCCGCCGACGGGATCATCGCGGGCTCTCCCGTCTACTTCGGGTCCATGGCGGCGCCCCTCAAGGATGTCCTTGACAAGTACGTGGGGGTGCGGAAGAAGATGGAGAACAAGGTGGGCGCCGCCTTCGCCACGAGCGCCGACCCGTCGGGCGGCAAGGAGACGACGATGATCTCCATCCTCCAGGCCCTGCTGATCTACGGGATGATCGTCGTCGGCGACCCCCTCGACGCGACGGGCCACTACGGGGTGTCCTGCCTCGGGGCCCCCGACGCGGCGGCGTCGGAGAACGGGCGCAAGCTCGGGAAGAGGGTGGCCTCCTTAGTGAAGAAGGTAAGAGGGTAAGAAGGCAAGAAGGTTGGACAACCCGGGAGTCATGGCATGCTGCGGCGTCTCCAACCTTCTCAACCTCCAACCTTCTCACCTTCAGTGTCCATACGCCGGCGGCAGAGTTTACCGGGGGAAGTAAAATCACATCTGCAGGCGAGAGGGAAGAGATGAAGGTTGCCACGACGGAAGAGATGCGGGCGATGGACCGCCATGCCATCGAGCGGCTGGGCATCCCCGACGAGATCCTCATGGAGAACGCCGGGGTCGCCGCCTATTACGCGCTGGCCGGCGAGACGGACATCCCCGGAGGGCGCTTTGCCGTCCTGTGCGGCGGGGGCAACAACGGCGGCGACGGCTTCGTCGTGGCCCGGAAGATCCACTCGGGCGGCGGCATCGTCAAGGTCTTCCTCCTGGCCGACAAGAACCGCTACAGGGGGGCCGCGCGCAAGAACCTGGAGACGCTCCTCAACCTGGCCGTCGATGTCCGGCCCGTGGAGTCCGCCGATGACGTGCGGAGCTACCTCCTGCAGGCCGACGCCGTCATCGACGCCGTCTTCGGCACGGGCCTCGACCGCGAGGTGCAGGGCCTTCACCGGGAGGTGATCGAAGTCGTCAACGCGCTGGGCAAGCCCGTCTTGAGCCTCGACATCCCCTCGGGCATCAACGGCGACACGGGTGCCGTGATGGGCACGGCCGTCCGGGCGGCGGCGACGGTGACCTTCGGCCTGCCGAAACGGGGCAACCTCCTCTACCCGGGCTTCCTCTTCGGCGGGAAGCTCTACGTGACCCACATCTCCTTCCCGCCGGAACTCTACGACTCGGAAGAGATCCGCATGGAGGTCAACGACCCGCCGCCGCTACCCGGCCGCAGGGCCTGGGGGCACAAGGGGGACTTCGGCGATGTCCTGTTCGTCGCCGGCGCTGCCGGCTACTACGGGGCCCCGGCGTTTTCGGCCCTGTCCTTCCTCAAGGCGGGCGGGGGCTACTCGCGCCTCGCGGCGCCCGCCTCGGTGATCCCGGGGCTGGCCGCGCAGGCGGGCGAAATCGTCTTCGTCCCCCAGCGGGAGACCGCGTCGGGAAGCATCGCCCTGCGGAACAAATCGGCCCTGCTCGAGCTGGCGGGGCTCGTAGACCTCGTCGTCCTGGGGCCGGGACTCTCCCTTGCCGAGGAGACGCAGAAGCTCGTCCGGGAGCTTGCGGCCAAGATCGAAAAACCGATCCTCGTCGACGGCGACGGGATCACGGCCGTCGCGAAAAACCCCGGGTTTCTCAAGCGGCGCCGCTACGAGACCGTCCTGACGCCCCACGCGGGCGAAATGTCACGCATCACAGGAAAGAGCGTCAGCGACATCGAGAAGGACCCCGTCGGCATCCTCCGGGAAACGGCGGCCGCCCTCGATTCCTTCATCGCCCTCAAGGGCGCCCACACCCTCGTCGGCTGCCCCGACGGTCGGGTGTTCATCAACCTGAGCGGCAACTCGGGGATGGCCACGGCGGGGTCGGGCGACGTGCTGACGGGGGCCATCGGGGCCATGTTCGGGCTGGGGCTGCCGGTCCCCGAGGCGGTGAGGGCCGGCGTGTTCGTCCACGGCCTGGCGGGAGACCTCGCGGCGGCCGCGAAGGGGGAAGACGGCATCACGGCGCGCGACATCATGGAGGGCCTGCCCAAGGCCGTCGCCATGGTCCGGGCCGGCGACCTGGGCGAGATCGCCGGGAAGAAGGGACTGTACCTCATTTAGGGGGCCGGGTCCGAAGGAAGACGGCGAAGGGGACCGATCGGCGTTGCCGCGCGATCGCTCGCACGGCAATCCCCATATCGGTCTGTATGGCCCATCCGGATCAGCGAGGAAGCGAATCAGGGGGGATGGATATGAAAAAGCTGAGTTTCCTTGGACTGTGCATCATCCTTTTCGCCTCCGGATGTGCTACGGATATCCCCCCTGGCCCGAAAGCCGATTTGCAGGTTTTCGCACCGACGGGGATTCAGGAGGGGTTTTCTCTCAAACCGTCAAATCCCTTTCCTGCGGGCGTTGCCGTCGTGCGGGTTCATGCCCCTGCGTACGGCAACCCTAACCTTCAGCAACGGGGGGCGGTACGGGTCCGGCCGCTATTCGGTGATCACGACGAAGGAAGCGAACGAAGAGACCCATTTCGAACGGATGGGCAAGCTTCCGCAGATCGCCGGGCTGGTGAGCATCAACCGGCTGCTGTTGCCGGAGCGGCTTGAAAGCGACCGAGAAATCAGAACGGCGGCATCTTGGGTCCGTCGCGATTCGGCGGATGAGGCGAGGAGACAAACGGAACAGGGAGCTTTCAGGAAGCTGATCGACGAGTTCATCGCGACCTGGCCGACGGTGCTGAGTCGCCATAGAGCCGGCGGGTGACAGGGCCTGCAATCGACCGGCGGGAACCTATGAACCCCTGACCCCTTCTGCCTAGAGGGTGCGCTCGGCGATGAAGTCGGCCATGGCCAGCAGGGCCGCCTTCGCCTCGCCGTCCTGGAAGGGCGCCAGCCGGGCCTTGCCTTCTGCGATGATGGTCCTGGCCCGGTCGAGGGCGTACGTGATGCCGTCGTACTTTCCGATGAGGCCGAAGACCGTCCGGATGTCCTCCTCCGTCGCCTGCTTCCTCTCCACGATCCCCCGGATGGATTCCTTCTCGCCGGCGGAGCAACGGGCCAGCGTCCGGATGAGCGGCAGGGTGATCTTCCCCTCCTTGATGTCCATGCCGACGGCCTTCCCGAACTCCTTCTCGGCGGCCACGTAATCGAGAGTGTCGTCGGTGAGCTGGAAGGCGAGTCCCATGGCGTGGCCGAAGGCCCGCAGGGCCTCGACCCGGTCGGGTGCCGCGCCGGCCGTCAGGGCGCCCACGGCGCAGGCGGCCGCGATGAGGACGGCCGTCTTCTTCTCGATGAGCGTGAAGTAGTCCTCCTCGGTGATCCCCACGTCGCCGCACTTGAGGAGCTGAAAGACCTCCCCCTCGGCCATGGTGTTCGTCGTCTCCGAGATGAGCTTGATGATGGCCAAATCCCCGTCGCGCGTCATCAGGGTGAAGGAGCGCGAGTAGAGGAAATCCCCCACGAGAACGACCGCCGCATTGCCCCAGACGTGGTTGGCCGAGGGCTTGCCCCGGCGCGTGGCAGCTCCGTCGACGACGTCGTCGTGCAGCAGCGTGGCCGTGTGGATGTACTCGATGACCGCCGACAGGGGATAGCGCCGCTCCCCGCGGTAGCCGCAAAGGTCCGCCGAGGCCAGGAGCATCAGGGGGCGGAACCGCTTGCCGCCGCTCGTGATGAGGTGGTTGACGACCTGGGGGATGAAGGGGACCTCCGAGTGGAGGCACTTGCCGAGGTGCTCTTCCACCTGCCTGAGGTCGGGCTCGTAGCGGCGCAGAACGTCGTTCATGTTCATGGCTTGCCTTCCGGTCCGCGAGGGGCGTTTCGAAGCGATGCTGTGCTCTTATCGGAGATGCCGCGAAATGTCAAGCGAGCCCCGCCCGCGTGCCTTTCCCAAAAAGGGCTTTACAGGACGGGGGTTTTGCATACAATGGGGCCACGGGGGAATCGGTGCGGCCGGGGCCCGTGCGGCGGGTGCCGCCCCTGTCGACGCCCCGCGGGAAGAGAGCCCATGTCCGTCAAGCGAACCGTTTTCTTCATATCCGACCGGACGGCGATCACGGCCGAAACCTTCGGCCACAGCCTTCTGATCCAGTTCGACGACGTCGATTTCCAGAAGGTCACGCTTCCCTTCATCGACACGATGTGGAAGGCGCAGGATGCCCTCGAGCAGATCAACGACGCGAGGGAGCACACGGGCTCGCGCCCGATCGTCTTCAGCACGATCGTCAATACCCAGATCCGCAAGCTGATCCTGTCCGGCGAGGCCGCCGTGGTGGACCTTTTCGACGCGTTCATCGGCCCCCTCGAGGAGGAGCTGCGGGTGCAGCCGAGCCTCGGCGGCAGCTCCCACCACCCCTCGGCAGGCGACGAGCTCGACATCCGGATCAACGCCGTCAACTACGCCCTGACCAACGATGACGGGATCACCACCAAGAATTACGACAAGGCCGACGTGATCCTCGTCGGCGTCTCGCGCACCGGCAAGACGCCCACCTGCCTCTACCTGGGGCTGCAGTACGGCATTTTTGCGGCCAACTACCCGCTCACCGAGGAGGACCTGCTGATCGAGTACCGCAAGATCCCCGGTGTTCTCCAGCCTTACCGGGACCGGCTCTACGGCCTCACGATCAACCCCGAGAGGCTCCAGAAGATCCGCATGGCCCGCCGGCCCACCGGCCGGTACTCGTCGCTCGAACAGTGCCGGAAGGAGGTCTCCCTGGCCGAGTTCCTCTACGTGTCCAAGAACATCCCCTACCTCAACATCACGGCCATGTCGATCGAGGAGATCGCGGCGACGGTGATGCACAAGAACAAGCTGCAGCGGCGGATCTTCTGAGGGGCTGCTTCCCGGGAGCGCTCTATTGCGAGGCGAAAGGTAGGAGGGTAAGAGGGTGAGAGGGTAGAAAGGGCTGGAGAGGCCGGTGGACTGTTTCCGGTCTCCGCTTCTCCAACCTTCTTACCTTCACACCTTCTCAACTTCTTTTTGGTTCGTCTCCACCCCTGCGATCGTCTCGCGGGCCGTCACCCGGATCTCGTCCATCGCCTCGGGCAGTTCCCGGCTCGTCGAGACGCCCAGTTCCCGGAAGCGCCGGAAGGAGGGCATGAGCCGCGTCTCGATGGACCGGACGGCGTCGTTGTGCGCCTCGACCGCCCGGGTGAGGTTCGCCCCGGCCCTCGCGATGTGGTCGGCGACGACGGAGAAGCGCTCGTAGATCTCCCGGCCCAGGCGGTTGATCTCCCGGGCGCCCGTCGCCACCTGCTCCTGCTGCCAGCCGTAGGCCACGGCCTTGAGCAGCGCGATGAGCGTCGTGGGGGTGGCGAGGATGACCTTGCGGAGGCTGCCGTCCTCGATGAGGCCCGGGTCGTTCTCGATGGCGGCGCTGAAAAAGGTTTCGCCGGGCAGGTACATGACGACCAGCTCCGGCGACTCCTCGAACTGGTCCCAGTAGGCCTTGGAGCCCAGGGCGTTCATGTGGGCGCGCACGGCGGCGACGTACCCTGAGAAGGCCCTCTTGCGCTCCTCCTCGCCGGAGGCCTGCAGGGCATTGAGGAATGCGTCCACGGGGGCCTTGGCATCGATGACGATCGCGCGGCCGTTGGGCAGGCGGACGACCATGTCGGGGCGGAGCTTCCCCGATTCGGTCTCCACGGTGACCTGCTCGTAGAAGTCGCACCAGGGGGCCATGCCCGCGAGCTCCGCCGCGCGCCGCAGCGACATCTGGCCCCAGGAGCCGCTCACCTGGGGCTTCCGAAGGGCCGTGGCGAGGCCGGCGGTCTCCCGCTGCAGGGCCTCCTGCATGGCCCCGAGGGACTGGATCTGCCGGGAAAGGTTGCCGGCCTGCTCGGCCCGGACCCTCTCCATCTCGCGAAGCTGTTCCTCGTAGCGCTTCAGGGTCTCCTGCAGCGGCCGGATCGTCCCCTCGAGCCCCGCCTGGTGCTCGCCCAGCTTGCCCTTCGTCTGCTCCAGGATCCGGCCGAGGTTCTCCTCGGCCAGTTCCAGGAAGCTGCGGTTGCTGCTCTCGAGGGCGGCCGACGCCTGGGCCCGGAAGGTGTCGGTCATCTCCGTCTTCATCCGCTCGATGATTTCCCGCTGCCGCTCGATGCTGCGGGCGGACTCCTCCAGCCGCGCCTGGGCCTCCGCGGCCTGGACGCGCTCGTCGCCGAGGGCCTTGCGCAGCCCCGCGATCTCGCCTTCCGACTGGTCGAGCTGACGCGTCAGCTGCTGCATCTGCCCTTCGGCGTAGCGGGCGCGGCCCTCCGCCTCCGAGAGCCGGGCGCCGAGGGCCTGCCGGAGCTCGTCGGTCTGCCGCTGGAATTCCTTCCGGTCGACGAGCCGCGCCAAAATCCACAGGAGCACGCCGCCCGCCGCAAACCCCGCCAAAAAGACGATGACGATCTCGATGGACATGAGGCCTCCGGGAAATGGCTTAAGGCAAAGGGCTTACGGCGTATGGCAAAGGAATAAGAATTTCTTTCTGTGCCCTAAGCCTTACGCCCTGTGCCGTTTGCCATTCTTCATACCATCATCCCCTCGACATGGCAAAGGATTCGACGGGCGGGGCCGCGCCCGGGGCGGGCACCGGCCTGTCCGGAAAACCGGCAGGCGGCGTGGGCGGCGCGGGCACCCGGGGTCCGCCGTCGCGACCCCGTCCTGCAGCGTCGGGATCCCCCGGGGGCGGCCCTGCGGGCGGCTGTCCCCCGAAACGCCCTGCTGGCGATGATTTTATCGGAGAGGGCCGGAAAATGTCTCCCGGGGCCGGTTTGGGGCCGCCTGGGGCCCGAAAGGGGCATGTATCTTGCATTTCGACGGGACGACGTTTTGAAGACGCATCGGGTAAAAAACGGGCACCGCCGAAAAAATTTTTTCGGCGATGTGAAAAAAGCTAGACTAGGAGCCGTCCCTGGGCTATACTGCCCCCGGTTTTGAACCCGGTGGCTGATTTCCTTTCGAAAGGGGGATGGTCATCAAAACAGCGAACGAAGGGAACAAGCGCGAGGGATTCAAAACAACCTCAATCAATTTAATCAAGGAGGAGAGCTTTACATGAACAAGGGACAACTCGTTGAAGTGGTAGCCAAGGCACTTGGCTCCAAGAGCGCGGCGGAGAAGGCCATCAATGCAACCCTGAAGGCGGTCTCGGATGCCCTGAAGAAGGGCGACAAGGTCACGCTGGTCGGCTTCGGGACCTTCTCGGTCTCCAAGCGCGCCGCCCGCACCGGCCGCAACCCCCAGACGGGCAAGGAAATCAAGATCAAGGCGAAGAAGGTACCCAAGTTCACCGCCGGCAAGGCTCTCAAGGACATCATCCGGTAGAAACAGTTGCCCTGACCCCCGGTGCTCCCCACACCGGGGGTTTTTTTATGCCTGCCGCCCCCCGCCCCTCCACTTTTCGTTTGAGATTGCCTCGCTGAATCGAGTAAAACGTGGATCATGCCCGGCCTGAAGCTCTACACCGGCAACCGTCTCGAGGCCCTCGCGGGCAAGCTCGAGGAGACCCTGCGCGTGCCCCCGGCCTCGCCCCTGGCCCCGGAGATCATCCTGGTCCAGAGCCGCGGCATGGAGCGGTGGCTCACGCTGGAGTTGGCACGTCGCCTGGGGATCTGCGCCAACATACGGTTCCCGTTCCCCAACCATTTCGTCGAGGATGTCTTCCGCGCCGTTGTCCCCGACCTGCCCGGCTCCCCGGCGTTCGACCCGGAGGTGCTCGCCTGGCGGGTCATGGGCCTTCTGCCCCGCTGCCTCGGCGGCGAGGGGTTCGAGCCCCTGCGGGCCTACCTCGCCGACGACGGCCGCGGGCTCAAGCGCTACCAGTTCAGCCGTATCGTCGCCCGGCTGTTCGACCAGTACCTCGTGTACCGTCCCGAGATGGTCCTCGGATGGGAGTCGGGCCGGGAGCGTCACTGGCAGGCGACCCTCTGGCGGCTGCTTGCGGCCGCAGGCCCCGGGTTGCACCGGGCCGCGCGCTGGAAGGAGGCCCTCGCCCGCCTGCAGCGGACCGAGCCCGCGAAGGCGCTGCCCGCGCGGATCTCCGTATTCGGCATCTCGGCCCTGCCGCCCTTCCATCTCCGCACCCTCGAGGCCGTCGCCCGCACCGTCGACGTCCACCTCTTCGTCATGAACCCCTGCCGGGAGTACTGGTACCTCATCTACTCCGACCGCGAGATGCGAAGGCTTGCCGACCGGCTCGGGACGGCCCCCGCCGACGAGGCCCTCCACCTGGAGCGGGGCAACAGCCTGCTCGCCTCGATGGGCGCCCTGGGCCGCGACTTCCTCCGGATGGTCTACGACACGGGATGCGAGGAGACGGACGTCTCGGAGGAGCCCGGCGGGGGAAGCCTCCTGGCCCTTATCCAGTCCGACATCCTCAACCTGCGCGACCGGGGCGCGGACGGGGAGAAGACGGCCGTTGCAGCGGATGACGACTCGATCCGCATCCATTCGTGCCACAGCCCCATGCGGGAGGTCGAGGTCCTCCAGGATCGGATCCTCGAGCGGCTCGACCGCGACCCGTCGCTGACGCCCGCCGACATCCTCGTCATGACGCCCGAGATCGAGACCTACGCCCCCATCATCGAGGCCGTCTTCTCCCTGCCCCGGGACGACCGGCGACGGATCCCCTTCAGCGTCGCCGACCGCGGCATCCGCACTCAGAGCGCGGTGGCGGACACCTTCCTGCGGCTCCTCGACCTCGAGGACAGCCGGATGGGCGCCACGGAAGTCGCCTCCTTCCTCGAGACGGACGCCCTGCGGCGGCGCTTCGCCTTGGGTGCCGACGACCTGGCGCTCGTCCACCGGTGGATCCGCGACGCCGGCATCCGGTGGGGGGTCGACGGGTCGAGCCGCAGGCGCGAGGGGCTCCCGGGGTTTGCCGAGAACACCTGGCTTGCGGGGATCGACCGCCTGCTGCTCGGCTATGCCCTGCCGGCCAGGGGCGACGAGCTCTTCATGGGCATCCTCCCCCACGAGGGAGTGGCCGAGGGCGAGGCGGCGGCCCTGGGCTCGTTCCTGGCGTACCTGGAGCGGCTCTTCGCCTTCGCCGAGTCCCTGCGAGAGCCCCGGGACCTCGCCGGCTGGGCCGCTCACCTGGGCGCCGCCCTCGACGGGTTCTTCCTCCCCGAGGGCGACGAGGAGGACGAGGTGCAGACCCTCCGCCGGGCACTGGCCGGGTTGACGCTGCGTCAGGGGCAGTCCGGGTTCGACGGGAAGATCTGCGCCGGGGTCCTCAAGGCGCACCTCGAGGAGGCGCTCCGGGAGCCCGGGTTCGCCTCGGGCTTCATCACGGGCGGCGTCACGTTCTGTGCCATGCTGCCCATGCGGAGCATCCCCTTCCGGGTGGTCTGCCTCATCGGGCTCGACGACGCGGCCTACCCGCGGCAGACCGCGACGCCGGGCTTCGACCTGATGAAGGAACACCCGAGGCCGGGCGACCGCTCCCGCCGACTCGACGACCGCTACCTGTTCCTCGAGGCGCTCCTGTCGGCCCGGGAGAGCCTCTACATCAGCTACACCGGGCAGAGCATCCAGGACAACAGCGCACGGCCTCCGTCGGTCGTCGTGAGCGAGCTGCTGGACTATATCGACCAGGGCTTCGAGATCCCGGGCACGGCCGACATCCGGGACGCCATCGTCGTGCGGCACCGCCTGCAGGCCTTCAGCCCCGAGTATTTCCGGGGGCAGGGGCTCTTCAGCTACTCCGCCGAGAACGCCGCCGCGGCGGCCGCGGCGGCCGCCGGCCCGGGGCTGAAGCGACCCTTCATCGCCTCCCCCCTTCCCGAGCCGCCCCCCGAGTGGAAGACCGTCGATGTCCATGCCCTCGCCCGGTTCTTCGCCAACCCCGCCCGCACCCTGCTCGCCCGCAGGCTCGGGCTTCGCCTCGACGGGGCGGGGGCGCCGCTGGCCGACGTGGAGCCCATGAGCATCGAGGGGCTCGAGCGATACGAGCTGGGCGGACGGCTTGCGGCCCGCTGCATCGAGGGGCTCGAGGCGGGGCCGCTGCTGCCCGTCGCGAAGGCGCTGGGGACCCTTCCGCCGGGCACGCCGGGGGAGTGCTGGTTTTACGAGCTCTGCGAGGGCGCCCGGGCCTTTGCGGCCCGCCTGAGGCCGCACCTGCAGGGCGAGCCCCTAGGCGCGGTCGACCTGGATCGGACGCTAGGGTCCTTCCGGCTCACGGGCAGGCTTCCGCTCGGCCTGCCGGCGGGACTTGTCCACTACCGGTATGCCGACGTCAGGGCAAAGGACCTGCTGCGCGGCTGGATTCACCACCTTGCCCTCGGCGCCGGGGCGGGCGACCGCTACCCGGGGCGCTGCGTCGTCTTGGGCCGGGACGGGGGCTGGCTCCTGGGGCCCGTCACGGACGGGGAGCGCCTGCTGCTGGAATTGCTGGAGATCTATTGGAGGGGCCTGGCGGTGCCCCTGCCGTTCTTCCCCGAGACGGCGCGGGTCTACATCGGGAGTCTCCTGAAGGGCAAGACCGAGGGGGACGCGCTCAAGGCCGCCGCCCGGGTGTGGGCGTCCGATCGGGGCTATGCGGAGGGGCAGGACCCGTATTTCCGCTTCTGCTTCGACGGGACGGACCCGCTGGGCGGCGGGTTCCGGGAGCTGGCCGCGGCGATCCTGGGGCCCCTGCTCGAGCGGGCCGCGGAGGTGCGCTGAGATGCCCGCAGCCGATTCCCCCTTTGACCTGCTGAGGAGCCCGCTCGACGGCAGGAACCTCATCGAGGCGAGCGCCGGCACGGGGAAGACCTATGCCATCGCGGGCCTGTTCCTGCGGCTGATCGTCGAGAAGCGCATGGCGCCCTCGGACATCCTCGTCGTCACCTACACCGTGGCCGCCACGGAGGAGCTGCGCGACCGCATCCGGACCATGATCCGGGAGGCCCTCGACGTGATGGCCGGGAAGGCCGCGGGGGAGAGGTTCCTCGCCGATTTCGCGCTCGGGCTGGCCGACCGGGACGATGCGCGCGGCAGGCTGCGTGAGGCGCTTCGGGGCTTCGACGAGGCCCCCGTCTGCACGATCCACTCCTTTTGCCGCAGGATTCTCGACGAGAACGCCTTCGAGAGCGGCAGCCCATTCGACACGGAGCTGCTGCCCGACGAGCGCACGCTGCGGGAGGAGATCGTCCGTGATTTCTGGAGGCGGCACTTCTACGAGGCGCCCCCCGAATTCGTCCTCTACGCCCGGGACCGCTTCAGCGGGCCGGCGTCGTTCCTCGCGCTGCTTCGCGCGGCGCCCTTCCGGCCCGATGCGCGGATCCTCCCCGAGAGCGCCCCTGCGGCCCTGGCGGGCCTCGAGGCGCTGCGGGAGGCCTTCGCCGGCCTGCGCGCCTCCTGGCCGGGGAGCCGCGCCGGGGTCGAGGCAGCCTTCCGGGACGAGGCCCTGAAAAAGAACGTCTACAGAAATCCGGAGCGTTACCTCGAGGCCATGGACGCCTTCCTGGCGCGTCCCTGGGCGGCGCTGCCCCTGTCGGAGGACCTCGAGAAGTTCAGTCCCAAGACCCTGGCGGGTGCCGTAAAGAAGAACGGCCGCCCCCCGGCCCACCCGTTCTTCGAGCGCTTCGGCGACTTCCGGAACGTGGCGGAGGCCGTCTCCGGCCGGATGGAGGCGCACGTCCGCTTCCTGCGCAGCGAGCTGTTCCGGTACGTGCGGCAGGAGCTTGCCGTCCGAAAGCGGCGGCGAAACCTCCGGTCCTACGACGACCTGCTGTCCGATCTGCGGGAGGCGCTCGAGGCGGAGGGCTCCGGCGTCCTCTCCGGGGCGATCCGGAAGAAATACCGGGCCGCGCTGGTCGACGAATTCCAGGACACGGACCCCGTGCAGTTCGCCATCTTCGAGTCGCTTTTCGGGCAGGGCGAAACGGCGCTCTTCCTCATCGGCGACCCGAAGCAGGCGATCTACAGCTTCCGGGGCGCCGACCTGTTCGCCTACATCCGTGCCGCCTCCTCCGTGCAGAGGCGCTACACGCTGGCCGAGAACTGGCGCTCGGAGCCGGGCCTGATCCGCGCCGTCAACACCCTGTTCGGCCGGCGCGCGAACCCCTTCCTCTACGAGTCTGTCCCCTTCGGGCCCGCCCGGGCCGCAGACGGGCGAAAGTCGACCCCGCTGACCCTCGGCGGGCGGCAGGAGGCGCCCCTGCGCCTCTGGGTCCTGGACGGGGAGGGCGGCCGGATCCCCGGCGAGCAGGCCCGGGAGCGCATCCGCCGCGCCGTGGCGGCCGAGGTCGCGCGGCTCATCGAGGCGGGGCGTCGCGGCGAGGCCCTCCTGGGGGATCGGCCCCTCCGGGAGGCCGACATGGCCGTTCTGGTCCGCACGAACCGGGAGGCCCTCCTCGTTCAGGAGTCCCTCACCGATCTCGGCGTCCACAGCGTCCTGTACACCACGGGGAACCTCTTCGACACGGCCGAGGCCCGCGAGGTGGAGCTGGTGATGCAGGCCGTTGCGGAACCGGGCGACGAGGCGGCCGTCCGCACGGCGCTGGCCACCGACCTGATGGGCCTGGACGGGGCCGCGATCGAGAGGCTCCTGGGCGACGCGGCGGCCTGGGAGCAGAGGGTCCGCCGGTTCCATGACTGGCGCGACACCTGGGAGCGACACGGCTTTGTCCGCATGTTCCGGGACCTCCTGCAGGCCGAGGGGGTGCGTCCGCGGCTGCTTGCGCTCCCCGGCGGGGAACGCCGCCTCACCAACGTGCTGCACCTGGCCGAGGTGCTCCACGGCGAGGAGACGCGCCGGCGCGCCGGCATGGGCGGGCTCATCCAGTGGCTGGCCACGCAGCGCGACGAGGATACGCCGAGGCTCGAGGAGCATCAGCTGAGGCTCGAAAGCGACGCCGACGCCGTCAAGGTCGTCACGATCCACAAGAGCAAGGGGCTCGAGTACCCGGTCGTCTTCTGTCCCTACAACTGGGGGCCTTCCCGTGCGGGGAAGGTCTACCAATTCCACGACGAGGGGGACGGCTGGCAGCTCAACGTCGCGCTGGAGGATGCGGGCGAGCAAGCCCGCCGGGCGGCCGAGCGGGAGCAGCTCGCCGAGAACGTCCGGCTGCTCTACGTCTCCCTGACGAGGGCAAAAAACCGCTGCTATCTCGTCTGGGGGCCCATCAACCGGGCGGAGACCTCGGCGCCGGCCTACATCCTCCACGGGCCGGACGGCGACCCGTCATGTGCCGTCGACGAGACGGCGGCCCGGGTCGCCGCGATGGATGCCGAGAGCCTTCGGCGGGAGCTGCAGACGATCGCCGCCGCCTCGGGCGGCGCCGTCGAGGCCGTCCCGATGCCCGAGGGGGCCGCTGCCGCGCATCTGCCCGATGCCGGCCGGACGGGGCTCCTCGGGGCCCGCGAATTCCGCCGGGAGGCGGCGCGGGCCTTCGAGATCGCCAGCTTCTCCTCCCTCGTCGAGGATGCGGACCGCGGCTCGGCGACCGGCGAGGGCCTGGCGGAACGCCCCGACCACGACGCGGGGGCCCCCCTGCGGGCCGTCGCGGAAGCACCCGGCCGTGCGGACATCTTCTCCTTCCCCCGGGGGCCGAGGGCGGGAAAATGCCTCCACGCCGTCTTCGAGCGGCTCGACTTCGCCGACCCCGGGCGCGAGACCCTGGGAGCCGTCGTGGGGGCCGCTCTTGCCGAGTACGGCTACGAAGCGCGGTGGGGCGACACCCTGTGCGACATGGTCGGCCGGGTCATCGAGGCGCCCCTCGACGCCGTCGGGGGCGTCCGGCTCGCGGGTCTTGCGCCCGATCGGTGCCTGCACGAGCTGGGCTTCACGTTCCCCCTGCGGCCCCTGACCCCGGCCGGGCTCCGGGCGCTCTTCGCCGACGCCGGCTGCACCGCAGGCGACATCCCGGAGCGGATCGGCTCACTTCGCTTCCGGCCCGTCGAGGGGTTCATGAAGGGGTTCATCGACCTCGTGTTCGAATCGGGCGGGCGGTTCTACCTCGTCGACTGGAAGTCGAACCACCTCGGGATGCGTCCCGAGGACTACGATGCGGGGGCCCTGGCGGCCGTGATGCGGGAGGACCTGTACGTTCTCCAGTACCACCTCTATGCCGTGGCCCTGCACGAGTACCTGAGGGGCCGGGTGCCGGACTACGACTACGACAGGCATTTCGGCGGGGCCTTCTACGTGTTTCTGCGGGGCGTGGACCCTGCGCGCTCCCCCGGCTGCGGCATCTTCCGGGACCGCCCCGCGCGCCGGCTCATCGAGACCCTCGCTGAGGGACTCGTGGCAAGGCCCCATGAGGTCACGGGATCATGAGCACCGGGGTCGTCGACAGCCTCCATGCGGCAGGCTCGGTCTCCACCCTCGACCGGGGCTTCGCGCGCCTCATGGCGCGCCTCGCGGGATCGCGGGACGGGGCGCTCGAACTTGCCGCCGCCCTCGTGAGCCGCTCCTCGACCGAGGGGAACATCTGCCTCGACCTGGCCGGCCTTGCAGGCGAGGCGGCTGCGGCGGGCCCGGGCGCGCCCCGCTGCCCCGCGCTGGAGCCCTGGGTTTCCGCGCTGCGCCGCAGCGCCGTCGTCGGCGCCCCCGGGGATTGGCGCCCGCTCATCCTGCACGGGACCCGCCTGTACCTGTACCGGCACTGGGAAGCGGAGCAGGGCCTCGTCCGATTCCTGCAGGAGCGCTCGCAGGGCCCGGGCCCCGCGGTCGACGTCGGGCTGCTCCGGGAGGGGATCCTGCGGCTCTTCCCGAACCGGGACGGGGAGACCGACTGGCAGCGGGTCGCCGCGGCCGTTGCCGTGCTGCAGCCCTTCTGCGTGATCACGGGAGGCCCCGGGACGGGGAAGACGACGACGGCGGCGGCCGTGCTGGCCCTGCTGCTGGAACAGGCGAAGGCCCGGCCGCCGCGGATCGCCCTTGCCGCGCCGACGGGGAAGGCGGCCGCACGGCTGCAGGAGGCCATCCGCGACTCGGCCGCCCGGCTCCGCTGCGGGCAGGACATCCGGGAGCGCCTCGCCGGCATGGAGGCCACCACCCTGCACCGCCTGCTCGGGGGCCGCCCCGGTGTTTTCCCGTTCGGCCGGGACGAGGAAGAGCCGCTGCCCTTCGACACGGTTGTCGTGGACGAGGCCTCGATGGTCCCCCTGCACCTCCTCCATGCCCTGGCGAGGGCCCTGTCCGGGGACGCGCGGCTGATCCTCCTGGGCGACCGGGACCAGCTGGCCTCGGTGGAGGCCGGCGCCGTTCTCGGGGATCTCTGCGGCCCGGGTCACAGGCGCCTGTTTTCCGGTGCCGCCGCGGGGAGGATCGCCGAGGCGAGCGGCGAGACGGTGCCGCTGCTGCCTGCGGGTCAGAAGCCCTCTCCCGTCGGCGACGGCATCGTCGAGCTCGAACGCAACTGGCGCTTCGGGGCCGAAAGCGGGATCGGCAGGCTCGCACGGGCCATCCGGGAAGGCCGCCCGGACGAGGCCCTTTCGACGTTGCGGGCCGGCGGTCTCGGCGATCTGGGCTACCGGGCCGTCCCCGGGCCCCGCGACCTCGCGGGGGCCCTCGTCGAGCCGGTGCTGGCCGGGTACGGCGATTACCTCGGCGGGAGCGGGCCGGGGGAGATCTTCGAGCGCTTCAACCGCTTCCGGATCCTCTGCGCCCTCCGCGAGGGACCGTTCTCCGTGGAGGCCCTCAACGAGGCCGTGACGGCGATCCTGGCCCGCGCGGGACGCCTGCGGCCGGGGCGCCCCTGGTACGAGGGACGTCCGGTCATGGTGACCCGCAACGACTACGGCCTGCGGCTCTTCAACGGCGATGTGGGCATCGCGCTGGCCGACCCCGATGCGGACGGGGCCATTCGCGTCTTCTTCCCGTCCCCCGATGGGTCCATGCGGAAGTTCGAGCCCTACCGCCTGCCCGAGCACGAGACGGTCTTCGCGATGACCGTGCACAAGAGCCAGGGGACGGAGTTCGATCACGTGCTGCTCATTCTTCCCGAGGGCGACGCGCGGGTGCTGACGCGGGAGCTGCTGTACACGGGTCTGACCCGGGCCCGCAAGCGCGTCGATTGCTGGGCGGGCGCGGAGGCTCTCCGGGCGGCGTTGTCGCGCAGGATTGAGCGGGTCAGCGGACTCCGGGATGCCCTCTGGCCGCAGGTAACAGGTAACAGGTAACAGGTAACAGGACTCCCCTGCCGCCTGTCTTTGCCTGTCACCTGCGACCTGCCACCTGTCACCGTTTTTTAGACGGTTGTCCGGCACCCTGTCACATTTTCCGCGATGCCAAAACGGCACGAATGATCCTCTCAGGAGGCTTTTCCTCTCTTCTGGCAGGCGTTCCGCCCAAAGCCCTCGAACCCGTCAGCTCGCTGAAACTCGCATGATTCCTGACGCCTGTCGCCTGATGCCTGGTGCCTGCTTTTTTGGCATGAATCGTGCTGATTGACCCTCTGCAGGAAGGTCTTTTGTCGGGATACCGATCCGGGCAGGGACCGGGGAATCCGAATTCACACGAGAGATGCGCCCGATGGATGTGCAGACGAAAACCAGGCTGGACCGGAAGTGGAAGAAACACGCGGACGAGATGGAGCTGGAGGTCATCCAGAAGCTCAAGGGGAACTCCGACTATCACGTGCTCGAAGTGGTCCGGGCCTCGCTGAAGCGCTTCGGCGTGGAAAAGGCGGGTCTCCGCAGAGACAGCTTCGTCATGCGGATCGAAGCCGCGGCGGGAACGGACGAGGGCCGGCGGTCGGCCGGCGGATGGCTGTGCTTCGAGAGCGAGCCCGACGCCGTGTTCTACCTCTTCCATGTCTGGCTCCGGCACGTCAAGACCAACTTCAACGCCCTGGACGACGCCATGGCCGACACGGTGGATCTCGTGGAGAAGGCGATGGGGATCGCCGTGCGCGAGGGGGGGTTCGGCAACGAGGTCCTCAGGGACATGATCATCCGCGCCATCGGCCGGCTGGCCTCCGTGTCCTTCGCGGCCGGGGTCTGTCTCGACGGCGGGGAGATCGAATCGGAGCTCCTCGAAGGCTGCTCGAGGGGCGACGGCCGCCACGACGAGCTCGCGAAGCTCGCCGCGACGGGCGCCCTGGACGTGCAGAACCGGAAGCACCTCAAGATGCTCGAGGCGTGGATGGCGGCAAGACAGGCGTAAGGCGTCAGGCGCAAGGCATCAGGCGGAGAAAGGGACCGGGGGCATGAATCCCCGGTCTTTTTTTATCCCCGGCCCTCCGCAAGGAATCCCAGGACAAGCCGGTTGAACGCCTCGGGGTACTCCACGTTCGGCATGTGGCCGCAGCGCTCGAAGATGTGCAGGCGCGCCCCGGGGATGCGGCCGGCGGCATCGAGGGCCTGTCCCACGGGGAGGATCCGGTCCCGGCGGCCCCAGAGGATGAGCACGGGTGCGGCGATCGTGCCGAGCCCCTTGCGGAGGGGTTCCAGGATGCCGGGCCTGGCGCCCCGGATCGTGACGACGGCGCGCAGGATGGCCGTGAAGGCCCGGACCGCGCCCGGCTGAAAGAACATGTCGTAGTAGAGCCGCGCGAACTCGGGGGTGATCGCGGCGGGGTCGTAGACGAGGCGGCGCAGAAAGCGGGTGAAGACCGGCAGGGGGGGCCTGCAGAAGACGCGGTCGAACAAGGGGAGCGAGGCGATCCGCAGCGGGAGGCTGACATCAGGCCCGAGACCGGCGCTGCTTGCCAGGACGAGCCGGTCCACACGGCCCGGGTCATCGAGGGTGACGCGAAGCGCCACGCCGCCGCCGAGGGAATGGCCGACGAGGGCCGCGCGCCCGAGGCCGAGGGCCGTCATGAAATCCCGGATGAAGCGGGAATAGGCCGCGGGGCTGAAGTCCATCCCCGGGGGCACGGCCGTTCTTCCGAACCCGGGGAGATCGGGGGCGAAGACGCGGTGACTCGCGGCCAGGGCGCCGATGTTGGCCGACCAGATCTCCGCCGAGGCGCCCAGGCCGTGGATGAGCACGACGGGCGGGCCGTCTTCGCCGGCACGCAGGAAGCGTGCGTGAAGTCCGTTCACGTCGACCGTACGCTCGGCAGGCATGATGTCCGGTCTCCTTTTCCGTCCTCGCCGGGTTTTGCCGCAAAGCGGGAAGCTCTCCCGCGGCAGTGCAAATAACGGTTGAGTTTTTCCGCAATCTCTATACAATGCAGCCGGGTCTGTCAACTGATGGGACGTTGTTCCGCTATGCGACATGGCCCGATTTTTTTCCCTACAGGCAGTATGACCAAAGAGAAACAGATCGACAAGCTCAAGTCGCTGGGCGACGAGTTCATCTACGCGCTGATCGACAACCCCTACGAGTGCCCCATCGTCATCGACAAAAAGGGGATCATCCGTTTCATGAGCCGCTTCAGCAGGCGCCTCATCGGCATCGATCCCGAGGAGGCCGTGGGCAGGCACATCAAGGATGTCATCAAGGAGACCCGCCTCCACGAGATCCTCAAGGACGGCAAGGCCCGGATCGCCGATCTGCTTTACATCGCCGGCCGGCAGCAGGTCATTTCGCGGATCCCCCTGAAGGATCTGCAGGGCAGGATCCTCGGCGCCGTGGGCAAGGGGGTCTTCAGCAAGGTCTCCAAGGTGGCCGAGCTGTCGCAGCGGATCGAGCACCTGAGCGACCAGGTCAAATACTACAAGCAGCGGGTCACCGACATGAGGGGCGGCTCAACGATCGTCGGCGGCACGGAGGCCATCCTGCGCATGAAGGAGAATGCGCTGCTGGCCGCGAAGAGCAACGCGTCGGTCCTCATCACGGGAGAATCCGGCACGGGGAAAGAGGTGGTGGCCTACTTCATCCACCAGAACAGTTCCCGGTCCGGCGGGCCCTTCATCCGGGTCAACTGCGCCTCGATTCCCCGGGAGCTCTTCGAAAGCGAACTGTTCGGTTACGAGGGCGGCGCCTTCACCGGGGCACGCTCCCAGGGCAAACCGGGAAAGTTCGAACTGGCCAACGGGGGCACGATCCTGCTCGACGAGATCGGCGAGATGCCCCGGCCCATGCAGGCGAAGCTCCTGCGGGTGCTCCAGGAGCGCACCGTCGACCGGCTGGGGGGGACCAAGCCGATCCCGGCCGATTTCAGGCTCATCGCCGCCACGAACCGGGACCTGCAGGAGATGGTGCGCAAGGGGGATTTCCGGATGGATCTCTTCTACCGCATCAACATCCTCAGCATTCACGCGCCGAGTCTCAGGGATATCCGGGGGGATATCCCCCTGCTTGCCGCCCATCTCATCGGCCTGCTCAACGAGGAAATGGGCTGGGGTGCCTCGGCCATCTCCCCCGAGGCCATGGAAGAGCTGAAGAGATACGACTGGCCCGGCAACGTGCGGGAGCTGCGCAACGTGATCGAGAGGGCCATGATCATCGCCAAGGAGCGCGTCATCCGCCCGGAGGATCTCCCCGACAGGATCCGCGGCGGGGCGGGCGCGGTCTCGATCCCGCCGGCAGCCTCCCGATCTCCCCGCGCGGGGAACCTGCGCCTCATCCTCGCGGAGACGGAGCGGCAGGTCATCCTCGAGACTCTTCGAAATGCCGGGGGCAACAAGGCCAAGGCCGCAAAGATGCTGGGCATCCACCGGACCTCGCTCTACCAGAAGATGCGGATGCACGGGATGGACCCCGACGGGGAGATCGATTTCAGCCTCTGATGGATCCCCGGGTCCTGCGTTTCGAAGATGTTTCCCGACCGGCCCGTCAATCCATCAGTTCCGCGGTCTTCCATCTGTAGATTAAATCCTACATGTAGATAATCTCAGACACCAGCCCCAAAAACCTGTCCTTCCGATTACTCTGGGATAAATTCCACAATGAAGAATAAAATAATGTAGCAAAATTTGTACATATCCTCTCTCCCCCTGACGGTCTCCATCCTCCTCGAAATTCAAAATAACAAAAAGAATTCAATGGGATGTGATTTATTTCCCGGGGCTGGTCCGCCTTTTGCGATAGGGGAATCGCGTTACAAACCTGTCCACCTTGGAGAAGACCTATCGGGACGGCGACCTCAACGGTGCGGGGCGCCTCCATGGGTCGGGGAAAGAGGCGCTCGCCGGGGCTGAAAAGGTGCTGACGGGTCAGGCAGAGATCAAAATCCGTTTACAGGGGAGCGATTATGGATGTGCGCGCGGATAAAGTCATGTCCCTGTCCGAGGCCGTCAGGACCTATGTGAAGGACGGCTCTCACATCTCGATCGGCGGGTTCACCGTCAACCGCAACCCCATGGCGGCCGTCTACGAGATCGTCCGCCAGGGGATCAGGAACCTCCATGTCTATGCCCACTCCAACGGCACCGGCGTCGACGAGCTTGTCGGCGGGGGCTGCGTGGGCGAAATCGAGATCGCCTACGGCGGCAACGGGAGGGCGGCCCCCACCTGCATCCGGTTCAAGCAGGCGATCCAGAAGGGGATGATCCTTCATGAGGATTACTCCAACTACCAGATGAGCCTGCGGTTCCACGCGGGGGCCATGGGCGTCCCCTTCCTGCCCACCCGGTCTTCTCTCGGGACGGACATCGTCAACAAGTGGGGCTTCTCGAAGGAGATGCGCAGGAAGGACCCCAGGCTGCCCGACGACAAGCTCATCGTCATGGACAACCCCTTCGGCAACTGGGCCGGCTGCGCAAAGGTCGTCCTCGTGCCGGCCATCAATCCCGACGTGACGATCATCCACGTCCAGAAGGCCGACCGGCAGGGAACCTGCCGCATCCGCGGGCTGCAGTTCTGCGACGTGGACCAGGTCAAGGCGGCCCGCGCCGTCATCGTCACCTGCGAGGAACTTGTCGACACGGCGGAACTGAGAACCGACCCGGAGTACAACCAGATCCCCTTCATCCACGTCTCGGCCGTCGTGCAGGTCCCTTACGGGGCGTACCCGTCATCCTGCCACCAGCACTACGATTATGACCCCGTTCAGCTTTCCGTCTTCGCGAAGGCGGCCAAGGATGATACGGCGTTCAAGGCCTACCTCGATAAGTTCGTCTACGGCGTCAAGGACCACCAGGGGCTTCTGGAGCTGGTCGGTCCCGAGCGGCTCGCGAAGATCAAGGCCGACCCCAGAACCGGGTATGCCACCGGCCTGGACAGAAAGTAAGGAGGGCAGCGTTATGGATTACACCCTGAGAGAACTCATGGCGATCATCGCCGCCCGGGAGATCCGGAACGGCGACATCGTCTTCTGCGGAACGGGCATTTCCATGGTGGCGGCCATGGCGGCCAAGCACATGAACGCCCCCGAGAGCATCATCTTCTTCGAGACGGGCGCCATCGACTCGGCCCTCGAGGAGATCCCCATGGCCGTCGCGGACCCCCGCGTCATGTATGCGGCAGCCTCCAACGGCGGCCTGCTCGACGCCTTCGCGACGATGCAGAACCGCATCACCGGCGATCGGGTCATCGGGATCCTCGGCGCCGCCCAGATCGACAAGTACGGCAACATGAACTCCACGAGCATCGGCGATTATTTCCGGCCGAAGACCCGCTTCTCCGGCAGCGGCGGGGCCTGCGACGTGGCCTCCTTCGTGCCCCGCTACATCATCTTCATGCAGCACGAAAAGAGGAAGTTCCCCGTGAAGGTCGACTACCTGACGAGCCCCGGCTACCTCGACGGAAACGGCGGCCGCGAGCGCGCGGGCCTCATGACCGGCGGGCCCAGCGCCGTTGTGACCAACCTGGCCATGATGCGCTTCGACGAGAAGACCAAGGAGATGTACCTGGCCCACTACTACCCGGGGATCACGCCGCAGAAGATCCTGGACAACATGGAGTTCCCCGTCGACATCTCGAAGGCGACGGAGGCCGCGCCGCCCACGGCCGGCGAACTGAAGATCCTCAGGGAGGTCGTCGACCCCCAGCGGATCATCCTGTGAGAACAAGCGCCGCCCGGCCGGCGGGGCGCCGTCGGCAGGGCCGGCGTGACGGCAACACCGACACCCTGTCGTAACCATAATCAGCACAAGGAGAACCGACATGAACTTTGAATTATCGGAAGAGTTGAAGATGTTGCGGGACACGGTCCGTTCGTTTGCGGAGGAGAAGATCGCTCCCTTTGCCGAGGAGTGGGACCGCAGGTCCTACTTCCCGTACCGGGAGGCGGTGAAGCCCATGGGGGAGC
>JAGPKU010000045.1 GCA_018053845.1 Syntrophobacterales bacterium
TACCCCTTCACCATCCCCTCTTTGACCCAGCGGTAGATGGTCACCCGGTTGACGTTGAAGAGATCCGCCACCTCGGACGTGGAGAAGAACATTTTCGCCATGAAGCACCTCTTGATTCGGGCTTGGTGTCCCATCCTATAGCAACATATAAACCCTGTGCAACTGCTGCACCATTTTTATCGTCACGCAGCAAAGAAACTTTAGAGCAGAACAGGAGCAGGGATGAAGGCAGGGGGGCGGGGAGCGAAGGCCGGCGAGCCTTGAGTTCATGCCTTCGACGCCGGAAGGGAAGAATAGTCTTTCAGTTCAATAAGTTACGATACTGCCCGTTTGCCGGGATCGGCTTTGCACCGGTTGTCGTGGCAGTCCAGCCAGTGAATCCGGCCGGGCCCGTTCTGCCTGGCCAGGTGCATGGCCCCGTCGGCCGTCCACACGAGTTCCCAGGGATCCCGGGACGAGGCGACGTGCTCCTTCCCGAGGGTGCTCACCCCGATCGATACGGAGAGCGTCGGCTGCGGGTCCACACCGATGAGCGACAGCGACCGGATGCGCCCCCGGATGCGCTCGGCGGCCGCCCTGGCCGCCTTCTGCCCCGAGGCGCTGAGGAGCATGACGAATTCGTCGCCGCCGAAGCGGACCAGCACGTCCTCCTTGCGGCAGTGGCCCCGGAGCAGCGCCGCCATGTCCCGGAGGACTCTGTCGCCGATGAAGTGTCCCCAGCGGTCGTTGACGGCGTTGAAATCATCGATGTCGATGAAGAGGCAGGAGAGGGGGAATTCCCTGCGCTTCGCCCTGGAGAACTCCTCCACGAGGCGGGGCTGCAGGTACCACCGGTTGTAAAGACCCGTCGTGGGATCGATGAAGCTGATCTTTTCCAGCTCCTCCACCCGTGAGCGGAACTTCAGGTTCTCGACCAGCAGCTCCTTGTTCTTGCGGGTGAGGGTCTTGTTGTTCTCCACGAGCCACTCGAACAGGAAGTTCTTCTCGTCGAAATCCAGCGTTTTCCGGCCGCCTTCGCCCTCGTCCATGATCGGTTCGCCCCTCTCTGCGGTTCAAGTCCCGGTCCAGTCCTGCCGATAGATGGATAGCACGTTTCGTGCCATGGAGAGGCGTCCGGGCCGGTTCTGCGACCGGCCGCGGCGAAGGTGACGAGTCAATAGGCAATGGACGATCCCAAGCACCCGTCCCGGGCGATCATGGACGAGGCCATCGTCAGAGAGCGCGCCGCCGAGATCTCCAGGACCCTGGGGAACTGCAAGAAGTTCATCCACCAGGGAAACGTCTACGCCTGCCTCAGCGGCTTCAAGGACGTCCTGGAGAAGATGCTCGTCACCCGGATGCTCCCCCAGGACCAGAAGGACCTGCAGGAAGGCATCAACGAATTCCAGCGGTATCTCATGGCGAGCGCCGCGTTCCGCAACGCCTTCGGCCCCGTCACGTTCCAGGACGACGACAACGAAACGACGCTCGCCTTCATCCGGCAGCTGGTCAACGTTTCGGAGGAGGAGATCACCCGGAGCCTCGCCGGCGGGGACGAGAGCCGGGAAAACCGCGCCGTCATCATCATGCGGCTCATCGACAAGGGCGAGCACGAAAAGGCCCGGGCCCTGATCGGCGAAAACGAGGACCTCCTGTCCTTCATCCTCCAGACCTACAACGCCCGCGGCATCCAGGCCCGAAAGGAAGGCGCTTACGAAAACGCGGTTGACGAGTTCAAGAAGGCCCTCTCCGTCGCCCCCGACGACGAGGGGATCCTCTACAACCTCGCCCGCGCCTACGCCGCGAAGAAAGACCTGAAACCCGCCGTCGAGTCCATCCAGAAGGCCCTGCAGATCAACCCCGCATTCGCCGAAGGCCAAGCGCTGCTGAGCCGCCTGCAGGCGGGGGCGCGCTGAGGGATGACGCCTCGCATTTTTCTGCTTTCTCCTTCGCCCGCTTGAGGCCTGAGCATCGCCCTTTCCTGCGAGTAACATTACCCCCGACATTCCCGTACATGTGACTCACCGAACATCATTCGTTCGGTGTTGAAGGGCAAATCTGAACGCTCGAGGTGCGTCATCACCCTTTCCTTCCACCAATCCACTTTTCGGGAAACCGAGTGATATTATCGTGTTCTGGCATGTAATGTGCTTGGTTGCTGACTGTTGAAGCACAGCACATATGGTGTGATCGGGCTGGCATCGCGTCTGCCGCAGGCCCATGATGCTGCTGGTACGCCGGGCGCTAAACTCACCGTGAGGGGAAAAGTGACTGCTCTTTTTGAACATGATTACAACCTGCAAAGCCTGCAGAAGATTCGAGTGAGGGGCCATGATTTCTGTCTCTATGTCACACCGCGATTTGTCCCTCACTATAGCGGCAACGATTACGAGGCCATTACGGCCCTCATCGTTCACCGACGAGCAAAGAAAGTACATACATTCATCGATGTTGGAGCCCATTACGGGTTCTTCTCCGTCCTGGTCGGTCATGCAAATCCTGATTGCAGGATTCTTGCCTTTGAACCGATTCCGGTGAATTTCGAAATCCTGAGAAAAAACATCGAGCTGAACGGCTTTCGTCATGTTCGCTTGTTCCAATCGGCGGTATCGAGCCGGGACGGCGATGCGGTCTTTCAGGTTTCGGCTGCTTCCGACAATTCAGGGTTTCTCGCCAACCCGGCAGCGGGCATCCTGCAGGACATCACCGTACGCGTTGCGACCCTCGATCAGCTGATCGAGGATATCCCGAACAAACCCACGCTGATCAAGATCGACACGGAAGGAAGCGAGCGCCAAGTCCTCCAGGGCATGGAAGGGCTCATCGAAAAGGTCGATGAGTTGGAGATGATCATCGAATTCAATCAAAGATGCCTGCGACATAATGGACTTATGCCCGAAGAATTACTGCGGCAAATCGACGAACTGGGATTCTCGATTTTTTTCGTCCACGACGAGAAGGGCTTCTGCGAACGATACGAAAACGGGACTGACTGGAGAGCCCTTCTGGATGGGAAAAACTACAAGAATCTCTACTGCATCAAGAAGGCCGCCCTGAAGCAGCAGGGACTCGATCCCGGGATTCCCGTTCTTCGTCGCGGCGATGATCGCGTCTCAACAGACAAAACAGGCGGTAACGAGAAACGCACGAATGAAAGGCACCGGAAACAGATTGACCGGAAGGTACAGCGTGTACTCCTCATAAATCATAACGTTGCCCCCTATGAACTCACGGGAACACCCTTGACCACGATCAACCATGCTCGGCGAATGAGAGCAAAGGGGCTTTCGGTATCCGTGCTGATACCAGACTCGTCTATCCTGCGGGGATTTGACAAAAAAGATCTCGGGGGCATTCCTGTTTACAAGACGCCGAAGCTAGATCAAGGTATGGCTTTTCTTTCACGCATCCCTGCGGAGTGGCTTCAGCATTACGAGGACATTATCAATCAGGTTCTAGAGGACTTCTTGCCGGATATCGTCCATATCAACGATTACGTCTATCTTCCTTCAGATATCATTCGATACATTTCTCGCAGAGGAATCCCCGTTGTTCGAAACATCTGCAACACAGAAGAGATCTGTTACCGAATCGAGCCGGTCCTCAACTCAGGCAGAATCGTGAATCTATGTGCAGGTCCCGAAAATATGGAACGCTGCGCGGAATGCTATCAACGGAGCAATGGCCTTCAGGTTTCCGGTAATGACGGAAGTGTAATGTCGAGATTCACAAAAAAAAAGCAATTCCTTCGCGATATGTATGACACGGATGTCTCGGCAGCAATCTTTACGACCCTTGAATTCAAGGATTATTTCACATCCTTTATACCGATTCGCGAAGATAAGATTCACATCGTCCCACGCGGTTTTGATTTCGGACAACCACGACCTTCGTTTCCCGTCAAAATAGACGGAAAGTATGTCAAATTTGGTTTTGTCGGTTCAGGCACTCCTCGCAAAGGCATCGACACACTCTTGAGAGCGATTGAAACGCTTGTTTACAATAATATTGAAATCCATCTTTATGGTGATATCGGACATGAGGATTTTGTATGCTGGATCCATGAATTGCAAAAAAAGCATCATCACAAGATTTTCTGTCACGGTCTTTTCCCGCCAAGTGATTTGCCAAGGATCGCTTCGGAGATACACTGCGCGATCATCCCGTCTTATTTCGAAACATATAACCGAGTTATACGGGAAATGCTGTGGTTGGGCGTTCCGGTGCTTTCGACCGATTTTTTTGGCTCTTCCATCATTTTAAATGGAGTCAATGGATTCCGTATCGCTCGAGGAGACAGTTGTTCCCTTGCAAATCATCTCACGAGAATCATTGAGAACCCTAGCATATTGGAAACCCTGTCTCGGGGAGCCCTCGAAACAAGCATTCCTTCCCTTGAGGTGGAAATAAACAGCCTCTTGGGCATCTACGAAGACCTGTTTGCTCGAAATCGGCATCCCTCATCGTCTTGCCGCGAGAATCATATTTCCGGCACTTCGGATGTCGAGATGCGGCGTTGTGAAGGGATACTGGCAGAGGGGCCCGCCAAGGTTCACAGTGGAATCCTCAAGCTGTTCGTGACGGCGGGCAAGCGCGCCGAGGCCTTACAGGCCCTCGAAAGGCTCGTCGAATCCTTCCCGGACTACGCACCGGCATACAACGATCTTGGCATCCTTCACTATGAGTTTGGCAAGGGGGACAAGGCGCTGTCCAATTATGAAAAGGCCGTCTCCCTGGATCCGGAGAATGCCACGTTCCAAAGGAATATTGCCGATTTCCTCTACGCGGCCGCGAAGCAGCCCGAAAAGGCACTCCCCCACTACGAAAAGGCCCTGTCGCTCAATCCGCGGGACGTGGAAACCCTCCTGATCCTCGGCAACATCCGGGCGGAAACCGGGGACTTCCCTCAGGCTCGGGAGATTTACCTGAGGGTCCTGGAGATCGACCCTTCGAACGATTTGGCAGGATCCATGTTCGAGGCGCTCGAAGCCAGGGCGGAGGAACCCGGAAAGCGCGATCCCGAAACCCTCGTCCGCGAGGCCCGCTGCCTGGCGCGGAGAGGACGGACGGAAAGGGCGGTTCAGCTGCTCGAAACGCTGCTGTCGAACTGCCCGGACCACGCAGCGGCCCACAACGACCTCGGCAACCTCTACTGCCTCCTGCAGAAGCCGGATGAAGCCCTGCGCCACCTCGAGCGCGCCGTCCAGCTCGCCCCGGATTCAATCGGGTTTGTGCGGGATCTTGCCGATGCGCACCTCGCCGAAGCGGGGAATCTCGAACTGGCGCTTGCCCTGTACAACAAGGCCCTTGCCCTCAAGCCGGACGACATCGAAACGCTGCTCCGGATCGGGAACGTATGCGCCGCAAAGAGCCTGCACGATGATGCGCGCTTCTTCTATGACAGGGTCCTCGCCATCGAACCCTGCCATACGATGGCCCTAGAGAACATCGAGCAACTGGGGAAGCTCGCCCCATCGCGGTCATCTACCCGCAGGCCGAAAACCCTTCTTCAACGGTGCAGGACGTATCTCAAAGAGGGCACCCGGAATGAGTCCATCGTCATCCTGGAGGATTTGATCGCCTACCATGTCGAGCAAAACCGGGACAGGGACGATCCCTTCACTCCGCATGTGTCATTGCCCCACAGTGTCCCTCGCGGCCATGAGGACACAGCAGACATCCTGTCGTTCGGCAGTCGGATTGCTTCGGCCTCAAGTGCCTCGAGGACGGCTCTTACCCTGGAAACCAACAAGCGATTGATTCAAGAGGAGATCCGGCAGAAGAAAACAAACATTGCATCCCTTCCCCTCAACATTGAAATTGCGAGCACCAATGTATGCAATATCATGCCACCGTGTGTTCATTGTTGGAAGCACATCGACCCGCAGCACGGATACCTGAACCGCGATGCCCGGCACATCCCTCAGCGATTTTTGACACATCTTTCTCCCTATATTTCTTGCGCCGGTAACGTCGCTCTCCATGGTGCCGGTGAGCCGCTCACGTGCGACTATCTCTTCGAGGTCGTCAAGCATGTCGACCAGGCAGCGTGTGTGGGCTTTGCTAGCAACGGCTTACTTTTGAATGAACGCAATATCGAAAAAGTTCTGGAGTCGAACATTCACTACATCGATTTTTCCATCGATGCCGCGTCCCCAGATACCTATCGAAAAATCCGACACAGCGATTTCAACAGGCTTGTCTGCAATATCAAGAATCTGGTGAGTCAAAGGGATGCAAAGGAGCTGCGCTTTCCCGAAGTCCGCATCAACATGTGCCTCATGCTGGAGAATATGAGCGAGATCCCCGCGTTCGTGAAATTGGGAAAGGAGCTGGATGCTGCCGTTGTCCATCTCTTTCATTTAAACGAGGGTGCCGATTATCAGTGCGGCTGGTTTCATTACAAGGAACAGCACTGCAGGTTGAGGCCGAGGGAGCACGATGAGTTTGTAAGAGCCGGTTTTGCCGCTGCTGCCGATTTAGGCGTCAATCTGCTTTTCAGCGGGAAAAAATATTTTGACACCTCCGAAGAGACCCATGTGCTTCACAATCGAGAAGTCACATTGGATAGATTCTGGTGCAGCAAGCCCTGGGATTCGCTTCTCGTCCAAACCAACGGAGACATCTATAACTGCTGTTGGCAGATCCAGCCGATCGGGACGCTGCGCCAGCAGACGTTCATGGAAATATGGAATGGGAAGATGCTTCAAGCCGTCCGGAGGTCTACGCTGAATGGCACTCCGCACCCGATCTGCAACAATACGCAAAATCCCTGTCCGTTCCTGGGCAGAGTCTGAGGGAATCGACACCATGCACATCGTCTGGTTCTCGAATGATCTCAGGGCATTGGATATTCTGATCCGCAAAGAGAGAAAAGCATGAAAGAATACTATCCTCCCGGGCGCATTGCGCACGGCGCTACGACCCTCGACGGCACGGAAGACATGCACGCTGTCGATCCGCGGTATTCGCAGGCGCAGGACCTCATATCGAAAGGGGACAAGTCTGGGGCCATTGCCGAGCTGCTCGGTCTTCTGGACGAAAGGCCGGGTTCCGCAGTCGCCCACAACGACCTCGGGTGCCTCTATCAAGAATTGGGCGAACCGGAAGCGGCTCTGCGGCATTATGAAAAGGCAATCGAAATTGATCCTGCCTATACGACGGCATTGAAGAACCTGGCTGCGTTTCTCTTCGCTGTCCATCATCGGATCGGAGATGCCCTCCTTATTTATCATCGGATCCTGTCCGCTCAACCCGATGACGTGGAGGCCCTGGAGGCACTCGGGCACATCAGCATCGCCATGGGAACTCTTGACATCGCCCGGCGCTTCTACCGCCGCATCCTGAAGCTGGAGCCGGATCATGCAGGAGCGACCGCTATCCTGAAGATGCTCCATGATCCCGAGGATTACAAAGGGTCACTCCCGGCCTGCACCGGAGAAAAGCCTCCTGAAGAGAGTCAAGCGACGGCGCCGATCGAGAGCGAGACAAGGTCCGATCGCGAAGTCATCTGCTGTCCATTCTGCGGCCATGTCGAGGCAGAGCGCTACAGGACCTCTGCGGACATCGTCCGGTGCCTCTCATGCAGCACGGTCTATCTGAGAACCCGATTGAACAAGGATGCAATGAGGAGGGTCTACCAGAGCTACGCCGACGGGCCCTCCCATATGGCGTTGCCTGCGAACGACGAGGCCATCAACAAAAGCGGGCTGCGAAGGAACTACTTCCTGAATGAGCTTCTCGAGTTTACGACGCCAGTCGGGAAGCTTCTCGATGTCGGGTGTGGGTGGGGGGCCTTTCTGGACAACGCGAGGGATCGTGGATTCGAGGTCCAGGGGATCGAGGTAACCCGCAAGTGCGTGGCGTTCGCCAACGAAAGGCTCGGGATCCCCGTCACGGATGAGCCGTTCGAGGACGTCCCTTTCGAGAGCGGATCTCTCTCGGTCGTCACGATGCTGCACGTTCTGGAACACCTGCCGGAGCCTTCGAGAGCAATCGAAAACGCCTACAGATCCCTGAAACCGGGCGGCATCTTCTGCGGTATCGTGCCGAATATCGAAAGCCTCTGCTCACAGGAACTCGGCGAAAGGTGGTACTGGCTCGACCCGCAATACCATTATGTGCACTACTCGCCCTCCACCCTGAAGAGGCATCTCGAATCGGCCGGTTTTACGGTCGAAAGGCTTTACACCGCAACGGGAGACTACGGCAGGGAAAACGTTCTGCAGGTCATCCAGCATAAACAGGGCGTGGCAGAGGCGGGACGGCTCGAAGCCTTTATCGAACAGATCGAACGGGACGGCTTGGGGGAAGAGATCCGGTTCTTTGCGAGAAAGCCCTTTTACGCCCACCGGCCGGCGGAGTCTCCCGGCATTGATAGGAACGCGGATCGCGGAGAGACCACGACCGCATCGGTTCCGAAAGGATGCGCTTCCATCATCATCCCCGTGTTCAACCAGGTGGACTTCACGTCCCGCTGCCTCGAGGCGCTCTACGCGAACACGCCCCTCGACCGGGTGCACGAGGTCATCGTCGTCGACAACGCCTCCAGCGACGGGACCGTGGCATTCCTCGAGGAAGCCCGGAAACGATACCCGAAGCTGAAGGTCCTGAACAACCGGGAGAACCTGCTTTTCGCGAGGGCCTGCAACCAAGGGGCGGACATCGCCGGCGGCGATGTTCTCGTATTCCTCAAGAACGACACGGAGCCGCGGCCCGGCTGGTTCGACCGCGCCATGGAACGGCTGGAACGCGACGACTCGATCGGGGCGGTCGGGGTCAAACTGCTGTACCCTGACGGAACGGTCCAGCACTGCGGCATCCAGTTCTTCAGAAACGTGCACCCTTCCTATACCGTCTGGCCTCTCCACCGGCACCTCCATGCGTCGGCCGACGATCCCCGCGTCAACGTCCCGAGCGACGTGGACGCCGTGACGGGCGCCTGCCTGTTCATCCGGACCCGGCTGTTCCGGCGGATCGGCGGCTTCGAGGAGGGGTACGGGATGTACTTCGAGGACACGGACCTGTGCTTCAAGGTCCGCCGGGCGGGGAAGCGCGTGTTTTACGAGCCGGCGAGCGTCGTCATCCACCACGAGGGGAAATCCAGCCCAACCCGCGATGTCGTCCACGCCCTCAACGAAACGTCGGCCCGGCGGTTTTTCAAGACCTGGAAGGAGGATTTGATCCGGTTTGAACTCGACACGCTTGTCGAAAAGGAAGAAGGCCGCTACGCCTACCTGCCGGAGAATTTCTGGCCCGAAGAGGTGGGCCCCGGGGCGATCGTGCGGATCCACGCCCTGCTTTCGAACTTCCCTCCCTGTTACGTCCATTTCGGCGGGGCGGGCGACGCGCTGTTGCTGCTCTCGACGTTTTACGACAAGGACCCCGAGCAGACGGTCGTCAGCGTCTCGAACTCCACGGCCATGATGCGGTCCTTCTTCGACGCGTTCCCGAAGCTCAAAAAGGTCTACTTCGTCCCGTTCCCGAAGAATTACACCTGGCACTTCATCGCCCGGCAGTTCTTCAAGGCCTCCGATATCTGCCATGGCCTGGGGGCCACGCCCACGACGACGGCGGACTACCGGGAGTGGAACGCGGACCTCGACATCTTCAAGACCTACGGGGTTCAGCGAAGACCCGATTGGGCGGTGCATTTCGAGAAGAACCGGATCGAACCGCTCCAGCTCGTCATCCAGCCTCGGGGCAGTCTCAAGGGCATGGCGGGCAGCAAGCGCAACGTGATCCCGCCCCGGGACTGGCCGCGCCTTCTCGCGTACCTGGCGAAACAGGGCATTCGCCCGGTTGTGATCGGCACGCCCGATGAAGCCGAGGAATACCCCTGCCTCGACAAGGCCCTCGACAGGAGAAGCCACTCCTTCACGGAGCAGCTGCAGCTCATCGCGGGCAGCGATTTCTTCGTCGGCGCCGATTCCTGGGGCAAGACCTTCGCGGCGCTTGCGGGGATCCCGACCTTCGTCTTTCATGCCGTTCGCGGGGACGACCTGAAGGGATGGAAAGACCCCTCGGATCATGTCTTCCTCGACCCCTGGGAGGAGATCACCGTCGTGAAGGATCTCGACGACTTCCGGCGGGCCTTCGATGCCGCGCTGCATGCCAGGGCCTCCTCGACCGACGACCTGAAGATCCGCTGGGAGGGCTCCCAGTTCGTTCACCACTCTCTCGCCCTGGTCAACCGGGAGCTCTGCTCGCGCCTGATCGCGGGGGGATGTGAGCTCTCCGTCATCCCCTACGAGCGGGACCAGTTCTCGCCGAAGGACAAACCCCGCTTCAAACCGATCGCGGCCAGGGTTCGAAAGCCGTTGTCCGGCCCCGCCGATGTGCACGTCCGTCACCAGTGGCCGCCCAGCTTCGATCCCCCGTCCGAGGGGCACTGGGTCATGATCCAGCCCTGGGAATTCGGCAGCCTTCCCAGGGAGTGGGTGCGCCCGATGTCTGAGCTGGTGGACGAGCTGTGGGTCCCCAGCCGTTATGTCCGCGACTGCTTCGTCCGAAGCGGAATTCCCGCCGATCGGGTGCACGTGGTGCCCAACGGGGTGAACACGGACCTGTTGAAGCCGGGCAATGCCCCGTACAGGCTCAGGACCAAGAAGGCGTTCAAATTCCTCTTCGTGGGCGGGACAATCCAGCGCAAGGGCATCGACATCCTGCTCGACGTCTACACCCGGAGTTTCTCGTCCGCAGACGACGTCTGTCTCGTCATCAAGGACATGGGCGGGCAGAGCTTCTACAAGGGACAGACGGCGAAGGAGCGGATCCGCCGATTCCAGGACGATCCGAACCGTCCCGAGATCGAGTATATCGAGCGGACCCTCAGCGACCGAGAGATCGCAGGCCTCTACGCGGCCTGCGACTGCCTGGTTCACCCCTACCGGGGGGAGGGATTCGGCCTGCCCATCGCGGAAGCCATGGCCAGCGGGCTGCCGGTCATCGTGACGGGCCACGGCGCGGCGCTCGACTTCTGCAATGAGACGACCGCCTATTTGATCCCCGCGAAGGAAGTGCGGCTGCCGGAAAGGCGTGTCGGGGAGTTCGAAACGGTCGATTTCCCCTGGCTTGCCGAACCCGACCGGGAGGCTCTTGCGGGGCTCATGCGGCACGCGGCCGCGCACCCGGAGGAGGCCGCCGCCAAAGGGCGGCTCGCCGCGGAGTTCATCCGGTCCCACTTCACCTGGGGGCATGCCGCCGAGGCCGTGAAGAAGCGCGTCCGGGAACTGCGTGCAAAGCCCATCGTGCGTCTCGCGCCGCGCGACGAGTCGGCCGATCGGGTGCGTGAACCCCGCGAGGCCGCGGCCCGCCATGAGCACCCGTCAGGCGGCGCGGGTGTCTCCATCTCGCCGGCCCTTGCAAGAGCCGACGAGCTTTACCGGAGAGGCAATCTCCGCGGGGCGACGGAAGCCTACCTGCATGCAATCAAGGCAACGCCCTGGGACCGGGAATGCTACCTCTCCATGGCGGAGATGCTGATCCAGACGAAACACTACCGGGAGGCCCAGGACCTTCTCGGGGAGGAAATTCTCGGCGCTCCGGATGCCCGGATGCTTTCCCTGCTAGGCGCCGTCCAGGAAGGCCTCGGGAATGACAACGAAGCCGAGCGACTGGCGGCGCAGGCCCTTGCGTTGAATCCACGATTTGCCCCTGCCCTGAACCTGCGAGGCGTCCTCGCGTTCGGTCGGGGCGCGACCGAGGAGGCGAAGACATTGTTCGAGAGGGCGGCCCAGGCCGACCCCTCCTGGGGCGAGCCCGTAACGAACCTCGGCGTCCTGCAATGGGCGGCCGGGGAGCGGGAGGCGGCCTTCGAGCTCCTGGAGAAGGGTTTCATCCTGACCCCCGTCGTGTCGGACCTCGCCGAGCGCTACCACGCGGCGGCGGTATCCATCGGGGCCCTCGCACGGGCGGAAAAAGTGTTCCGCGAGGCCCGGCGTCTCCACCCGGCGTGCCGCACGATCGCCTTCCTCCTGATCGACCTGCTCATCTCGCAGGAGAAGCACGCGGAGGCGATGCAGGAGATCGAGACCGCCTTGGCCGCCTTCGAGGTGGACGGGGGATTCATCGACGCCGCTCTTGAGGTCAGGCGTCAGCTGGGCCCGATGGCAATCGGCGACAAGACGCCAAGGCCGACCCTTTCGCTTTGCATGATCGTCAGGAACGAGCAGCCCAACCTCGTCCGCTGCCTCTCGAGCGTCAAGGCGGCCGTCGACGAGATCGTCATCGTCGACACGGGCTCGACGGACCGCACGAAGGACCTCGCGGCCGTCTTCGGGGCCCGGGTCTTCGATTTTGCCTGGACCGATGATTTTTCCAGTGCGAGGAACGTCTCCCTCTCCCAGGCGAAGGGCGATTGGATTCTCGTCCTGGACGCCGACGAGACCCTGTCGCCCCGGGACCACCGCAAACTCCGGGAGATCATCCGGAAGAGCACGAAACGCATCGGCGGCTACGATCTCGCCACACGCAACTACGTCATGGAGGCGAACACGGCGGGCTGGACGGCCAATGACGGCTCCTACCCCGCCGAAGAGGCCGGGACGGGCTGGTATGCCAACCGCAAGGTGCGGCTCTTCCGCAACGACCCCCGGATCCGTTTCTCGGGCGCCGTCCACGAGCTCGTCGAGGCGTCGATGCTCGAGGCGGGGATGAAGATCGCCACATGCGAGATTCCCGTCCATCACACGGGCAAGCTCGATCGGGCGCGCGTCACGGAGAAGGGCGAGCGGTACTTCGAGCTGGGGATGAAAAAGATCGCCGAGACGGGCGGCACGCCCCGGGCGGTCCTCGAGCTGGCCGTCCAGGCCGGCGAATTGGGCCGCTGGGACGACGCCGTCGACCTCTGGCGGCGATTCCGCGGCGGCAATCCGGGCCGGGAGGCCGTCCGGGCCTGCGTCAACCTGATCAATGCCTGCCTGAACGCGGACCGGTTCGACGAGGCGCTCTCGGAAGCCCGAAGGGCGGAGACGCTTGCGAACGGCACGAGGGAGCTTCTCCTGAACTGCGCCGCCGCCGAGTTCTTCGCAGGGGATCTCCGGAAGGCCGCCGCAATGGCACAGAGGCTCTTGCAGAAGAACCCGGACTATCCCCCGGCGCTGGGGCTTCTGGCGATGGCCCTCGCGCTGACCGGGCAGGAGGAGCGGGGCCTGAACGCCCTGCACCGCCTCGAACAGAAGGGGTTCAAAACACGAGCCCAGGTTATGCCGGCCATCGATAAGCTCAGGACTGCGGGAAGGGGCGAACAGGCGGACCGGCTGCTGGACCTCGTCGATCGGCATTTTCCGGGGGCCGACGCATCTCGAGCGTCCGCGCCGGACAGGCCATCGGATCACGACAGGAGGGGCCTGCCGCGTTGAATCCGCGCCGGGATGCCCGCATGCAGGCATTCTCTCTGTTGAGAGAATGACAAATCCCCCTTCCCTCTGCGGGTCCCGGGATCGATACCTCAGAAACGAATGAAAAAGGCGGCCCGATGGATGTCAGGCCGCCTTCCCGCGTTTGGCAATCCGCTTGCTGCGCTCAGTCTTCGACGTCTCCGCTGGGAGAGCCCCTCAGCCCGGCTGCGAGGTTGAGGTTGATGTTGATGACGGCGTTCAGCTTCGCCGGATTCGGGTAGGCCATGACCTCGAAGATCCGCCGGTCGACGAAACGGCTCAGGGTCAGGATCTTCTGCCGCAGGTCCACGGGCATCGGGTGGTCCTTCCGGGTGATCTCCGCCTGGAAGATGCTCCAGACGAGCTGGTTGTAGCGCAGCGCCTCGTCGAGCATTCCGTTGCTGCCGCCGCGGGTCCAGTTCTCCTGGCAGTCGCGCAGCTTGAGGGCCGCCTTCGTGAGGACCGCCGCCTCCACCTCGCGGTCCGACATGACCATCTTATGGGTGTTCTGGTAAGCCTGCACCTGCGTCTGCATGGTGAATCAACCTCTCCTCTTCCGTGATGAGTTTCCGGGTCAGCTTGAGGGCCTCGTAGTATCGGCCCCCCACGATGCGTTCACTGATGGCGTCCACGAGATCCAGCATACTGGGCGCCGCCCGGACGATGTCCCGGACGAGTGCCCAATAGGTGTCCTGGTGACCCTCGAGATTGCCGCCCTCCACGTACATGAGCTGGATGAGGAAGTAGACCCGCTTGCAGGGGGTGTCGGCCTCCTCGAGGCTCATGATGTTTTTCCCGCGCAGGATCGGCACGTTGTTCTCGAGGACCCACTCCGATCTCGCGTCGCCGTTCTGGATGACGGCTCCCCCCAGGATGAACCGCTCCCGCGGTTTCAGTTCGATTCTCAGGGCCATGGGATCACGTGAGCAGCGCGACCAGCTCCGAGCGCATGGCGGTGATGCTTCCGAGCGACTCGAGGGCCAGGGACTGCTTGAGCTGGATGCTCGTTGCCAGCGCGGCCGCCTCGTTGACGTCGGCGGCCTCCATCTTTTCCGCATAGGCTTTGTGGAATGCGGCGGCCTCCGCATTGGACGTCTTCGACCTGGCGATGGCAGCCGCGTCGCTGCCGAGTGCGTCCCTGCGCTGCCTGAGGACGGCCTTGGCGTTTTCGAGATTGGCCGCGATGTCGTCGAGTTTCTGCCGGCTCAGGGGGCCTCCCGCCTGCCCGCCCTCGGTCAGGTCCGCCTCGGTGAGCTCGGGGATGTCCAGCCCCGAGGGACCCGTGTGGACCTCCTGCCTGCGGATGTTCTTGACGTCGCCGCGATCGTTCACGATGACCGGCCACGCTGCGGGCACGTCGCTCGTGGAGGGGGCGGCCATGATCGCCTGCCCCAGGTCGTCCCTCGGCGGGATCGTCAGCTGATCGATGAGACGCCGGATCCCGTTGAAGCTCCGCAGCATGCGGATTCGCTCCTCGGAGTTGTCCCCCTCCGGGTAGGGCGGGAAAAGTTTGACGATCTCGATCATCTGATCGAGGTGTTCCTCGATGGCCGCCATGGCCTGGTCGGCGCCGCGGATGCTGATCGCGACGGACTCGAGGCCGGAGTTGACGGCCTGGAGAAGCCCGTCGATCGACCGAGCCTTCTGCGTGGATGCCCACCGGGCCGGGTCGTCGGCCGACGAGTTGATCTTCCTGCCCGTGCTGATCCGCTTCGCCGCCGTGTCCATCGACGATCTCGCCTTCTCGGCGGCGATCAGGGCCCGGTCGAGGGCCGATCGGATTCCATCCATAACGTTCCCTCCTGCAAGGCAGGCATGGGGAGGGGCCCGAGGCCCCTGCCCATGCCGCGCCTATGCGAGAGTTCAAGCCTGCATGGGGGCCTGGTCCGAGGGGAGATAGGCGCTCCCGCTCAGGTCCCCGTTGCTAAAACAACCTCAGGACCGACTGCGCCGCCTGGGCCGAGAGGCTGAGTGCCGTCGTGCCCAGGGACTGCCGGACCTGGAGCATGAGCATGTTGGCGCCCTCCTCGTTGGTGTCGGCTGCCGTGAGGTTGGTGGCGCCCTCCGTCAGGACGTTGATCATCCCCTGCGTGAACGAATTCCGCGTGGTGATGATGTTGAGGTTGGAGGACAGGGTCTTCGACTGGGAACGAAGTGTGGTCAGCGCGTTGTCGAGGTTCGTGATGGCCGCGTTGATGTTGGTATCGGTTTCCCAGCTTCCGGCAGCGGCGGAGATGCTGAGGCCGGAGGTCGAGGCGTCGAAGCCCGTGATCGACAGCGTGCTGCTGCCGTCCTCGTTGAACTTGACTTGCAGGGTGCCCGAGTCGAGGAGGTTCGTGCCCTTGTAGCCGGAGTCCTCGGCCAGCCGGTCGATCTGCGTCCGGATGTTGCCGAACTGCGTCGCCAGCGTGGCGCGCTCCGTGGTCCCCGCCGAGAGGGCCGACTGGGCGATACCCTTGGCGCTCGCGATCAGGTCCGTGATGGCCTTGATTCCCTCGTTGGCCGACTTGACCGTCTGGATGGCCTCGCCCATGCCGTCCTTGCGGACGCTCAGGTCCTCGGCGCGGTCCATGTGGGACTTGGCCACGAAGTAGTTGGTCGCGTTGTCCAGGGGGCTGTTCACCCGCTTGCCGGTGGCGAGGCGCTCCTGCGTGCGGTTGAGAAGCTCGACGGTGCCCTGAAGGCTGACGAGGTTGGACCTCATTCCGGAGGTCAAAGAGATGTCGCTGATAGCCATGAATCAAGTCTCCTTTTCTGGGTTTTGTGGCCGGCATTCTTGCCGGCGGGTCCGAAAGAGCTTCAAGATCCGTTATTTGGGCTGCATTCCCGGTCCGCGGTTCGACGCCGCGCTGTTGCTTTACCTCCTTTCCGGATTATAAAGCCCTTTCACCGGTACCTATCGGACCCTTTCCCGGAAAACTTGAGGGCCTTCCTTACAGATACTCCAGGATCGACATCCTGCCGATCTGGACGGACATGGCGTAGGAAGCCTGCAGGGCGGTCTCCTTCATCTTGAACTCGACGATGAGCCGCTCGAGATCGACGTCCTCCGCCGCGGACATGAGGCCCGCGACCTTGTCGTCGAGAACCTGGTAGTTGTTCGTGCTGATATCGAGGCTGCTGCGGCGGGCCCCGCTCTCGGCCACGTACCGCCGGATCGTGTCCTGGGCCGTGGTCAGGCGGTCGACCTGGGCGATGACGCCCTCGCGGTCCCCCTGCTCCAGGGCCGTCTTCAGGGACTCCAGCGCGGCGAAGAGATCCACGGCGCCCCGGCCCCGGTCCGTGAAGGCCTCCTCCCCGGTGACATTGTAGACCATGCGGCTGCCGCGGCCCGTGGCGACGGAGAGATCCTCGCCGTTGCCGCTGTAGACGCCGGGGGCGCAGGCGTTGAGGTAGAACAGGTCGTTTTCCGCAAACCCGTCCGCGGGCCCCGCCGCCGTGAACCGCAGCACCTGTTCGTGCCCCGCCGTATCGTCCACGGTGATCGTGCCGCCCCAGGAGGCCGTCTGTACGGCGCCCCAGGTCTTCCCGCCGTCCGTGGAGACGCGGTAATCGGCCTCCCCGACGGCGCCGCCGCCGTTGACGAACTGCACGACAAAGGTGCGGTTCCGGTCGCCGCCATAGGTCCCGCTCGAGGCGTCGAGCGACACGGTGCCCGCGAAGGCGTTGTTCGCCGCGGCCCGGGGGGTCTCGACGCGGGCATCCGTCGTCCGGCCGCCGGGGTAGGCGTTCACGTAGAAGAGATCGCCCGCCGTGAGGCCCGTCGTGCCGTCGTCGCCGAACCGGACGGTCAGGCCGTCGCCGAGGCTCACGATACCCGATGCGGGGACGACGGCCGCGGCGCCCCACGTGGTCCCGCCGTCGTCGGACACTTCATAGGTGGCCGTGCCGGGCGCCCCGCCGGAGGCGATCCGCACGGTGTAGGTCTTGTCCGCCGACCCCGTGTAGGTCCCGCCCGAGTAGACGGAGCCGTCGAAGCCGTTGGCCGAACGGGCCACGGGCAGGATGATGCGCTCGAAGGGGGCCCGGTCCGTCCGGGACCCCGCGAAGAGCCAGCGGTCGCCGAACTTCGAATTGGCCAGCGAGAGGATCTCCTCGAGGAGCGAGCCCACGTTCTGGGCGAGGACTTGGCGGGTCTGCGCGGACTGGTCGTTGATCCCCGCCTCGCGGGCCTGGCCGATGAGGTCGCTGATGTTCTCGAGCTTGGTCTCGCTCAACTGCAGCCACGCGTCGGCGTTTTCGATGTTGCGCCCGTACTGGGCGATGGCGTCGCGCACGCCGCGGAAGTCCAGCACGCGCGTCGCCCCCACGGGGTCGTCCGAGGGCCGGTTGATCTTCTTCTGGGACGCCATCTGCTCCATGAGGGAGCTGTAGTTGCCCTGCGCTCGCCCCAGGCCGGCGATGAGCGACCCGTACCGCATGTTTTCCGTGATTCGCATCGGCACCCCCTTCTTCAGCCGCCGCTTACCCCATCTCCAGGAGCGTCTTGAGGAGCTCATCGGCCGCCTGGGCGAGCTTGGCCGCCGCGGCGTAGCCCATCTGGTACTTGATGAGGTTCATCATTTCCTCGTCGATCGAGACGCCCGAGGTCTGCTCCCAGGCGTTCTCCATCTGGGTCATGATGCCCGTCTCGTGCGCGTCCCTCCGCGCGGCCTCGGTCACATCCTGGCCGATCCGCCCCACCAGGGAGGCGTAGAACTCGCCCAGGGTGGTTACAAAGTCCGGGAGGATCTCGTCCCGGATGCCGGCGATCGCGCGGGCGTTGTCCCCGTCGGCATTCACGGTAGCGGACGCGGCGATCCGGTTCGGGTCGCCCAGGATGGCGCCCGACACCTGCATGTCCCTCGCACCGGTGGAGCCGAGGGGCTCGAAGAAGGTCCCCCCCGCGTTGCGGTAATTGTCGAAGCCGGAGGCGTGCCGGTCGTTGACGGCATCGACCATCGCGCGGGCGAGTTCGTCGAGAGCGTCCTGGTAGCCTTTGGCGGTCGTGTCCCGCATGTCGATGAGCCCCGCGAGCTTTCCCCCGCCGATGGCGCCGTTGACGGGGGCCGTCGGGTTGTCTCGGTAGACGACGTCGTAGTAGCCGTCGACCCGCACCTGGACGCCGAGCTGCCACGAGGAAATCCCCTGGACGAGGGACCGGCCGTCGGAGGTCAGGACGTTGACGGCCCCGCCCGTCTCCTCCACGTACTGGATATCGATGAGCCCGGCCGCTTTCTTGAGCAGCGCGGAGCGCTGGTCCAGGAGGTTGTTGACGTTCACGCCGCCGCTGAGGCCCTCGACGATCTTGCCGTTGAGGGCCGCGATGTCGGACAGGGCGCCGTTGAGCTCGCTCACCGCGGCGGCCACCTGGGTGT
>JAGPKU010000132.1 GCA_018053845.1 Syntrophobacterales bacterium
GGGAAGTGCTCCATGAAGATCCGGGCGAAGACGCCCACGCCGACCTTCCGGGGGACCCCCTTGTCGTCGTAGACCTTGACGCGCTCCATGCCGCTCGAGGGCGAGTCGCTCTTGAAGATGAAGCCGCAGAGGTCTTCTTTTTCCAGTTCCTCGACGCGCCTGCGGGCCCAGGCCTCCATGCGCTCCGTGTGGTCCGCCCCGGTCCTGTGAATGATGAGCCTCGGCCGCTGTGGGTCACCGACGAGGCGGAAGGTGTCCCGGGGGATGCCGAAGCCGCACTCCACCTCGGGGCAGACGGGGACGAAATCCACGTACTTGCCCAGGGTGTAGACAATGAATCGGTCCAGGGCGTGCCCTCCGTTCCAGCGGACATTCTCCCCCAGCAGGCAGGTGCTGATTCCGAGGCGGATCTTTTCCATGGCCGCAATCCTAGCACAATCCCCGCGGATGGCAACCCCAATTTCTCCGGTGCCCGGCGCTTGAGCGCCCCGCAGGTCCCTCTTGCCTGCCGGGGGGAATGCGTGCTACAGAGGGTCACATCGACCGGTCGTCGGGCAGGGGGGGCGATGGAAAGGATCCGCCGGATTGACATCGGCGAGAAGGCGTGGGAAGATTCCCGGGGCTGGGTGACGAACCCGCTTGCCCTTGCGGGACTCGAGGGACGGGCCCTGGGGAACCTCCACGTGGCCTCGATGAAGCCCGGGGCCGTGAGGGGAAACCACGCCCACGGCACCGCCGAGGAGTGGTTGCTGTTCTGCGGGGGGCCGGCATCCCTCATCGCGGGGCCGGAGGAGATTCTCGTCGGCGGCGGGGAGCCGGAGCTTTTCGCGATCCCCGCAGGCCTTCCCCACGCCATCGTGAACCGGTCCGAAAAGGAGATCTTCCTGGTCGTCTTCTACGCGGAGAAGGAACTGCAGACGGCGCCCGCGAAGGTCCTGTGACGGGGCCTGCGGCCGAACCGAGGGGGGATAGGAGGAAACCCATGCTCAAGAAGATGAAGAAGCTCGTGAAGGACAAGGACGTCTGCGTGCTCGCCACCGTGACCGAAAACGTTCCCCATTGCTCGCTCATGTCCTACGTGGCCGACCGCGACTGCCGCGAGATCTACATGATGACGCAGAGAGGGACGAAGAAGTACCGCAACCTGGCCGCCAACAAGACGGTGAGCCTCCTGATCGACACCCGCGAGGAGGCCTGCGGGGCGGACCGATCGAAGATCAAGGCCCTCACGGTGAACGGCGTCTTCTCCGTCATCGGCGACAAGGCGAAGAAGAGGCTCGTCCGGCAGAAGCTGCTCAGAAGGCACCCCCAGCTCAAGCCCTTTGCCGACGACCCCGACGCGGAGGTCTTCGCCGTGAAGGTGAAGAGCTTCCAGCTTCTCGACGGCGTGAAGGACGCCTACTACGAGAAAGCGAAGTAGGGAAAGCCGCAGGGCACAGAAAACCCCCTGTGCTCCCCTGTTGACAGCGGGGGGCAGAGGGGGCTTTGCATTTCAACGGGCTGTTGCCCAGAGTCGTCTGCGAGTCAAAATCGATTTGGGCGACAGCCCGCCGAACTTCAGCCCCTGAGCTTGCGGAGGGTTTCCTCGTACTCCTGCCGGATGGCCGGTGGGCGGGGCGTGCCGATCGCCTCGCGGAGAACCCCCTCGGCGCGGTCCGGGTCGATCGCCGCCAGGGTCTTTGCGGCGAGCACTTCCTTGAGTGTCCTGGGCGGATAGACGCGGGTGACGGTCTTTTTCGCCGGGTCGAAGAACTGGATGTAGCCCCGGCCGACCGTTTTCCCGTAGACGTTGATGCTCACGGCGATCCCCTCGGTGGGGTTGTCCATGGCGTGGAGCCCCTTGTCGAGGGGCAGGACGTAGGTCGTCTCGCCGGGGCCGAAGAGACCGCTGGCCGTCTCGCGGAGTTCGCAGTACCCTTCCCGCTTGCCGTCGTCGAGCCGCTCGTATTTTTTCTCCTCCAGTTTTGCGACGAGCGTGCCGATGATCCCCCACGATCCGTGGTCGTGAATGATGTCGGCGAGCTTCGCCTCCCAGATATAGGCCAGCACGACGAAGGACCGGTCGGGGTTGCGGTAAATCGTGAACTCGTTGGGCCAGATCCCGGGCCTCTGGCGATCGAAGGCCGCCGGGTCGAGCGTCATCCCCCTCAGATACGAAAAGAACCAGTCAGGTTGCGATACGAGCTCCGAGACCAGCTCGCGGCCCTTCTCGATCTTCCGGGTCACGGTCTTCTCCTCGGCGAGCATGTCTTGCAGTCTCCGGCAGAAGGTTTCGAAGCGAACCATGTATTTACTCCTTTCCCCTTTCCTTCGGCTTATGGGCGACCCCGTACTTGCGGATGTGGCTCCACGATCGGTACTCCGGGGCGTCGGGGTCGGATGCCAGGCGTTCCCTCTCCTTCAGGTACTTTTTCCGGATGCCCTTGCTTTTGTACAGCACGCGGTCCTTCCCGACCGGGCAGACCTTCGTGCAGATGCCGCAGGGGTAACAGCGCTTTCTGACGAGCTCCTCGTGCATCTCGAGACAGGCCGCCTTGTCGAAATCCCCGATGACCCGGTCTTCCCGCTGCGTGAGGGCGTTCTTGGGACAGCATGCCGCGCAGAGTCCGCACCGGATGCAGAGCTCCTTGGGCTGCAGGGGGTCGGGCGGCAGCGCCGCTTCGGTGAATACCGAAACGAAACGGACCCGGGGTCCGAACTCGGGGGTGAGAACGCACCGGTTCACCCCGATCGTTCCCAGGCCGGCGTAGGTCGCCGCCGGGACGTGACCGAAGGCGGCCAAGTTGTTTTCCCGCAGGGCCCGCATGGACGTGTAGGTGTCGCGGGTAAAGGGCATCGAGGCGTGACCCATGCGGTTGAGGTGTCTTGTGAGCTCAACGGCCAGGTCGTCGAGCTGCCGGTTCGTCGTGTCGTAGAGCTCCTTGTGAAGGGCCGAGGGCGTCGTCTCGACGACGGGCAGCGGCATGGACATGCCGATGACGATCACGGTGCGGGTCGGCGGAAACAGGGCCGTCGGGCGGAACGCGGGCGGGACCGCGCCGCCTTCGTCCCAGCGTTCCGCGGGGGCAAACCCCACGAGATCGGCGCCCCGCTCCCTGCAGAAGCGGGTGATGTCGTCCTTGAGTTCCTGGCCGGGGGGGATCAATCGTCGACTCCTTTCGTTTCTCTATAGCCGATGTTTCACACAAAGGGAAGGCGGGGCTCGATCGTGACGATGCCGAGCCAGCCGTCGACGCTGACCCTGTCGCCCGTGCGGACCACCTCGGCGGCCCCCGGGATGCCCGTGACGCAGGGGATTCCGTACTCGCGCGCGATGATGGCGCCGTGGATGAGCATCCCGCCGCGGCGCTCCACGATGCCCGCCGCGAGAGGGACGGCGAAGGTCATGTTGGGGTCGATCGAGTCGCAGACGAGGATCTCGCCCGCCCGGATCTCGAGCAGGTCCTCGGGGCCGGAGATCACCCGCGCCGGGCCGCTCGCGATGCCCGGTCCCGCAGGCTGGCCCCGAAGCTGACGAACCCGGAGGTCCGCACCGGTCTCTTCGGCACAGGGCCTCGGGACGCCCCTTTTCGGGCGCCATGCCGGGTCGCGGAGCGCCCGGGCCGTCTCCTCGGCGGAGAGATCCCGGCTCTCTGCGCCCATCCGTCCGGACAGGCGCCGCTTTCCCTCGGCGACGGCGGCCAGCAGCCCCCCCTCGATCTTCCCGAGATGGATGTTGTCGTTGTCCCGCAGGCGGTAGCTTGCCCTCCCGAGGTCGAGCATCTCCGAGGCCCTCTGCCGCGCATCGCCCTCGAAGCGCGCAAGGAAGGCCTCCCGACGCCGCTCGATCTGGCCCGCGTCGAAGCGCTCCCGCGCCGGAGGGGCCGCCGCCATGCGCAACAGAAGTCCGACGAGGGCCCCCTGGCCCGAAAAGCAGCGATCCGTCCCGCAGCCCAGGTCGCCGAAGGTGCGGCTGAACCTTTCGAAATCCTCGTCGAAGGCGGTGTCGGTGCCCGCCAGGGTTCCCCGGCGCAGCGCTTCGGCCAGACCCGGATTGCCCCGGATCCGGCCCGCCATCCTCGTCAGCAGGCGGTTGCGCTCCAGGCTGATCATCTCGGTGCCGCCGAGCAGGTCCATGAACTCGTAGGGGTCCTCAGGACGCAGGGCGTCGTTGTAGGCCTGTCCGAAGAGCCGGATCCCGTGGGCCAGGGGGATGAACGCCGC
>JAGPKU010000133.1 GCA_018053845.1 Syntrophobacterales bacterium
CCCGGGATGATGCCCATGAGCGGGTTGATCTCGGGGTAGCGCATCGCCCACATGATCCCGCCCGCCGCCGCCGCCGCGGACCCCACGGCGAAGGTGATCGAAATGATCCGGTTGACATCCACCCCCATGAGCTTCGTGGTCTCCATGTCCAGGCTGATGCAGCGCATGGCACGCCCCGGCTTTGTCCGGTAAATGACGAAGAGGATGCCGGCGAGCAGGATGAGCGTGATGAGCGGCGTCCAGAGCACAAGCGCGGGGAACATGAGCCCCGCCACCTCGTAGACCTCGCCGAACATCGCGGGGGTCTCGAACCCTTTCGGGCGTCCCCCGAACACCACCAGGCCGAGATTCTCGAGCAGGAAGGAGACGCCGATGGCGGTGATGAGGGCGGAGATCCGGGGGGCATTCCGGACGGGCAGGTAGGCGCCCTTGTCGATCATCACCCCCAGCAGGGCCGTGAGGACCATGGCCGCCGCGAAGGAGGTCCACCAGGGCAGGCTGAACATGAGGATGCCGAAGTACGCGAAGTAGCAGCCCATCATCATCACGTCGCCGTGGGCGAAGTTGATGAGGCGGATGATCCCGTAGACCATGGTGTAGCCGATGGCGATGAGCCCGTAGAGGCTTCCCAGGGCCACCCCATTGATCATCTGCTGGAGGAAGAATGTCAGTTCCAAGAGACCGCTGTCCCTAACAGGGTATCGCGAGCCGGGCCTTTTGGCCGTCTCCCTCTCCCCCGGCGGGAGAGGAAGTTCAAGGATTCGTCAGACGAGGCCGCGTAATCTACGGTTCAGAGAGAAACATCGTAGATTGCTTCACTACGTTCGCAATGACAGGTTTCCGGTATTTTCGAAAAATGCAATTCACAAAAGAGGGGCGATCGTGCAATCGCCCCTCTTTGCTTTGTCCGGCCGTCGCATCACGCCGATTTACTTCTTCTTCGGTGCCGGCTTCTTGGGCTCGGGCTTGGCGCCGGCGGGCTCGACGGTGGCCACGTAGCGGAAATCGCCCCCGCGGACCTGCACGATCACGAGGCTCTTGATCGCGTTGCCGTCCTCGCCGATCGTGATGTTGCCGGAGATGCCCTTGAAGTTCTTCGTGTTCGCCAGGGCGGCACGGATCTTCGCCCCATCGAAGGACTTGGCCCGTTCGATGGCGTCGGCCAGCACGAAATAGGCATCGGCGCCCATGACGTCGAAGGTGCCGACCTTGCCGTATTTCTTTTCATAGGCGGGGATGAACTTTTTGGCCAGCGGCGTCGAGGCGGCCTCCTTCTCGAAGTGGCCCGTGAACATCAGGCCCTCGACGTACTGCTTGCCGATGTCGAGCAGGGCCTTGTCCTGCGCGCCGTCACCGGAGATGACCGGCAGGTTCATGCCGAGGTCCTTCATCTGCTTCATCGTCAGGGCGACCTCGGTGTAGTAGTTGGGCATGTAGAGCACGTCGGGGTTCTTCGCCTTGATCGCCGAGAGCTGGGCCGTGAAGTCCTTGTTGCCCGTTTCGCAGTAGGTCTTCGCGACGATCTCGCCGCCCAGCTTCTTGAAGCTCTTCTCGAAGAAATCCGCCAGGCCCACGCAGTAGTCCTGGGCCTTGTCGATGATGAGGGCCGCGCGGCGCTTCTTGAGCGTCTCGTAGGCATACTTGGCGGCCATTTCGCCCTGGAAGGGGTCGATGAAGCAGACGCGGAAGATGTACTTCTTGCCCTGCGTCACCAGGGGGTTGGTGGCCGTGGGGGAGACGACGGGGATGCCGGCCTTCTCCGCGATGGGCGCGCCGGCCATGGTGTTGCCGCTGATCGAGGAGCCGATGATGGCCACGACCTTTTCCTTCTCCACGAGCCGCGTCACGGCGTTGGCGGCCTCGATCTTGTCGCTCTTGTCGTCGACCAGCACCAGCTCGACCTTCTTGCCGAGAATGGTGGGTTTCATCTCCCGGGCGAATTGAATCCCCTGCCACGATCCCTGGCCGTATGCGGCCACACCGCCCGTCATGGGCAGAAATGCGCCGATCTTGATCGTATCCGATTTTGCCTGGGAAAATGCAGGTGCCGGCATCGAGACGGCAAGACCCAGGACCAGAAACGCGACCGCCAGATGTCTCATCTTCATGACTCTCCTCCTTTTGGGGTATCCAGGGTTCAGGATCCGGGATCAGGCAGCGTGGCCGGCCGGGGAAATGGGGTCCGGCACGGCGCTTCTCTAGCACAGGAAATGTTGAAAAGCAAGGGGTTCGGCTCCGGGGTTTCCTTCGCCGTCCCGACGCCCCGATGCCTTCATTTCTTCTCCCTGTCCCTGTGGCGCTTTCGGAAAATGAGGCGGATGGGAACGCGCTCGAACCCCAGGCCCTCGCGGAGGCGGTTTGCCAGGTACCGCTCGTAGGAGAAGTGGATCGCCTTCGGCTCCCTGACGAAGAAGACGAAGGTCGGCGGCTTGACGCGGGGCTGGGTGGCATAGACGATCTTGTTGGGGCGGTTGCGGTACAGGGGCACGGGGTTTTCGGCCACGTACCCCTCGACCTGGGCATTGAGCTCCGCCGTGGGGATCCGCTTCGTGTACTCCGCCCAGACGGCGTCGATGAGCTCGAAGATGCGCACCACCCGCTGTCCGGTCAGGGCCGACACGAAGGCGATGGGGGCGAACTGGAGGAACTTGAGCTCGTCCCGCAGCCGGTTGACGTAGAGGCCGACGGTGCTGTTGTCCTTCTCCACGAGGTCCCACTTGTTGACCACGAGGATGCAGGCGACCCCCTTCTCGAGGGCAAGCCCGGCGATCTTGGCGTCCTGCTCCGTGACCCCCTCCGCGGCGTCGATGAGGATCAGCGCCACGTCGCAGCGGTCCAGCGTCCGGAGGGCCTCGATGACGCTGTACTTTTCGAGGTTCTGGCTGATGCGGCTCTTTCTGCGGATCCCCGCCGTGTCGACGAGGACGTACCTGCGCCCCCCGCGTTCGAAGGCGGTGTCGATCGAGTCCCGTGTCGTGCCCGGCAGGGGGTTGACGATGGTCCGCTCGTAGCCCAGGATCTTGTTGACCAGGGAGGACTTGCCCACGTTGGGGCGTCCCACGACGGCGATCCGGATCGGCTCTTCCCCCTGCGCCTCCTCCCGGCCCTCCTCACCCGGGGATTCCGTCACGGGGATCCCGGCGGTGACGGCATCCATCAGCTCGTCCACGCCCCGGCCGTGCTCGGCCGAGATCGTGTAGATGGGCTCGATCCCGAGGCGGTAGAAGTCGAAGACGTTCTCGTCGTGGCGGGGGCCGTCGATCTTGTTGACGGCATAGAAGACGGGCTTGCTGTAGGATCGCAGCCGCCGCACGATCTCCTCGTCCGAGGGGGTGAGGCCGTCCCTGCCGTCCATCAGGAAGATGATGATGTCGGCCTGTTCCATCGCGAGCCGGGTCTGCTCGCGCATCTGCATGAGGATCGTTTCCGTCGAGATGGGCTCGAAGCCGCCCGTGTCGACGACGGTGAAGGCCCTGCCGTTCCAGGAGGCCTCGGCGTAGTTGCGGTCCCGCGTCGCGCCGGGCTGGTCGATGGCAATGGCCTTCTTTCGCTCCGAGAGCCGGTTGAAGAGCGTCGACTTGCCGACATTGGGCCGGCCGATGATGGCGATTAAGGGTTTCATGCGTCGTAGCCGAACTCCTTGAGCCACCGGGGGTCCTTCGTCCAGTCCTTCCGCACGCGGACGAAGAGCTCGAGAAAAATCTTCGCGGCGAAGAACCTCTCCATCTCCAGGCGGGACTTCATACCGATTTCCTTCAGCATCCTGCCGCCCTTGCCGATCAGGATCCCCTTCTGGGAGTCCTTCTCCACGGTGATCGTTGCGGCAATGCGGATCCGGTTCCTCTCCTCGTCCTCCTTGAACGAGTCCACCGTGACCGCCGTCGCGTAGGGAATCTCCCGGTGGGTCAGCTCCAGGATCTTCTCCCGGACGATCTCGGCGGCGATGAACCGCTCGGACTGGCTCGTGAAGAGGTCGTCGGGGAAGAGCTTCGGACCCTCGGGCATCGCGTCGACGATGAGCTCGAGCAGCCGGCTCACCCCTTCGCCGGTTGCGGCCGACACGGGGACGATCTCCCGGAAATCGTGAAGGCCGCGGAATCGGTCGATCAGAGGCAGCAGCTTCGGCTTCTCGACGAGATCGACCTTGTTGATGACCAGGAAAACCGGGACCGCGG
>JAGPKU010000134.1 GCA_018053845.1 Syntrophobacterales bacterium
TGCCCGGAATTTCAATAATGAAAAAATAGTGGATGAATAGTGTAAAAAACCACTATTCCATGAGGGAAGAAAGATACGTCCTCAGATTGGCTTTCTTGTTGGTCAAGCCCAGCTTGCTCCTGATGTGGGCGCGGTGGGTGTCGACGGCAAACTTGGACAGATCCATGAACCGCGCGATTTCTTTTGTCGTCTTGCCTTCCCTGATGAGATTGGCAACCTGGATTTCCTTCTGCGTGAGATGCAGAAATTGCAGGGACAGCTTCTGCGCAAAGGGGGATATGATCCCCTGCAGATTCGATTCCAGGATCTGGAGGCGGGTCAGTTCCTTTTGACCGGACAGGCATTTCTTCAGCTCCCGGAGGTGCGGGATGACAAGCTCTTTCATGCTGGCCAGGATCCTCTTTTCCAGCTCCGTCTTGTCCTCTTCCCTTTGCTTCAGCAGCACGCGCAGCGCCGCATTCATCTCCTCCAGGGCATGGGTCTTGGACGTCAACTCCTCGGACATCGTCCGGAGGGATTCCTCGTTGCGCTTTCTGTCGGTGATGTCGAGAAGGGACAGCACCGTTTTCTTCGTCCCCGGCATCATGGCGACCGTCGCGTAGACGTCACGGATCCGTCCCTTCCTGTCCGTGTAGCGAAACTCGTAGTTCCTCGGGGCCGCTTCCGGATCGAGCCGCCTGAGACGGTGATACCCCATCACCCGGTCCAGATCCTCTTTCAGGATGAACTCGGTCCAGCTTTTTTTGCCCTCGATCTCCCTCGCATCATATCCCGTTTGTGTCGCGAACTCCCTGTTGACCATGGAAATGGTCGTGTCCTCCTCGATGATCATGGTCGCCGCAGGCGTCGTCTCGAAGATGGTGCGGTACATGCTTTCCGACTTCTTGAGCTCTTCCTCCACAGGCTTCATGTCCGTGATGTCGGTCAGGGTGCCGACCCATTCCCGGATCCCTCCGTCCTCATCAAAAAGGGGGACAGCGCGGGTGAGCCAATGCCGGTAGACGCCGTCGTGTCTGCGCACGCGGCATTCGATCTCGTAGGCGCTTTTCGCTGCTTGGGCCTTGCGCCAGGCCTCCAGGGCACGTTCCCGATCGTCCGGGTGGAGCGCATCGGCCCATCCCGCGCCCTTGATGTCCTCTTCGCTCTGGCCCGTGAAAGCCCTCCATGCGGGAAGATCCTCCACCACTTCCCCGGCGGCATTGGCCGTCCAGCCCAATTGACCGGTCAGCTCGATGTAGGACCGGTGGCGCTGCTCGCCGGCGCGCAGGGCCTTGGCGGCCCGCTGCCGCTCGGTGATGTCCTCGACCATTTCGATCACCGCCACGACACGTCCCTCGGCATCCGTGACGGGTGTCGCGATGATGCGGAAATTCCTTACTCCTCCCTTCATGGGCGTGTCGGTCACGGCCTCGTGGACCTTGCCGTCCCTCAGCGTGCGGATGGTGGGACAGTAGGGACAGATCTCTCCTTCCGGCGGGTCGTTGAACGCTTCATAGCAGAGGGGCTTCAACGAAGGGTCGATTGCGGGGAACCATTCCCGCATCTGCCGGTTCAGGGTCTGGATCCGCATCTGCGGGTCGATCGTGGCGACGCCGACGCCGATGTTTTCGATGATGTTGCGGTACTTCTCCTCGGCCTGCTTCAGTTCGAGCATGAGCCGTTTCATGGCAGCGCGGGGTTCGGCGGCGGATGACCCCCGCTTGCCCTGCGCCTTCGATCCAGCCCTTCTCCGTTCGGCTTTCTTCCGCTGCGGCATAACCTTCACGTCCACGGCAAATGCGGTTTCATTGTATCGGGTGCTTCATGGAATGGGCAAGGGACTTCTGCGGGCTCTGCCGTTTCCCCGGGGCCCTCGGCTACAGGTGCTCGATGAGGATCCGGACGCCGATGCCGATGAGGATGAGACCCCCGGCAATCTCCACGTTGCGGCCCATCCAGGGCCCGACCCTCCCGCCGAACACCATCCCCGCCCAGGTCATGGCGAAGGCCGTGACCCCGATCACGGCGCTCGGGTACAGGATCGCCTCGCCGACCAGGGCGAGGCTCAGGCCCACGGCCAGGGCATCGATGCTGGTGGCGACGGCCAGCATCAGCAGGGTCCACCCGCGGGTGGGGTCGTCCGCTGAGGCCCTTCCCTGCCCGTCCTCCCGGAAGGCCTCGACGATCATCTTGCCGCCCACGAAGAACAGCAGCGCAAAGGCCACCCAGTGGTCATAGGCCTCGATGAGCTCCGCAACGACGCGGCCGGCGGACCAGCCGAGCAGGGGCATGGCAAACTGGAACAGGCCGAAAAAGGCGGACATGCGCCAGACGGCCGCCCGCGGGGGCCTCCCGAGGAGAACCCCCGTGGCAATGGCCACGCTCAGGGCATCCACGCCGAGGCCGATCGCGATGAGGAGAATGGAGACGAAATCCATGGTGCGCGCCCGCCCTGTTCAGCTCCGGTCCGGGGGGTTGAGATGACGGAGGATCGCCCCGGCCAGCTTCGCGGTGATCCCCGGGACCTTCACGAGATCCTCGGGCCCGGCCCTGCGCAGCGCATTGAGGTCGCCGAAACGGCGCAGGAGCGCCTTTTTCTTCGCCGCCCCCACGCCCGGGACGCCGTCCAGCACGGAGAGCGCGTTCCGTTTCTCCAGCCTCCGGCGGTGATGGGTGATGGCGAAGCGGTGCGCCTCGTCGCGGATGCGCTGCAGGAGCAGCAGCGCCGACGGGTGCCTGTGGAGATAGACGGGGTCCTTCCGGCCCGCCAGGTAGACGTGGTCCTGCTCCTTCATGGAGGGACGGCGACGCGCGCCGCCCGCCTCGCCTGCCGGCGGCGACCCCTTGGCCAGGCCGATCACGTCGAGGTTCCCGATCCCCAGCTCCCGCAGGACCTTGACGGCCATCCCGACCTGGCCCCTGCCGCCGTCGACCATGAGGAGATCCGGCAGGTCGTCCCGGCCCTCGAAGCGCCTCTGCAGGACCTCGTGCATGCTCGCGTAGTCGTCGGGGCCCTCGACCCCGCGCACATGGAACAGCCTGTAGCCGGACTTGTCGGGCCTGCCGTCCAGAAAGGAGACAAGCGCCCCCACGGGCAGCTCGCCGCCCAGGTTCGAGATGTCGACGCAATCGATGCGCCGGGGCAGTCTGTGCAGGTGCAGCTTGTCCCGCAGCAGGGCCAGGGCCGCCTCCTCGTCCATGCGGACGGCGCGCTCGGCCTTGAACGAATCCTCGGCGTTCTGCCGGGCGATCGCGACGAGGTCCCTCCTCGGCCCCCTGCGGGGGACGAGGAGCTCGACCCTCTTGCCCCGCTTCTCCGAGAGCCACTCGGCCAGGACGCCGCCGTCCTCGATCTCCTCGGGGATGACGACCTCCGCGGGGATGAAGAGCTCCCCGTCGTAATACTGCCCGAGCAGCGACGAGAGGACCTCGGCGTCGGCGGCCGCCGTGCGGACGGGCGCGAACTTCTTCGTGCCGAGCGTCTTGCCCTCGCGGATGCGCAGGATGCAGACCTGGACCTGGTCCTCTTCCCGGTACAACCCGAAGACGTCCCGGTCCTTGAAGTCGGGCGAGACCATCCGCTGCTTTTCCACCGTCGTCTCGATGGCGGCGATCCGGTCGCGCAGCCTCGCGGCTTCCTCGAACTCGAGGTTCTCCGCCGCCTCGGCCATTCTCTTTTTGAGCAGGTCCAGCAGCTTCGTCCCGCGCCCCTCCAGGAACAGGACGGCGTCGTCGATGAACTTCCGGTATTGCTCCTTCCCGGCAAGGCCCACGCAGGGGCCGACGCACTTGCGGATCTCGTACTCGATGCAGGGCCGCCGTCTCGTCTTGAACTCCCGGTCCTTGCAGGTTCTGAGCGGGAAGAGCTGATGGAGGTATTTCAGCGTTTCCTTGGCCGCGAGCCCCGACGGGTACGGGCCGAAGTAACGGGCCCCGTCCTTCCTCGTCCTGCGCACGAGCTGGAAGGCGGGGAAGTCCTGCCGCGTGTCGAGGCGAAGGCTGAAGTAGGTCTTGTCGTCCCGGAAGATGACGTTGTAGCGGGGCCGGTGCTCCTTGATGAGGGTGTTCTCGAGGAGGAAGGCCTCCTTCTCGGTGCCGGTGACGACGAAGTCCAGGTCGCGGACGCGGGAGACGAGGAACGGCACCATCGC
>JAGPKU010000046.1 GCA_018053845.1 Syntrophobacterales bacterium
GCCTCGGCCTCCGCGAGCCGGGAGCGCGCCGTGTCGTAGTGGAGCTTGACCGCCTCCCACTCCTTCTTCGAGACGACCTCGCGGGCGAAGAGCTTCTCGTAGCGCTCCTTGTTGGACTGCGCCTCCGTCAGCACGTCGCGGGCGGAGGCAACCCCGGCCTCGGCCCGCGCCACGTCATCGGGCAGGGTCCTGCGGTAGATCTCCAGGACGGCCGAGGCCTGCTCCCGGCTCCGCTCCGCGCGGTCGAGCGCCGCCTTCGCCTGGTCTCGGGCCGCCTCGAACTCGACGCCGTCGAGCTCCGCGAGGGGCTGGTCCTTCTCCACGCGCTGTCCCTCCGTGACGTGCACCTTCAACACCTTGCCGCCGACCTGGAAGGAGAGGTTCGAGAGGACGGCGGCCTCGACCGTCCCCGAGTAATAGAGACCGTCTTTCCTGAGGCCCTGCTGGCCGAACCAGACCATGAGACCCGCACCGAGGAGCAGGGCCGCGAACGCGCCGATGATGATCTTTTTCTTGTTCAAGGAGACCCTCCTTCGCAGGCTGCCGTCACGACGGGCGCCGGCCGCCGCGGCGGCGGCCGTCCGGGACCCCGGAGACTGCATCCTTAGTTGCACGAACGCGTCGGGGATGTCAAGACGGACGAGGAAGAACGAGGGGGGAGCAGGGGTGTCGCGCACCGCGGGCAGGCTTGCCCTGCAGGCACGCGAGGCGCGCCTGCAGGGGATCCCCCGTTTTCGGTCGAGGCGGGACGGTGCGGCCCGCCCCGCGGCGTTTCGCGTTATTCCTGGATGTCGAAGTGGCGGTCGAGGCGCATGGTCTTCAGCAGGCCCAGGATCTCCTTGGAGACATGGGTGATCGCGAGCCGGCCCTGCTTCTTCTTGAGCGAGTTGTGGGCCGCGATCAGCACCCCGAGACCGATGGAGTCGATCATCTGCACGCCGGACAGGTCGATCGTCACGTCCGTGACCCCGTCCTCGATGAGCGACCACAGGTTGCGGCGCAGCTCCTGGGCGTAGGAGGCGACGATGTCCCTGCCCGGGGCGATCAGCGTCTGCTTCGGCTGTTGGATGGCGTTTTCCATGAAACCTCCTGTCTGTTCAATGGGCTTGACGAATGGTCACGGGGGCCCGGGCCGTCACGGGCAGCGCCAGAAGACGGCGAGCCGGTTCCCCTTGTCGTTGTATCGAAAGCCGGAGGCGTAGGCCGTCATGATCGCCATCCCCCGGCCGGACTCCGACTCGATGTCGGGCACCTCGGCCGACCGGCTCCTCCAGTCGAAGCCGTCGCCGTCGTCCTCCACCTCCATGGTGAGCGTGCCGGCGGCGAGCCGCAGGCTGTAGCGGATCTTCGAATCCTCCTCGTGGCGGCTCCCGTAGAGCACCGCGTTGGTGAGGGCCTCCCGCATGACGAGCAGCACGCCGAAGGGGTTGACCCCCGCCGCGTTTTCCTCGAGGAATCGTTCCGTCTCCTCGCCCGCCCGGTCGATGTACCGCAGCTTCGGCGAGAAGAAGATGTCCAGGCTCCCCGGAGCCCGGTCGACGTCAAAGATATCCATGCCACCAGACCCTGCGTTCCGACTTCCCTGTCTTTGCAAGAACCGGTCCCGACGGCCCCGGGGCCGTCAAACCTCGACGCCGAGCAGCAGCACGTCGTCCTGCAGCCGACCCCGGTCCGGGCAGATCAGGGACACGATCTCGTCGACGGCCCTTCCGATCGGCAGCTCCCTCGTCTCGGCGCAGCAGGCCATGAGCGCGTCCATCCCTTCCTCGCGGCCGCGCGGGTCCTCCCCGAAGACCTCGAGCAGCCCGTCCGTGTAGAGGAAGAACCGCTCCCCCGCCCGGACCGGCACGCGGAGGGGCTCGAACAGGACGTCCTCGAAGACCCCCAGGATGTCGCCCTCGGCGGCCAGGGCCCGGATCCCGCCCTCCCGGCAGAGGTGCAGCACCGGCAGGTGCCCGGCGTTGACGACGGTGAGCTCGGAGCCCCCGCGGTCCAGCCGCACGTAGACGCCGGTGAGGTGCTCGCCGTTCTTCATGAGGCTCGTGAAGACGCGGTTGATGACCTGCATCGTCTCCTGCGGCGGGATGTGCGGCCCCGTGTTCTGGCTGATCAGGGCCTTGAGGGCGAAGGTGTTGTAGGAGGTGCGGATGTCGTGCCCGCTGAAGTCGGCGGCAAAATAGCCGAAGGCCCCGTCCCCCACGGGGAAGACGTCGTAGAAATCCCCGCCGGCCTCGATGATGGGGGTATAGCTCACGCCGAAGGCGGCCTCGGGGAATTCCACCGGCCGGGGCAGGATCGCCTGCTGGGCCTCGTGGACCTGCCGGAGCTTGGCCGCCTGCAGCTCGATGATGCTCCGGTAGGCGTCCCGCGTCTCGAGGTGCCGGCCCACCCGCGCGAGGACCTCCTTCTTGTCGAAGGGCTTGGTCATGTAGTCCACGGCCCCGAGGGTCAGCCCCGTGACCTTGCTCTCCGTGTCCGCCTTGGCCGACAGGAACACGACGGGGATGTGGGCCGTCTGCGGGTCCCGCTTGAGCTTCTCGCAGGACTCGAACCCGCTCTCCCCGGGCATCATGATGTCCAGCAGGATCAAATCCGGCTGGCGGCCGGCGGCCAGGGCCCGGCCGTCCGGGCCGTTTTCGGCCGCCAGCGTCCGGTAGCCCGCGGCGCCCAGGATCTTCTCGAGGAGCCGGATGTTCACGGGGTGATCGTCGACGATGAGAACCGTCCCCTTGCCCGCGCCGGCTTCCGCCGTCCCGTTCCGATGTTCTGATGACATGCCGCGATCCTTTGGGGTCTCGGCCTCAGGCACGGATGCCCCGGGCCAGACCCGTCCCCCCGTTGCCTTTTTTCTGCTTGCCGTTGCCGGTGAGGACCGACTTGACGCTCCGCGAGAGCTGCTCCAGGTTGAAGGGCTTCTGGATGAAGCCGTTGCAGCCCCTCGAGAGGATCTTCGTGGCCTCCCCGTCGATGCTGTAGCCCGACAGCAGGAGCACCTTCGCCGCGGGGTTGACGGCCTTGATGCGATCGAAGGCCTGCCCCCCGCCCATCCGGGGCATGACGATGTCGAGCAGCACGAGATCGATCTCGTCGCTGCGGCCCCGGTAGATCTCCACGGCCTCCTCGCCGTCGCGCGCCGTGATCACCCGGTAGCCCATCGCCTGCAGGAGATCCCGGCCGATGTCGAGCATCATCTGCTCGTCGTCGACCAGCAGGATCGTCTCGGTGCCGCGGCGGATCGGCTCGGGCGCCTCGGCGCCGTTTCGCGCGACGGGTTTGTCCGTGGCGGTCAGGTAGATCCGGAACGTCGTCCCCTTGCCTTTCTCGGACTCCACGTCGATGAAGCCGCCGTGGCCCTTGACGATGCCGTAGACGGAAGCCAGGCCCAGCCCCGTGCCGCGCCCCATCTCCTTGGTCGTGAAGAAGGGCTCGAAGATCCGTTCCATGGTCTTGCGGTCCATGCCCGTGCCGCTGTCCGACACGGTGATCAGGACGTAGTTGCCCGGCTTGGGGTTGTAGAGCTTGCCCTGCATGGCATGATGGTCCGTGTTGGCCGTCCGGACGACGAGGCTCCCGCCGCCCGGCATGGCGTCGGCGGCGTTGACGAAGAGGTTCATGAGGACCTGCTCGATCTGCCCGGCGTCGGCCTCGATGGCGTAGAGGTCGCGGGCCAGCTCCTGGTGGATCAGGATCTCCTTGCGCGTCCGGTTGAAGGTCTCGCAGGCCTCCTCGACGAGGTGGTTGAGGTCGATCGGGCGGACCTCGTAGCGGCCCTTGCGGGCGTAGCCCAGCAGCTGCGCCGTGAGCCGCGACCCGCTCTGGACCTGTTTCTCGACGCTCTTGAGCCGCTCGTAGAAGGGGTGCTTCGGGTCCAGCTCGTAGAGCATCAGCGAGATGTTGCCCTGGATGACCATCAGCAGGTTGTTGAAGTCGTGGGCGATGCCGCCGGCCAGCGTCCCCACCGCCTCCATCCGCTGGGCGTGCTGGAATTGCGCCTCGATGCGGCGGTGCTCGCTGACGTCCTCGAGCACCATGATGAGGGTCCGCTTCATCTCGTCGCGGATCGGCAGCAGCTTGATCATGAACTCGCGGTCGTTGCAGTGCACGGGGCTGTCGGCCGCCGCCACGCTCGCCTCGGCCGTCACGCGGTCGATCATGCCCCGCACGAGCTCCTTGTCCCTCGCGTCGAAGAGCCCCAGCACGCTCGAGGCCAGCAGCCGCTCCTCGGGGACGCCGATGAGGGCGATGGCCGTGGGGTTGGCGTAGACGATGCGGCCCCCCGGGGTGATCTCGAGGATGCCCTCGGAGAGGCTGCCCAGCACGACCTCGAAATGCTTCCAGATGGTGAGCAGCTCCTTCGTGATCTGCCGCGAATAGAGATTCTCGACTCCGAAGATCCGTTCCTGCACCTCCCGCGTCCGGCGGTGCTCGGCGTCGTGGAGCGCGGCGGCCACGTACTGGCCCATCTTGTCCAGGGGCCCCTTGGCGATGCAGGCGTTGGCCCCGATGGCCCGGAAGTCGATCTGCTCCTCGGCGGCCGCGGCCGAGAGGATGATGAGGTAGGTGTCCTTCATCTCGGGCATGGCCCGGATGATCTGGCAGAGCTTCCGGCCGTCGATGTTCGGCATGATGAGGTCCACGAAGATGACGTCGGGCCGCCAGTGCTCGAGCAGATCCAGGGCGTGCAGGCCGTCCTCCGAGGTGCGGACCTCGTGCCCGTCCTTGCTCAGGAGCTTGGACATGTACTCGAGGATGATCGGGTGGTTGTCGACGACGAGGATCTTTTTCTTCTTCATGCCGTGCATCCTTTCGCTTCGGCGTCCCGGGCCTCCGCACCCCGCACCGCGTTGCGCCCCGCCCGCTTGGCCTGGTAGAGGAACGCGTCGGCCTGCTCCATCAGCTGGTCGAAGGTGACCCGCCCGCTCTGCAGCGCGGGCCGGTAACTGGCGACCCCGAAGCTGGCCGTGATGCGGACCCCCCCGTCCCTGAGCCCGAAGGGGGTCTCCGCGACGAGCCGCCGCAGCCGCTCCGCCACGACGCCGGCCGGGGAGAGATCCGTCTCCGGCAGGACGATGAGGAACTCCTCGCCGCCGTAGCGGGCCACCCAGTCGATGTCGATCCGGATCGAGCCGGCCAGCCGGCCCGCGAAATCCTTCAGGACCCGATCGCCGGCGCCGTGCCCGTGACGGTCGTTGACGGTCTTGAAGTGGTCGATGTCGCACATGATCAGCGACAGCGGACGCCCGTACCGCCGGGAGCGCTTGAGCTCCTGCGGCAGGCGCTCCATGAGGTACACCCGGTTGAAGACCCCCGTGAGGGGGTCACGGATCGACAGGGCGCGGACTTCCTCGTTCGTCAGCCGCAGGGACCGCTCGAGATCGACGATCCGCCGCGCCGCCGCGATGCGGGCCGACAGTTCCGCCGGGTCGACGGGCCGGGCCAGGACGGCATCCGCCCCGGCCGCCAGCGCCTTCAGGACGAGCGCCTTGCGCCTGCCCCGCGCGAGGATCAGGACATAGACGTAGGCGGCCGCCCCGCGGGCGCGGATGGCGCGGCACAGTTCGCAGCCGCCCAGGCCGGCCGGCTCCGCCGACGCGATCACGATGGGAAACGGCTCCCGTTCCAAGGCGGCAAGGGCCCCGGGGCCGCTCGTCACGGCCTCGATGCAGCGGTACCCGGCGCCGGCGAGGGTCTTTGCCAGCAGCCCGCTTTCGACGGGATCGTCGACGGCGATCAGGATGGACACGTCCTGTTCGTTCATTCGGTCAACCCTCCCCGGTCCGGCGCGGACCGGGGGTCTCGCAGTTTCGTTTCCGGGGCCGGGGGCAGGCCCCTCGAAGCGCTCAAGGATGCCCGAGGGCCGCGGCGATCGCGGCGAGCTTCCGCTCGAGCTCCCCGATGGCCTCGCCGGCCCCGTCGAGCTTCTGCGCACGGGCATCCGCCTCGACGCGCCGGGCGATCTCGTAGATGTCGCTGAACCCCAGGTTGGCCGAGGCCCCCTTCAGGGAATGGGCCGACATCACGACGCCCTGGCTGTTACGCGCTGCGTAGGCCTCGCGCAGCTTGTCGAGGTCCGCCGCGCCGACGCTGACGAACAGTTCGGCCATCTCCCGGAAGTCCTGCTCGTCGAGCCCGATCGTCTCCGCCATCTCATTGAAGTTCATTTGTCTCTCCGGTCTTTTCTCTTGTTCGCCTTTTCCGCTCTTCCTGACTTCCCGGCTTCCTGACTTCTATCTCTTGACAGGTATCCACTTCCGGAGCATCTCCTCGATGGCCTCCCGGCGGATGGGCTTCGTGATGTAGTCGTCCATGCCGGCCGCGAGGCACTTCTCCCGGTCGCCCTGCATGGCGTTGGCCGTCATCGCGACGATCGACAGATGCCTTCCGCTTTCCCGCTCGGCCTGCCGGATCGACGCCGTGGCTTCGTAGCCGTCCATCTCGGGCATGTGGCAGTCCATGAACACGAGGTCGTAGGCGGCCTGCCCCAGCCTCTCGAGGACTTCCCGGCCGTTGGCCGCGACGTCCACGGACAGGTCGAACTTCTCGAGCATCCGGACGGCCAGTTTCTGGTTCACGGGGTTGTCCTCCGCCACCAGCACGCGCACCCGCGCGGCCGCCACCGCTGCAGGCCCGGGCGCCTTTTTCTCCGCGCGGGCCTCGGCGAGGCTGTGCCGGGTGATGAGCGGCAGGGTCTGCCCCTTCAGGGCGGCGCTCCAGGCCGTCGCCAGGGCGTCCATCAGGATGGACTGGTGCACCGGCTTGACCAGGTAGGCCGCGAAACCCACGTCCTGCATCCGCCTGGCGTCGCCGCGCTTGCCGATGGAGGCGATCATGATGAGCACGGTGGGCCGGAGGCGCTCGTCCTGCTTGATTTTTCGGCCCAGCTCCTCGCTCGCGCTGTGCTCGTCGTGGTAGGCGATGACGGCCATCCGGAAGGGGTCCCCGGCCTCGTGGCCCTCGAGCAGGATCCGGTAGGCCTCGTCGCTCGAGCGGCAGCTCGCGTAGCGCATGCCCCAGCCTGCGACCTGTTCCTCCAGGGTCCGGCGGTTGATCTCCCGGTCGTCGACGATGAGAAGCCGGACGCCCGAGAGATCGGCCTCCTCGACGACCGGGGAGACGGCCTCCTCATCGATCGCCATGGGCAGGGAGAACCGGAACGTGGAGCCCTTCCCCTCCCGGCTGGTCACCCCGATCGAGCCGCCCATGCACTCGACGAGCTGCTTGGAGATGGCCAGGCCCAGGCCCGTGCCGCCGTAGCGGCGCGTCGTGGACGCGTCGGCCTGGGTGAATTTCTCGAAGATGTACTCCAATTTCTCCTCGGGGATGCCGATCCCCGTGTCCTCCACGCTGAAGTGAAACACCGGCGGGCCGTCGGGCTTCGTCTCGCAGCCGACGCGGATGATGACGTGGCCCTGCTCGGTGAACTTGACGGCGTTGCCCACCAGGTTGGTCAGCACCTGCCGGATGCGCCCCGGGTCGCCGATCACGCGGCGCACGGGCCCGCAGAGGTACTGCACGATCAGGCTCAGCCCCTTCTCGTCGGCCTTGACCGCCAGCAAATCGGCGAGTTTCTCCACCGTGGTGCGCAGGTCGAAGGGGATGAGCTCGATCGTGAGCTTCCCCGCCTCGATCTTCGAGACGTCCAGGATGTCGTTGATGAGCGCCAGCAGGTTTTCCGCCGACCCCTTCACGGCCTCGGCGTACTCGCGCTGCTCGCCGTCGAGATCCGTCTCGAGCAGCAGGGTCGTGAACCCGATGATGCCGTTCATGGGCGTTCGGATCTCGTGGCTCATGTTGGCCAGGAACTCCGACTTGGCGCGGTTGGCCGCCTCGGCGGCCTGGGCCATGATGCCGGCCCGCTCGATGGACTCCTCGAGCTGGCGGTTGATGGCCTCGAGCTCCCGGTTGACCCGTTCGGCCTCCTCCTTGGCCTTCCTCAGGCCCTCCTCGGCCTGCTTGCGCTCGGTGATGTCCAGCAGGGAGGCGAGGCTGTTCGCGGTGCCCGGGATCATGGCCACGCTCAGCAGCACGTGACGGATGCAACCCTCGCCGTTTCGCATCTTGAGCTCATAGCGGCGCGGGGCCGCGTCGGGGTTTTCGCGGCGCGTCTCGTGGTAGGTCATGAGGCGCTGGAGTTCCTCGGGGGGCGTGAACTCGATCCAGCTGCGCCGGCCCTCGATCTCGGCCCGCGAGAGCCCCGTGAATCTCTCGAACTCCGCGTTCGCCAGCGCGATGGTGGTGTCGTCCTCGATGATCACCATGGCCGTGCCGGAACCGTCGAAGAGGGCCCGGTACATCGCCTCGGACTCCCGGAGGGCCTTCTCCGTCCGCTTGATGTCGGTGATGTCGATCACGATGCCCCGGATGCCCGCGGCCCGGCCGCCCCGCAGGATCGGCGAGGCGTTGATCATCACGGGGAACGTGCGCCCGTCCTTGCGCCGGGCCGTGTACTCGACGTCGGTCAGGACCTCGCCCTTCAGGATCCGGATGATGTTGCGCTGGATGCGGTCCCGGTCCTCGGGGACGAAGATGTCGAGGGCGTTGACGCCCCGCGCCAGGTCCTCCGGGGTGTACTGCAGCACCTCGAGGCCCCTGCGGTTGCCGAAGGTGATCCGGCCGGCCACGTCCGTCTCGAAGACGATCTGCGGCAGCAAGTCGGCCAGCTCCCGCATCCGCCGCTCGCTCTCCTCGATCGCCCGCTGGATGCGCTTCTGCTCGGAGATGTCGACGAAGCTCTCGATGAGGCATCGCCTGCCGTTCATGGACGCCGGCACCACGGTCTTGACGATGGGGATCTCGCGGCCGTCGGCCGAGCGCAGGACACGCTCCGACTGGTAGATCGCCTGGCCGAGATCCGTCACGGGGCAGGCGCCTTCCTCGGCGGGGCATATGAAGCGGTGGCAGACGGAGCCGACGATCTCGTCGCGGGGAAGGCCGATCATGCGCGACGCCGCCGGGTTGACGTCGAGAATCCGGTGCGCGGCCGGATCGATGACCAGGATGCCCGTGTGCACCGCGTCGAAGAGGGCCTTCAGGCACTCCTCCTGGCCGACCGGCGGGGACGGTTCTCCGTCGATGGGTTTTCGAGCCTCGATTCGCATTCCCTCGCCCTGTTTCAATCCTCCCGTGCGGCGCTTGGGGCCGCAGGCGCTGCCGCTCCTCTGCAGGCCGTACGCACCTCACCGCCAAGACATCGATGCACGAAGCATACCAGCAGCCTCCGGCGGGGGAAGGGGACGAGCGCCGCGGTCTCCGAGGCATCAAAGGCCTTGTTTTTCTGGAGGTTCGTCCCGGGGCGCCTCCTCCCTTTATCGGCCCTGCGTTCTGTGGTAAAGAAGCGGCTGACAGGCCGCCGACCACCGGCGGGCGGAAGCGGAAAGGGATGTTTTGCATGGCCGACACCCGATTGGATACACGACTGATTTTGGCCTCGGCCTCCCCCCGCCGCAAGGAGATGCTGCGGATGGTGGGCGTGGCATTCACCGTCCAGCACAGCGACGTAAACGAGGACCCTCGCGCCGGCGAGTCCCCGGAGGCCTACGCCCTGCGTCTCTCCGAGGCGAAGGCACGGGCCGTCGCCGCCCGGCGTCCCGGCCGGTGGGTCCTGGGCGCGGACACGATCGTGACGATCGACGGCGAGCTTCTGGGAAAGCCCCGGACCCCGGACGAGGCAAGGGGCATGATCCGCAAACTGAGCGGGCGGGCCCACACGGTCATCACCGCCTTCACCCTGTTCAACAGCGAGCGGGCCGAACCCATCCGCAGGGCCGTCTCCTCGCAGGTGCGTTTCAAGGAGATCCCCGACGACGAGCTGGAGTGGTACGTGGCGACCGACGAGCCCTACGACAAGGCCGGCGGGTACGCCGTCCAGGGCAAGGCCTCCGTGCTCGTCGCCGAGGTGCACGGGTCCTGGACCAACGTGGTGGGGCTTCCGCTCTGCGAGCTCGTCGAGGCGCTCAAGGGGCTGGGCCTGGTGGATTTCACGGGGAGGGATGCATGTCCGAGGTGAGGGAAAACATTCTCCGCATCCGGGAGCGGATCGCCGCCGCCGCCGCGCGGGCCGGCCGCGACCCGGCCGCGGTGCGGCTCATGGGCGTCACCAAGACGGTCGGCGACGACCGGATCCGGCAGGCCGTCGAGGCGGGCATCGACATCATCGGCGAGAACTACGTCCAGGAGGCCAAGCGCAAGATCGAGCTCCTGGGCAAGAGCGTGGAGTGGCATTTCATCGGCCACCTGCAGACCAACAAGGCCCGCTTCGCCGTGCGCCTCTTCGACATGATCCACTCCGTCAACCGGATGAGCCTCGCCGAGGAGCTCAACCGCCGCGCGTCGGCCGCGGGGGTCGTCTGCCGCGTGCTGATCGAGGTCAACCTGGCCGGGGAGGAATCGAAGAGCGGTGCGCCTCCCGGCGAGGCGCCGGGGCTCATCCGCGCGATCGCCGCCGGGATGCCGAACCTCTCCATCCGGGGGCTCATGACCATGGCGCCCTGGTACGACGACCCCGAGAAGGCGAGGCCCTGCTTCGCCGGCCTGCGGGCGCTGCGCGACCGCATCGCCGCCGAGAACATCCCGAACGTCACGATGGGGGAGCTCTCCATGGGGATGACGGACGATTTCGAGGTGGCCGTCGAGGAAGGCTCCACGATCGTCCGGATCGGGCGGGCGATCTTCGGCGAAAGGAAAGGCTGAAGGCAAACGGCAATCCCTGCCTTTCGCCTTTCGCCTTTCGCCTTATGCCTTATGCCCGCCTTTATAGAGAAACCGCTCGAAGAACCGGTGGAACAGGGTCCACTCCGAGTCCTCGGCGCCGGAATTCCCGATGAACTCCTGGAAGGCCATCACCTTGGCGTCCAGATCGTCGACGTAGTGGACGATGAGGGCCTCCACGGTCTTGGGACGCTTGGGCGAGCCGAAATCGAGCTCCCCGTGGTGGGCCAGCACGATGTGCTTGAGCTCCAGGGCCAGGTCCGCCGGGAACCCCTCGATCGCCGCGATCTTCCGGTCGAGCATCTCGACCCCGAGCAGGATGTGCCCCACGAGCCGTCCCGGCGTCGAGTAGTCGATGGCCCGATCGTAGGTGAACTCGTCGATCTTGCCGATGTCGTGCAGGATCCCGCCGGCGATCAGCAGGTCGCGGTTTGCCGTCGGGTAGTGACCCGCCAGGAAGTCCAGGATCCGCACCATGGACAGGGTGTGCTCCAGCAGCCCCCCGAGATAGGCGTGGTGGAACCCCTTCGCGGCCGGGGCCCTCTTGAGCCGCGCGGCCAGCTCCCCGTCCCCCAGGAACCCCTCCAGCAGCCGCTTCAGCCAGGGGTTCCCCACGGTGGCCGCAAAGCCCTCGACGGCGGCGAACATCTCCTCCACGTCGCCCTTCGTGCCCGGGAAGTAGTCCCAGGGGTCGAGCCCGGTCTCCTCCATCTTGCGGATGTCGAGCACGGCCAGCTGCGTGGCGTCGCGGTAGCTCACGGCGCGGCCCTGCACGAAGACGATGTCGCCCTTCCGGAAGAGCGGGTCGAGGGCCGCCACGTTGTCCCAGACGCGCCCGTCGATGTCCCCCGTCCGGTCGCGGAGCTTCACGCTGAGGTAGGGCGCCCCCTTCTGCGAGTAGGCGAGGTTCTTCTCCATGACGAGAAAGGAGCTCTTGATCTTCTCGCCGGCCTTGATGTCTTTGACGTAGATCGTCTTCACCCGGTTTTTCCCTTCACCCTTTGAACCTGGTCCTTCTGCCTTTCGCCCCCGGCGCCCCGGCCGGCAATACGTGCCGGGGTCCCGCGTAAACGACGAACGTCCCGCCCCGCACGTACCCCACGACCGTGACCCCGAGACTCTCCGCGAGCCTCACGGCCCGCGAGGTGGCCGCCGAGTGGGAGACGACGGCGCGGACCCCCATCCGCCAGGCCTTGGTCACGATCTCCGAGGAGACGCGCCCCGTCGTCAGCAGGACCTTGTCGGCCGGGTCGACGCCCTCGAGGAGCGCCCACCCGCAGAGCATGTCGATCGTGTTGTGCCGCCCGATGTCCTCCCGCGCCGCCACGATGCCCTCCGGCCCCGCGAGGGCCGAGCAGTGGGTGCCCCGCGTGCGCTCGTGGATCGCCGTGGCCGCCAGCAGCGCATCCATGAGACTCAGGACCGTCGGTGCACGCAGGGTCGGACGGGCCGGTGCGGCGGACGTTCCCTTCGCCTGGACCTTCATCAGGCGGCTGCCCCGGGCGCCGCTCGAGGCGATCGTCTTTCCCGCCGCGGCCGACGGGGCCGGCCCCCTGCCGCGCCGGGTCAGGATGTCGACGCGCCCGGGCGACACGGTCATCCGCCGGATGTCCGCCGCCTCCCCGATCAGGCCCTCCTGCTTCAGGAACCCGGCGGCGAGCTCCCGCAGGTGAAGTCCCGCGCAGGCGATCGTCGCGATGCGGCGGCCGTCGGCGAAGACCTCCAGGAGCACCTCGCGCACCACCTCCACCCCGGCGGTCGAGAAGCGCCTGCCGTCGAAGCGTCGCAGGCGCAACCGTTCGATCCCTTCCGTGAGGGGGGGGGTCTTCATCGCTGCTGCCGCTCCCTCAGCGTCCGGTGATCGCCCACGCGGATCGTGAGCTTGGTCGCGTCGAAATATTCCATCAGGGGGATGATGTACTTGCGGGAAAGCCCCGTGAGGTCCTTGAAGGTGGCGGGCGTGGCCTTCCCGGCCTTCAGGAGGGCCGCCGTGTAGTCCTGGCGGAGCTTGTCCAGCGGTTCCCTGTGGTAGTAGATCTCCTCGGTGACCTTCACCAGGATCCCCTCGTTGAGCAGGACCCCGAGGACGCTCAGGGTCTCGGCCTTCTTTCCGCCCACTTGCTCCAGAACTTCCTTGACGGAGGGCGGCGCAAGCTGCGCATCGCGGTAGATCGTCTCGATCCGCCCCCCCAGGTCGCCCAGGTCGCCCTTGAGATCGACGCGGTGGGCCGCGAGACGCACGTGCTCCCGGTCGGCGACGATCTTCTTCTCGTGCTCCAGCTCCTTGAGGGCCATGTTGTAGAGCCGGCTTTCGATCTCCTGGCCCGCCGTCGTCCGCAGCTCCTCCTTGGGCACGCCCTCCTTCAGGGGAAACCGTTCGTGGTAGAGGCCGATTTCCTTCAGGAGGTCTTCCTTGAGCCTCTGGTAGGCGGGAAACGACACGATGCGCGTCTCTTCCCGGTCGATGCGGAGAACGGCCTTCTTCTCTGCCATGCCCTGCAGGACCCGCTCCAGATCGGCCAGCGGGATCCCCGTCCGGACGGCCAGCCGGCTCGCGGTGAGCCCCTGGACCCCCGCGCGCCCGAGGATCAAGGCCGCCCGCTCGGCCTCCGTTCCCGTGCGGAGCGTCTCCAGCTGGGCGGCATGGCTCTCCCTCGCCTTTTTCTGCTTCACCGCATCGGGGTCGAGGATCTCCCCGCCGCCCACCGTGCGGATGGGGGAGTAGCTGCGGAGGACGAAGCGGTCACGCCCCATGGCCACGACGGGTTCCTCCAGCAGCAGCTGGCCATAGACGCGCTCCCCGGGCTTGAGGTCCTCGCGGTCCAGGAGGATGACCCGGGCCATGATCTCGCTCGTCCCCGTGTGGAAGCGCACAAGCGCCCGGTTCTTCAGCACCCGCCCGGCCCCCTTGAGATACTCCAGGTGGACGTCGAGCCGCTCCGAGGGCTCGAAGACGCCGGGGTGGGCCACCACGTCGCCGCGGCTGAGCGCGGCGCGCTCGATGCCCTGCAGGTTGATGGCGGTGCGCTGCCCGGCCTCGGCGCGCTCCTGCGGCTCGTTGTGCACCTGGATGCCGCGGACCTTGGCCTGGATGCGCTGGGGGAGGACCTCGACGGCGTCGCCCACGCGCACGCTTCCGGAGACCAGGGTGCCCGTCACGACGCTGCCGAACCCCTTCATGGTGAAGACCCGGTCGACGGGAATGCGGAACAGGCCGCTGTCGGCCCGCTCGCCGATCCGCAGGGCCGTCGCCTCGATGGCGTCCCGAAGCTCCGCGATCCCGCGGCCCGAGACCACGGACACCGGGACGATGGGCGCCCCGTCGAGGAAGGTCGTCTGCAGGAACTGGCGGACGTCGTCCTGCACGAGGGCGAGCCAGTCGGCGTCGACGAGGTCGATCTTGGTGAGCGCGATGATCCCGTTGCGGATCCCGAGCAGGGTGCAGATGTCGAGGTGCTCCACCGTCTGGGGCATGACCCCCTCGTCGGCGGCGATCACCAGCAGCACGAGGTCGATCCCGGTGGCGCCCGCCACCATGTTCTTGACGAACTTCTCGTGGCCCGGCACGTCGACGACCCCGAGGGTGTCGCCGCTCTTCAGGGGAAGGGACGCGAAGCCCAGCTCGATCGTGATGCCGCGCTCCTTCTCCTCCTTGAGGCGGTCCGTGTCGACGCCGGTCAGGGCCTTGACGAGCGCGGTCTTGCCGTGATCGACGTGGCCTGCGGTGCCGAGAATGATGTGCTTCATGAATGGGCGTCCTGGGTGCGCGCATCCCGCGCGAACAGGCTATGCAATAACAGAAATCCCCCCTTTCCTCAATCCCAAACCCGACCGCAAGGGCGGAAAGCTCGCCTACTGAAAAGGAAAGGGCTGTGAAAGGGTTTTGCAAAGGCTCATTTAAAGCGCTTTGTCGCAACCTGCGGTTGCTCCCCGGCAAGGATGCGAAGGAACATGATCGCGCCTCCTGGCGGGATGCGCCCCCGGTGTCGCGAACGGTTCTTAGCGAACCGGAACGGCCGCGGAGCCACATGTCTGAGCCCGGAGGGCGAGTTTGTGGCGGAGCAGTGCAGGGAGTTTAGAACCGTCGCAAAGCGCTTTTGAGCCGGCAAAATTCTTTCATGGCCCGTCCTACCGAGTGCTTTCCGCCCTTGCGCACATCCCCCCCTATCCTTTATATATACCCCCCATGAGAATCCTCGGGATCGATTACGGGGAGAAGCGCATCGGGCTGGCCCTCTCGGACGAGCTGGAGATGACCGCCCGGGGGATCGCCGTGATCGGGCGCACGTCGAAGGAAAAGGACCTCCGGGCCATCGCCGCGGCCGCCTCCGAGCACGGGGTCGGCGCCATCGTCGTGGGCTATCCCCTGCGGCTCGACGGCTCGGCGGGCATCCAGTGCGAAAAGGTGGACCGCTTCATCGCCGCCCTCCGTGGCGTCGTGACCGTGCCCGTGACGGCCTGGGACGAAACCCTCTCCACGAAGGAGGCCGAGGGACTGATGCGCGAGGCGGGCGTGAAGCGCAGGAAGAAGCGGGGCATGGTGGACCGCATCGCCGCCGCCGTGATCCTGCAGGACTACCTCAACCGGAAGGGCCGGCCCGCCGCGGCCGGTCCCGAGGACGGCTCCCCATGAACCCCTTCGCACGCCCCGGCCGCCGGCGCCTCGTGATCGCCGCGCTCGCCGCGACGGCGGGGGTCCTCGCCGCCCTGTGGATGCTCGGCACCGTCACGGGCCCCGGCGCCGGCGGGGAGACCGTCACCGTGTTCATCCCCCGCGGGACGCCCTTCGTCCAGGTCGTGGACCTCCTCGACCGCAACGACCTGCTCCGCAGCCGCCTCGTGTTCCGGGCCATGGCCCATATCGCCAACGCCCCCCGACGGGTCAAGGCCGGCGAGTACGAATTCGCCAAGTCCGAGCCGCCCGCCGAGATCCTGCGCAAACTCATCGACGGGGATTTCAAGAAGCGCCCCGTCACGGTGCCCGAGGGCTTCACGGTGCGGAAGATCGCCGCGCGCCTCGCCGCCGAGGGCCTCGCCGAGGAGGGGGATTTCCTGCGGCTGGCCCGGGACAGGGAAGCCCTGAGCCGCCTGAACATCCCGGCGGCGAGCGCCGAGGGCTTCCTCTTCCCCGACACCTACATCTTCTACCGGGGCCTCGATGCCGGGGCGATCCTGGAGAGAATGGCGGGACGGTTCCGCGAAAAGGTGACGCCGGAGATGATCGCGAAGGCTGAGTCGCAGGGTTTGACGCTGCTGCAGTGGGTGACGCTGGCGTCGATCGTCGAGAAGGAGACGGGGCTCAAGGGCGAGATGCCGATCGTGGCGGCCGTCTTCCGCAACCGCCTCAAGAAAGGGATGCCGCTGCAGAGCGACCCCACGGTGATCTACGGCATCGAGAATTTCGACGGAAATTTGACGCGCAGGCACCTGGAGCGCCAAAATCCCTACAACACGTACCTCAACCGCGGCCTCCCGCCCGGCCCGATCTGCAGCCCCGGCATGGACGCCTTGGAGGCGGTCCTGAACCCCGCCCCCGTAAGGTACCTGTACTTCGTTTCCCGCAACGACGGGTCCCACCACTTCTCCGAGACGCTGCCCGAACACAGCCGGGCCGTCCGGAAGTATCAAATCAATCGAAAATCCAGCGGAAATTAAACTTTTTCCTTGACAGGGACGGGAGTCGGCCCTACTATTGCATCCAGGTGGAGCAAAGTGGATGATTGTGGAGGGATCTCTCGCATGTCTGTGTTCCGGGGGAGATATTACCATACGATCGACGACAAAGGAAGAATCATCTTCCCCGCCAAGCTCCGCGAGGTCTTCGCCGAGAAGTACGACAACCGCATGGTCATCACGAACTGGGACGGCTACCTGATGGCCTTTCCCTTCGACGAGTGGCAGATCCTCGAAGAAAAAATCTCCCATCAATCCATCCTCAAGAAAGAGGTCCGCGCGTTTCAGCGCTTTTTCATGTCCGGGGCGGTGGACTGCACCTTCGACAGCCAGGGCCGCATCCTGGTCCCCCCGCCGCTTCGGGAATACGCCAAGCTGGAGAAAGACATCGTCCTGGCCGGCATGGTCCGGGTCATCGAGATCTGGAGCAAGGAGCGGTTCGAGGAGGAGATCCGCAAGTCCGGCGAAAGCATCGAGAGCTTCAGCGATTACATGGCCGACCTGGGAATCTGACGGCCCGTCTCCCCCGGCGGGATTCCCGCGTCCGCTTCCACCGCGATCCTTGAAAAGAACGATGAACGACGCAGGCGCGCCCTCCGCATACCACGAGCCCGTCATGCTCGAGGAGCTCCTCGACTCGCTCAACCTCAGGCCGGACGGCATCTACGTGGACGGCACCCTGGGCGGGGGCGGGCACGCGAGGGCGATCCTGGCCGCCACCGCCCCCGGCGGCATCCTGGTCGGGATCGACCGGGACGAAGACGCCCTGGCCGAATCGGCACGGGCGCTCGAGCCCTTCGGGCGGCGCGCGGTCCTCGTCAAGGGCGACTACGCCGACCTGAAGGACATCCTCGCCCGGGTCGGGATCGAACGGGTCGACGGCATCGTGCTCGACCTCGGGGTGTCGTCGCACCAGCTCGAGGCGGCCGCAAGGGGCTTCAGCTTCTCGAAGCCCGCGCCGCTGGACATGCGGATGGACCGGGACGCCCCGGTGAGCGCGCGGGACCTGGTCAACCGGGCCGACGCGCGCGAGCTCGAGCGCATCCTGCGCGACTACGGCGAGGAGCGGCAGGCCCGGCGCATCGCGAGGGCCATCGTCGAGAGGAGGAAGACGGCGCCGATCGAAACGACGGACGAGCTGGCGGCCCTCATCGCCGCCGCCATGCCGGCGCCCATGCGCCACGGGAGGATCCACCCCGCGACGCGGAGCTTCCAGGCGCTCCGGATCGCCGTCAACGACGAGCTGAACAGCCTGGCCCGGGGCCTCGCCTCGGGGATCGACTGTTTGAGGGAAGGCGGGCGGTTTTCCGTCATCACCTTCCACTCGCTGGAAGACCGGATGGTCAAGGAGTGCTTCCGCGACGCCTCGCGGGGGTGCACCTGCCCGGCCGATCTTCCCGTTTGCGCCTGCGGGGGGCGCCCCCGGCTGCGGGTCGTCACCCGGAAGCCCGTGCGTCCCGGCGAGGGGGAGATGGAGCGAAACCCCCGGGCGCGCAGCGCGAAACTCAGAACCGCGGAAAGGATCGGATGATGCCGGTTGCGAAGGTGGCACGGCCCCGGGCGGCTATGGATGTTCGGCAGGGCTCGGGCCTGCGCGTCTCGACGCTCGTGCTGTCGCTCCTCGTGCTGGTGGCCGTGGCGCTCGTCTACGTCTGGTCCCATCTGCACAACACGCAGCTCAAGTACCGCATCGCCGAGGAGATGACCGTCCGGGAAAATCTCCTGGAGGAGAACCGGAGGCTGAAGGTGGAGATCGCCACGCTGAAGTCGCCCCAGCGGATCGAGTCCATCGCCCGGGAGAAGCTCAAGCTCCAATACCCCGAGCGGGAGCAGGTGGTCCTGATCAAATGAACGGCAAGCCCAAAAAATGGTTCCGCTTCCGGATCGCCACGATGATGGCGCTCTTCGGGCTGCTGTTCTGCGCGCTGGTCTTCCGCGCCTT
>JAGPKU010000135.1 GCA_018053845.1 Syntrophobacterales bacterium
CTTCTTTCGCCATTTTTCCATAGCCGCACTATTTCCCGTCATTCCGATTCCTTACGCTCATTCCACGCCGCTTTTCCCTGTCCTGGCACGGGCCTTGTTCTGAAGGACTCCCGAACGCCGCCGAAGAGAGTACCCTCGAGCCGCCGGCCTTGCCGCTCCCCCTCGGCAGGGCCGGCGGCCCTCCTCCACCGAGCGGCCGGTCACGGCGGATTTGCGGCTCCGGTTCAAGCCGCTGCGATCCGCCGGATCAAAAATACCTGGAAGGGAGAAGTCCTATGACCATGGCTCTGCTGGATCGGATCTTCAGACTGGTGATCGTATCGCTCCTCATCCTCGGCATCACGACGAGCCTGCTGACCGAGGCGATGGCCCAGGAGGCCAAGCCGGCGTCCCCGGCCCCGGCGGAGGAGCGGCCCACGGCCGACTTCACCGTGTCGGCGCTCAGCGCCTACATCTGGCGCGGGCAGCAGCAGACGAGGGACAGCCTCGTGATCCAGCCGTCGATGACGGTCGGTTACAAGGGGCTGAGCGCAAACGTCTGGGGCAATCTGGACACGAACCCCTATTCGCCGACCGACGCCTCCTATTCGAGCAACTGGACCGAGACGGACCTGACTCTTTCCTACAGCAGGGCCTTCGGGCCCGTGACGGCAGGGCTCGGTTACATCTATTATTCCCTGAATGCCCCCTACCCGGGAGCCGCCGACCCGCTCGACTCCCAGGAGCTCTTTGTCACGCTGGCCGGCAATGTCCTGCTGAGCCCGACGCTCACCGTCTACAAGGAGATCGACCATTACCACCAGTGGTATTGCCTCCTCGGCGTTTCTCACACCTTCGAGCTGACCAAGATGATCGGCCTGAAGCTCGCCGGCTCGGTGAGCTATCTCAAGAGCGAAGACGCCTCCACCTACCCGAAGTTCGACGACAACGCGCAGCCGACGACGGACAAATTCAGCAGCTTCCACGACGGGGTCATCTCTGCGACCCTGCCCATCACGCCGTACAAGTACGTCACCATCGCCCCGACGGTGTCCTGGGTGTTTCCCCTCTCCGATGACGCCAAGAACGAGATGAAGGGACGCAGCAAGAACGGCAAGGAGGACAATTATTTCTACGGCGGCGTGAACCTGAGCTTTTCTTTCTGAGAGCAGGGTCAGGAAAGAGGCACGAGACAGCAAGGCGCTGGAATCCCCCCTCTTTCCCCCTTTTATCATGGGGGATGGACGGGGGATTTTCTTTACGAATCAACGCCGCGGATCAAGGAAACAGCCGTTTCAGGACGAGGCGTGACGCAACGCAGCAGAGGGGCGATTTTGGCGCCCTGATCCGCATCGCGGGGCGTCCGGCAATGGAGGAACCGGACAGGGTTGCGCACCCCGACGGGATGCGCCCCCGGTCACCCGCCTCGACATCAATCTTCATCGATGACCCATTGCTCATAGGGCAGCTCCGTCGGGTGGAAGGCGTCCTCCTCGAGCTCCTCGATGAATCTCGAAGGACGAAGCGGCACCATGCCCATCCCCCTCGAGTAATCGATCAACGGGTGGCACAGGTAGAGCTGGTCCTTGGCGCGCGTCGCCGCCACGTAGAAAAGCCGTCTCTCCTCCTCTTCCCCGCCCGCTTCGTCGAGGGCTCGGGCCAGGGGGATCATCCCCTCGGCGCACCAGATGATGAACACCACGGACCACTCCAGCCCCTTGGCCTGGTGGATGGAACTGAGGATCACCTTGTCCTTGTCCTGTTCCTCCTCCGCTGCGCTCGCCTCGCTTTCCGCCGTGTTCGTCAGCAGGGAGAGCTCCGCGAGAAAGTCCGTCAGGCTCGAGAAGCGGCTGGAAAAGTTGGCCAGCTGGAGGAGGTCCTCCTCCCGGGAAAAGCTGTCCGTGTAACGATCCTGCAGATCCTCCCGGTACCCGCGGTTGAGAAGCAGGTGGATGAGATCGGCCGGTGCCTGCCCGGCAATCTTTTCGCGCAGCAGGTTGATCGTTTCCCCCAGCCGCAGGAGCCCCGGCGCCGCGGCCTTGCCGACGCGCTTCACCCAGGCCGCCTGCCCGATCGCGGCCAGGGGGTCCGTCTCGGCCGACAGGGCCTTCCAGATCCGGTCCGCCGTGACGCGGCCCACCTTTTCGTAGAGTCCGAGAACCCGCTTCCATGCCGCCTCGTCCAGCGGGTTGACGAGCACCCGGAGGTAGGCCGTGATGTCCTTCACGTGGGCCATCTCGAAAAAGCGGATCCCCGAGCGGATCTCGAAGGGGATGCCGCGCTTCGTGAGCTCCATCTGGAGCTCCATGGAGTGATAGTGGGCCCGGTACAGCACGGCGATCTCGCGGATCGGGATCCCCTCCATGACAAGGTCCATGATCCGCCGCGCCACGAAGGCCGCCTGCAGGGCGACGTTGCGCGCCGGGACGTAGACGGGCTTGAACCCGCCCCTGCGCACCGCCCTGAGCTCCTTGGGGAACTGATCGCGGTTGCGGGCGATGGTGCGGTTCGCGAGATCCAGGATCTCCGGCGTGCTGCGGTAGTTCATCTCGAGCTTGAAGAGCTTCGCATCGGGGTACCGGTCGGGGAACCGCAGGATGTTTTCGAAGTTCGCCCCCCGGAAGGAGTAGATGCTCTGGTGGTCATCGCCCACGACCATGAGATTGCGGTGCCCGGAGCCCAGCAGATCGAGGATGGCGGCCTGCAGGCTGTTGGTGTCCTGGTACTCGTCGACCAGCACGTGCTGGAAACGCTCCGCGTATTCCCGGAACACGTCCGGCTCGTTTCGAAGCAGGGCGAGCCAGTTCGCGAGCAGATCGTCGAAATCCATCAGGTTGAGCGATCTCTTCCGCTCCGCGTAGGCCGCGGCGATGTCGAGGATGTCCCCGGCGAGGCCGCCGAAGTGGGGGTACTTCCTGCCGATGACCTCGTCCAGCGGGGTCAGCGTGTTGACGGAAAAGCCGATGATCTCGCCCAGAACGTCCCCCTTGGGGAACCGCCCCCCCTTCGTTTCGATGCCGGCATCGGCGATGCAGGCATTGAGGAGCGACTTCGTGTCTTCCTTGTCCATGATGGAGTAGTTGCGGCCGTACCCCAGCCTCTCGCCGTGCCGCCGCAGCACCCGGTTGGCGATGTGGTGGAAGGTCCCGCCCCAGAGTCTGCGGATGTCCACTCCCGACAGAAGCTCCACGCGGCCCAGCATCTCCCGGGCCGCCTTGTTCGTAAAGGTGGCCAGGAGGATCCGTTCAGGCGGGGTGCCCGTCTCGATGAGCCGGGCCACCCGGTACGTGAGGGTCCGCGTCTTTCCGCTGCCCGCGCCGGCGATGACGAGCATGGGCCCGCCGTCGGCCGTGACGACCCGGTACTGCTCAGGGTTGAGATCTCTCTCGTAATCGATCGGCAACGTTTTTCCCCTTCGGAGACGGTTCTATCGTCCCCTCGCACGACCCGCCGATAAGAAAATCCCCCTTTCATCCCCCGTTTTCAACGGGGGAAAGAGGGGGATTCAGCCTTGAGACCTTCGCCTTTTCGCGTTCAGCCTTTCTTCAATGCCTCCTTCACCGCCTCGACCGTGTCGGCGCTCGAGAGCGACGCGAAGTTCCTCAGCAGCCCCTCCTTTTCGTAGAAGCCGATGAGGGGGGCCGTCTTCCGGTTGTAGGTCTCGAGACGGTAGAGAATCGCCTGTTCCGTCTCGTCGTCGCGCTGGACGACCTTGCTGCCGCACTTCGTGCAGGTCCCGTCGGCCGCGGGAGGCTTGCTCTTGACGTTGTAGATTTCCTGGCAGGCGGGGTTCGAGCAGGTCCTGCGCGTGGTGAGGCGGTCCAGGATCACCTCGCGGGGCACCTCGAGGTTGACCACCATGTCGAGCGCCTGGTTGAGCTTCTTCAACAGATCCCTGAGCGCCTCGGCCTGGGCGATGGTCCGGGGGAACCCGTCGAGGATGAACCCCCTGGCGCAGTCGGGCTCCTGCAGCCTGACTTCCATGATCTTCATGATCAGGGAGTCCGGCACCAGGTCTCCCCGGTCCATGTAGGCCTTGGCCTCTTTGCCCAGATCGGTGCCCTCACGGACGGCGGCCCGCAAAATGTCGCCCGTGGAGATCTGGACGGAGCCGTCGTAATCGGTCAGCAG
>JAGPKU010000136.1:0-2405 GCA_018053845.1 Syntrophobacterales bacterium
GTCTTCATCGCCTTTTTTCTCTTCCTGATCCCGGGCTTCCCAAAGGACTACCTCTGCTACATCCTCGGCCTGTCCCACATGCGGGCCCCGACCTTTCTGGTCATCTCCACCGTGGGCCGGCTCTTCGGCACCGTGATGCTCTCCGTCTTCGGAAGCTTCGCCCGCAACAACCAGTTCTGGCCCCTGGCCGGCCTGCTCGCCGTCACGGGGTGCTGCCTGTTTGTCGCCTACCTCTACCGCGAGAAATGGCTGGAGAAGATCAGGGAGCGGGCGTCGAAATACGACGGCGGGCCGCCGACGACGGGAGCGTGAAAGCAGTGACCGGTGATTCGCGGCCGGTGACCCGCAAGAGAAAAAACGGGAACAAAGAAACAGGATCGGAAGATGCCCTCCGATCCTTTCTTTTTTCCTGATGCCTGATGCCTGTTTTATCGGTACTGCGTGAAGCTGAAGGGGTCGGCCACGCGGCGCAGACTCTCATCGATCTCGCCGTAGCTCGCGAGGTAGAACTCGATCGACTTGCCCGGCGGGACGGCCTTCTGGAGCTCCTCGATGACCTGGGCCGAAGGGTCGGCCAGGACGAGCTTGATCGTCTTCGCGCTGTTCTCCAGAACGATGATCTTGCGCTCCATGGCGTAGCGCTCGCCGATGACTTTCTGGAGCTGGGGATTGGGCTGGTAGTCCTTCATGGACAGGATGGGCATGTTGAAGTGCTTCGAAAGGGCCGTCAGATACCCGCGGCTGTTGATGTAGCCCAGCTCGATGAGCAGCAGCCCCAGGGGCCTCGTGTGGCCCCACTTCTCCTTGATCTTCTTCTGCTTCGAAAGGGCCTCCTCGAGCTGATCGGGGGTGATCAGCTTCTGGTCCACGAGGATCTCGCCGATCGTCTTGCGCTTGTTGGAATAGTAGAGGGCCCGGTTGATCTTATCCTGCGAGACCCCCATCTCGAACAGGATCTCGCCCAGGTACTTCCCCGGCTGCTCGGCCTTGATCTGCAGGGCGCGATCCAGCTGCTCCCGGCCGATGATGCCCTTGTCGACCAATATCTGCCCCAGGGTCTTGTCGCCGCCGGGCCTGGTTTTGCTGTCCATCTCTTCCTCACGAGGCTTTGTCGTTCGTTCCGTCCCGGGACTGCACGCGCGGACCGGGCCGCACTGATTTCGAGCAAATTCCATGCCACGCCGGGGCTTGCCGCGGCTTGACTTGCGGCGGCCGGTGTGAGAGCATCCCGGCCAGGGAAATCGGGCACAAGGATAAAAGGATTCCAGCCGTTTGTCGCCGAACAAGTTCAACCTCAAAGTCCTGCTTCTGCTCTCCTCGGGTCACCTCGTGACGGACCTCTACCAGGGGGCGCTGCCCGTCATCCTGCCCTTCCTCAAGGCCAAGCTCATGCTCTCCTACACGGCCACGGGAACGATCCTGCTGGTGGGCACGCTGACCTCCTCGATCATCCAGCCCCTGTTCGGCTACCTCTCGGACCGCAAGGAAAAGCCGCTGCTGCTGCCGCTGGGCTGTCTCTGCGCGGGGGCGGGGTTATCGATGCTCGCGCTGCCGTCGAGCTTCGCCCTCGTGCTGCCGCTCGTCGTCCTGAGCGGCCTGGGGATCGCCTCGTACCATCCCGAAGGCTTCCGGACGGCCCACTTCTTCACGGGCGAGAGGAAAGTCACCGGGATGTCCATCTTTTCCGTCGGGGGCAACCTGGGATTCGCCATCGGCCCCCTGCTGGCGCTCTTCGTCGTCCGGACCTGGGGCTTCGAGAGCCTTCCCGTGCTGGCGGCGCCCGCGGTGCTCTTCGCCGTGACGATCCTCATGTCCTGGCACATGATCGCCATTCCCCGCTCCGAAGACCGCGCCGCCGCGGCAAAGCAGAACGCACCGGGCGCGGCGCAGTGGCTGTCCCTGTGCGTGCTCATCGGCATCGTCGTGATGCGGTCGTGGATCCAGGTCGGCCTGCTGACCTACATCCCGTTCTACTACATCGACGTCCTGAAGGGCGACATCCTGCAGGCCGGGACCCTGGTCACCACCTTCCTCACCGGCGGGGCGGTCGGGACGCTCGCAGGGGCGCCGCTGGCCGACCGCTGGGGACACAAGCGCTACCTCGTTCTCTCCATGCTGCTGTCCTCGCTCCTCATGCCCCTGTTCTTCGTCACGGAAGGTCTCCTGCTCTTCGTTGTGCTCGGCCTCCTGGGCATGATCCTCATCTCCACGTTCTCGGTGACCATCGTCATGGCCCAGCACCTCATCCCCCAGGGACTGGGGGTCGCGTCGGGTCTCATGGCGGGGTTCGCCATCGGCACGGGGGGAATCTGCGTGACGCTGCTGGGCGTCGTCGCCGATCACTTCGGCGTCCCCGCGGCCCTGCAGGCCGTCATGGCCCTGCCCGTCGCCGGGCTGCTGCTGGC
>JAGPKU010000136.1:2505-4035 GCA_018053845.1 Syntrophobacterales bacterium
CCCGGCCAGACCGACCGGTACTTGAGGTACAGGGCCCCCCAGAACAGCCCGCAGATCAGGGAGGCCATGAAGAGCATGAAGTTGAACCCGAAGACGTGGATGGCGGCATAGATCAGCGAGGCCGCGAGATACCCCCCGACCCGCCCGAAACGCCCGTAGAGCCTCTCCTGCACGAACCCGCGCCAGAAGATCTCCTCGGCGGGGCCGATCCAGAAAAGCAGCAAAAGCCCGATGACCAGCGGGGAGGCCTGTGCCCGGGTGCTGTAGATGCCCGCGATCTCGGGCTTCGCGAACTGGAGGATCTGCGTCGAGACGGCGTTGCCGGCCTGGAAGACGGCGTAGAGGACCAGGGCCGACAGAATGCCGATGAGAACGTGGGAGGGCCTGAACGCGTAGATCTCGCGGAGCCGCTCTCTCTGGAGCCAAAGCCCCGCCGCCGAAAGAACGGCCGTCGCCGCGGCCATGACGAGCCAGAAATTCAGCCGCGGGGCCGTCCAGGGCGAGAACATCACGAACCAGAAAAACGCCGCCAGGGCGCAGAGCCGGACGACGGCGCTCATGCCAGGAAGGTTCCCGCCAGGATGGCCATCCCGAAAAGCGCGCAGAAGGCCAGGTGCAGCTGGGCGGACATGACATCCCCCATGGCGATGGACTCGGGCTTTCCCGGCACGCTCGCCAGGACGGCCTTCACGTTCCGCACCGCCAGGGGGAGGGTGAGCAGCACGGCGAGGGCCAGCGGGGTGACGAGCCCGGCCAGGACCATGACGGCCACGGCCAGGTAGGCCCCGGCCACGAGACCCACGTAGACGCCCTTGGCGGCGGGAAGGCCCAGAACCATGGCCATGGTCTTGATGTTCGCCCGGGCGTCGTGGGCGATGTCCCGCAGGTTGTTGGCGTGCAGGATCGCCGCCACAAGGCATCCCACGGGGAGCGAGGCGTAGAGCACGGTCAGGCTGAAGCCGCCCGTCAGGGCGAAGTAGGACCCGATGACCATCAGGGGACCCATGAGGATGAAGACGAGGATGTCCCCCAGGGCGACGTATTTGTAGGCCACGGGGCCGCCCGTGTAGAACCAGCCCCCGAGCAGCCCGATGACGCCCAGGATGAAGATGGGCCACCCCCGAACCGCGACCAGCAGCAGGCCGAGGGAGAAGCCGACGGCAAACAGCAGGACGCCCGCCGCCAGGAGATGTTTCGGGGTGAGGAGCCCTTCGACGAGGACCCGGCTGGAGCCGAAGGTCTCTTCCCGGTCGACGCCGCGCCGGTAGTCGAAGTAGTCGCTCACCATGTTCGTCCCGATATGGAACATCAGCGAGCAGGCCACGATCAGGGGAAAGAGGGGCCAGTCGACCGGTCCCTCGGCGGAGGCGGCCAGCACGGCGCCGATGACCACGGGCAGGACGGACGCCGTCAGGGAAAAGGGCCGGGCCGCCTGGAACCAGACGCCCAGCAGGCTGCGTTTCTGATCGATCGTGGAGGTGTTCCTGGTGCCCATCCTGCACTCCTCGCAAGCGGAATCGCTGTTTCGAA
>JAGPKU010000047.1 GCA_018053845.1 Syntrophobacterales bacterium
TCCATGGCGCCGGCGATGTACATCATCGACAGCAGCATGAAGACCAGCGTCTGGATGACGGAGATCAGGATCTTGAGGATCAGGATGGGCAGGGGGATCAGCAGCGGCACGAGCACGAAGATGACCGCCACGACGATGTGCCCGCCCTGGATGTTCCCGAAGAGCCGGACCGAGAGCGACAGCGGCCTCGAGAGGTGGCTGATGATCTCGATGGGCATCATGAGCGGGATGAGCCACCAGACGGGGCCCAGGAACTGCTTGAAGTACTTCATGCCCTGCACCTGCACGCCCACGATGTGCGTCAGGAAGAAGACGACGAGGGCCATGGCCACCGTCGTGTTCAGGCTTGCCGTCGGCGACTCGAAGCCGGGGATGAGGCCGATGAGGTTCGAGAAGAGGATGAAGAACCCGATCGTCGCGATCAGGGGGAAGAACCTCTTGCCGTGTTCGCCCATCGTGTCGATCAGGAGGTTGTGGAAGGCGTTGACGAAGACCTCCATGACGTTCTGGACCCGGTTCGGGTAGATGTCCATGCGCCGCGTGGCGAGAAACCCCAGCAGGGCCAGGATGGCCATGACCAGGACCGTGTAGGTGACATGATCGGGGATGTACTTGTTGTGTAGGAATAGAAAGGCATGCATACTCGGTCAGCTAGCCTCCTCCGGAAGAATTTTTTTTTGAAACTCGAGAATCGCCGTGACGACGATGTTGATGACGACGAGCGACAGGCCCAATAGCAGGCCGATGATGTCCACGGGCAGCTCGGTGATGATGAAGAAGAGCACCACGGCCGTGACGGCCATGCGGATATAGTACCGGATCATCATGGCCGACTTCGCCTTGCCCGACAGGTTGGAGAAGATGACGCGCAGATCCCGCCCGAGCCAATAGAGATTCACGATGCTGATGATGCCGCCGAGGAGAATCCCCAGCGTGAACCGCCAGGGCATGACGAGAAGGCTCGCCGCGAGCATGAGGCCCAGGATGACGAGATTCCGGAACTCAATTTTTCTTTGCAGGAGGTCTTTTCCGGTGGGGTTCATCCTTCAGCCGCCTGATGACCGGTTCTTCGTAGCTGTCCTCGAACGTGTTCTTGATCCACACGAAGAGGCTTCGGAATCCAGCGAACACACCGACGAGAAGGAAGAGGATGGCGAACTTGTTTCCCGTGCCGAGCAGCCTGTCCAGCCAGGCGCCGATCAGGATTCCCCCGAAGATGCCCAGGACCAGCGCGATGCCGAAGGTGCTGGCATAGGCCGCCTGCATCATGGACTTCTTCGATTCCTTATCTCCCTCTCTCATCGAAACCTCGGGCGCTATACCATACCGGCCTTCGGAAGTCAATAAAAATAGCCCATGGGAACGGGGGGGCCGGCTCGAATCAAACGTGAACGATTCCGGGCCGTTGCAAAGCCTTCAGGGTCCCCTGCGGACCACGCTGCGGAAGGCCTCCCCCACGCAGTCGAGATCCTCCTCATCGAGGTACTGATGGCAGCCGATGTAGAAGCCGTTTGCGCCGACGAAATCGGCCCGGGGCAGGCGTCCTTCGTACCGATCCCGCAGGAACCGGTATGCCGGCTGCTGCGTGGGGATGCAGCCGAACAGCGGCCTCGTCTCGACGCCGGCCTTTTCCAGCGCCAGCATGATCTTTTCCCGGGACCATCTCGGGTCACGGATCACCAGGGGATAGGCCAGGTAGCTCACCTCTTCGGAATAGACCGGCAATTGGAAGATGTCTGAAAAGGCTTCGAGCTTCGCGTTGAGGGTGCGCACGTTGAACCGCCTCGCCCGGATGATGGCGTCGGCCCTGCCGATCTGGGGGATGGCGATCGCCGCGTGGAGTTCGGCCGTCTTGAAGTTGAACCCGATGAGGTCGTGGGTGAACCGCGGGTCGAGAGACGCGCCGCGATGCGGGCATTTGCCTGCGGCGCGCGTGCAGATCCTGCAGTCGCAGAGCCTCCCGTTGGCCTTGATGCGTCGGACGAGCCGGCAGAGCGCCTCGTCGTCGGTGACGACGGCCCCCATCTCGCCGACCTGGATGTTGTGGGCGATGTAAAAGGAATACTCGGCGAGGTCCGAGAGCGAACCGGCCTTTCGCCCCTTGTAAAGCGACCCGTGGGCCTGGGCGGCGTCCTCGAAGACCGCCAGGCCGTACCGGCGCGCCAGGTCGTTGAGGGCATCCATGTCGTTGACATAACCCATGAGGTGCACGGGCAGAAGCAGGGCATGCCCCTCGGGGCCCCTGCGGAGCACATCCTCGACCTGGTTGACGTCCAGCGCGAAGGTTCGGGGGTCGATGTCGACGTAGACCGGCTCCAGCCCCGCCAGCACGATGGCGTTGCTCGTGGCGACGTAGGTGACGGGGGAGGTGATGACCTTGCATCCCGGCCGGACCTTCGGCCGACGGTCGTCGCGGATCAGGGCGTGCAGGCCCGCCAGGAGTGCCGAGGAGCCCGAGTTGAGGGCCACGCAGTGCTTCGTCCCGATGTACCGCGCCCAGCGCGTCTCGAACTCCCTGGTCTTCCGGCCTTCCGAAAGCCGGCCCTCTGCGAGGGATTCCAGAACGGAGGCCTTCTCCTCCCCGCCGATGCGGATGTCGCCGATCCTGACCCTGAGCGTCATCGTTTCTCCCCGGCCCCGGCCCCGTGTCGGGCGTACCATGCGCAGGTCTTCCGGAGCCCTTCCTCGAGGCTGACCCGGGGCTTCCACCCGTAGCGCTCCATGGCGGTGACGTCCAGCAGCTTCTGCGGCATGCCGTCCGGTTTCGACGGGTCGAAGACCAGGCGGCCGCCGTAGCCGGAAATCGTCGCGATCCGCACGGCCAGCTCCCCGATGGAGACATCCGACCCGGCCCCCGCGTTGACGGCCTCGCCTCCCGAGAGCCGGTCGATGAAGAACAGGCAGGCCTCGGCCGCGTCGTCGACGTAGAGGAACTCCCGGCGCGCCCGGCCGGTGCCCCAGATTTCGACCTCGGGCAGGTTGCCGTCCGCCGCTTCGCGGAATCGGCGCACGAGGGCGGCGATGACGTGGGAATCCCGGGGATCGAAGTTGTCGCCGGGCCCGTACAGGTTCGGGAAGATGACGGAGAAGAAGCGCACGCCGTACTGGCGGTGATAGGCCTCGATCATCTTCATACCGCTGATCTTGGCAATCGCGTAGGCCTCGTTGGTGGGCTCGGGCGGCCCCGTCAGGATGAGCTCCTCCCGCATGGGCTGCGGGCAGAGCCGGGGGTAGGAACAGGAACTCGAGACGAAGAGCAGGCGCTCCGCCGCAAAGCGCCAGGCCGCGTGGATCACGTTGGTCTGGATCATCAGGTTGTCGTAGAGGAAGGGGGCCGGATGGTTCATGTTCGCCCAGATCCCCCCCACCCGGGCCGCAGCCAGGAAGACAACCTGCGGCCGCTCCCGTTCGAAGAAGGCCTCCACGTCGTCCTGGCGGCGCAAGTCGAGCTCCGCGCTCGTGCGCAGGACGAGATTCTCATGCCCCCGCTCACGGAGCAACCGCACGAGGGCCGTGCCGAGAAGGCCCCGGTGTCCGGCGACGTAGATTTTGGTGTCCCTGTCCATGATCGATCCCGCCGGCTCAAGAAAGGATCCGCTTCGGCTCGCAGGCAAATCCGGCGTCTCGCAGCGTCTTCTCCTTCTGCGCCAGCTCGAGATCGCTCTCCACCATCCTGTCGATGAGTTCCTCGAAACCCACCTTCGGCGACCAGCCCAGCTTTTTCCTCGCCTTGGTGGCGTCGCCCAGCAGGACGTCCACTTCCGTGGGCCGGTAGTAGCGCGGGTCGATCTCGACGTGGGCCTTCCAGTCCAGGCCGAGCTTCTGAAATACCCTTTCCGTGAATTCCTGGACTGAATGGGTCTCACCCGTGGCCACGACGTAATCGTCCGGCTCGTCCTGCTGGAGCATGAGCCACATGGCCTCCACGTAGTCCCCGGCGAACCCCCAGTCACGCTTGGCCAGCAGGTTTCCCAGGAAGACCTTTTCCTGTAGGCCGACTTTGATCCGGGTGGCCGCGCGGGTGATCTTGCGGGTCACGAAGGTCTCGCCGCGGCGGGGGGACTCGTGATTGAAAAGAATTCCGTTGCAGCCGAAGAGGCGGTAGGCCTCGCGGTAATTCTTGACGAGGTAGTATGCGTAGACCTTCGCGGCGCGTACGGGCTGCGGGGGTAAAACGGTGTCGCCTCGCTCTGAGGCGGCGGCGCCGCGCCGAACATCTCGCTCGACGAGGCCTGGTAGAAGCGTGCCGGGATGCCCGTCTTCCGGATGGCCTCCAGAAGCCGCAGGGTGCCGAGCCCTGTCACATCCCCGGTGTATTCGGGCATGTCGAAGCTGACCCGCACGTGGCTCTGGGCCCCGAGGTGGTAGATCTCGTCGGGGCGGATGTCGTGAAGCAGATCCGTGAGCTGCCCCGACACCGACAGATCGCCGTAATACAGGAAGAGACGGGCCGCGGGGTCGTGGAGGTCCTTGAACAGATGGTCGATCCGGTCGGTGTTGAACGTGCTCGAGCGCCGGATCAGCCCGTGCACCTCGTATCCCCTGCCGAGCAGAAACTCCGCGAGGTACGAGCCGTCCTGGCCCGTGATGCCCGTGATGAAGGCCCGTTTCATTCGCGCGTTCCTTTCCGCCGTTCTCCGGCCGGTACAGCCGGTTTCGCCCGGCCCCTTCCCCGAGGCCTCTCAGGCAGGTTTCGAATCTTAGACAATGCCCCGGGGGCTGTCAACACAATTGCCCGCCGCGGCGCCACCGGGTCGGGGGGTCAGAGTTCGGCCAGGGCGCTCCCGCAGGCCTCGAGGGTGCGGTCGATGTCCTCCTCCGTATGGGCGAAGGAGACGAAGGCCGTCTCGAACTGCGAGGGCGGAAGGCTCACGCCGCGGCGCAGCATGGCGTTGAAGTACCGGGCGAACAGGCGGGTGTCGCAACGCCGGGCCGAGGCGAAATCCGTCACTGCGCCGTCCGTGAAGAAGACGGTGAACATGGACCCGCACCGGTTGAGAGTGGCGGCGATGCCCTTCTTCCGGAAGAGCTTCATCATCCCGTCGCAGAGCCGGCGGGTCCGGCGCTCGAGCGCCCGGTAATCGGACCCGTCCTTCAGGATGTCGAGGGTCGCCAGCCCCGCCGCCATGGCCAGGGGGTTTCCCGAGAGGGTCCCCGCCTGGTAGACGGGGCCCGCCGGCGCGAGCGATGCCATGATCTCCCTGCGGCCGCCGAAAGCCCCGACGGGCAGCCCGCCGCCGATGATCTTCCCGAGGCAGGTGAGGTCGGGGCGGACCCCGACGAGGTCCTGGAATCCCCCGAAGCGCAGCCGGAAGCCCGAGATGACCTCGTCGAAGATCAGCACGATCCCCCGCTCCGCGGTGATCTCCCGCAGCTCTTCCAGGAACCCGGGTGCGGGGGGGACGAGCCCCATGTTGCCCGCGGCGGGTTCGACGATCACGCAGGCCAGCTCCTTGCCGTGCTTTCGCACCGCGGTCCTCACGGCGGCCGGATCGTTGAAGGCAACCGTGATCGTCAGCTCGGCCAGCCCTCTCGGGATCCCCGGGCTTCCGGGGATGCCGAGCGTCGCCACGCCGGAGCCCGCCTTCACCAGCAGCGAATCGGCATGGCCGTGATAGCAGCCCTCGAACTTGAGGATCTTTTCGCGCCCCGTGTATCCCCGGGCAAGCCGGATGGCGCTCATGGTCGCCTCCGTCCCGGAGCTGACCATCCGGACCTGGTCCATGGAGGGGAAGGCGCGCGCGATCGTCTCGGCCATCTCGACCTCGGCGGCCGTCGGGGCCCCGTAGCTGGTGCCCCGCTTCGCCGTGTCGCGGATCGCGGCGACCACGGCGGGATGGGCGTGGCCGAGGATCATGGGACCCCAGGAGGCCACGTAGTCGATGTAGCGGTTGCCGTCGACGTCCCAGACCTTCGAGCCCGAGGCCTTCCCGACAAAGAACGGCGATGAACCGACGGAACCGAACGCCCGGACGGGGCTGTTCACGCCGCCGGGGATGAGGTTCTTCGCCTTCATGAAAAGCTCGAGGGAACGATTTTGCTTCATAAGGGCCCCCGGAATCATCGCGCACGCAAAAGGCAAGAGGCTGAAGGGACAATCCCCCTCTCCATCTGCTCTGAGCCTTTCGCCTCCCGCCTAGTAGTATTGCATACTGCTCTTCTTGAATTCCTCTTCGCTGTGCAGGACCAGGTAGTCGCGGATCCCCGCGCGCCCGGCGATCTCCGCGACGAGCTCTTCGAGGGTCCCTTCGCCGGCATGGATCATCGTGAAGAGATTGTACCGGCCCAGGAAGTGCGGGCGCCGCTCGTAGCAGTGCGTGATCGCCTTGCAGGATGCGAACAGGGCCCCCGTCTCTTCGATGCGCTGCGGGGGCACGGCCCACACCACCATGGCGTTGCGGGTGATGCCCGCCCGCTGGTGTTTCAGCACGGCGCCGAATTTCCGGATCGTGCCCTCGCTCAGGAGGCTCCGGATCGTCTCCAGGACGTCCCGCTCGTCGCTCCCCGCGCGGGACGCCGCGGTGAGGAAGGGCCTTCTCTCAACGGGGAGATCGCCCTGGAGCTGCCTCAGGATTTGATGCCGGCGGTCATCGTCGAAAGGATTCATGACCCGATAGACCCTGCCCCGTCTCGCCGTTTGTTCCTCTTCCGTCATGCCGCCGCCCCGGGATCCCACGGCCCGGCTGATAGCACAATCAAATTGTCCTTGACAATTCTTTTTTATCTCTTTAATAAAGTACGCGGTCGAACCGGTCCACGAAAGCCGCAGCGGGCGTGCAATCCCGCCCGCGCCGACGTCGGAAAGGGGGTGACGAAGCGCCGGACGAGGGGTCGGGGCCGGAGACCTTCAGAGAGAGATGACCTGTGTTCAATCCAAAGACAGAGAGGAGGTTGAGATGAAGTCCAAGAAGATGTTCGCAGCGCTGGTATCCGTCCTGTTCGTGTTCGGTTTTGCGTCCCTGGCCCTTGCCGCCGAGAAGGAAGGCGGAACGGATTACACCAAGGCGATCGTTCTGGGCTGCTCCGTGATCGCGGCCGGCATCGCCATGGGGTTCGGCGCCATCGGGGCGGGACTGGGCATCGGGCAGGCGACCGGCGGTGCGTCCAATGCCGTGGGGAGAAATCCCGAGGCACAGGGCAAGATCATGCTCACCATGATGGTCGGTATGGCCATGACGGAATCCGTCGCGATCTACGCCCTCGTCGTGTCGCTCGTGATTCTCTACGCGAACCCGATCATCAAGCTGCTTGGTTAAATCATCATATCCCTGGTATCATCGAAAAAAGGGGGAAGAGGCGAAATAAAAAGAGGCTTCTTTCCCCTTTTTTTTGCCCGCCGTCAATCTCCGTCCCGCGGGATCTTCGCCCGCAGGCCCTTCTTTTCCGATTGGCGGCGCTTTGCCTCGAGCATCTTTTCCCTCGCGCGCTTCGAGCGCTTGCGCTTCTGGCGCCGGATCTTCTCGGCACGCTCCCGTTCCGCCTCGATGACACCCCTCTGCAGCCTCTCGATCCGGTCGAGGAGCAGTCGCCGGGCCAGGAACCGGTTCATCGCCTGGGAGCGTTCCCGCTGGCACTTGACGGTGAGCCCCGTGGGGACGTGCACGAGCTGGACGCAGGTCGAGGTCTTGTTGACCTTCTGCCCCCCGGGGCCCGAGGATCGGACGAAGGTCTCCCTGAGGTCGCTCTCCGCGACCCCGAGGCGGGCCATCCGCTCGAGCAGCGCTTTTTCCTTTTCAGCTGATACAGGCATGGGTCTGAAGGCCTGACGCTGAAGGCCGAGGGTGCGGGGATCTGAAGTTCTCTTCGTTTCTTTTGGCCTTCGGCCCTCCGCCATGAGCCTATAGGTTGTAGATCTGTTCCCCCACGAAGCGGATCCAGTGCTCCCGCAGGATTTCCGCGGCCTCCTCGTGGTCGTCGACGCCCAGGATGAGGATCGTTTCCTTCCCGATGCGCTCGATGGTCGTGTAGATGTAGTGGATGTTGATCTCCGCGTCCATCAGGGGCTTGACGATGGCATTCATCCCGGCCGGGTGGCAGGGAACCTCGACGGCCAGCACCGGCTGGACCTCGAAGGTGAAGCCGAAGGTTTCCAGGACCTTCTCGGCCCGGTCGGGGTCGTTGACGACGAGCCGCACGACGCTGCTCTCGGCAGTGCTGGCCGCGGAGATCGCCTTGGCGCTGATGTCTTCCTTGTCCAGGATGTCCACGAGCTTCGCGAGCTGTCCCGGGATGTTCTGCAGCTGGACGGAGATCTGCTTGATGGTCATGAAGGTCGGGCTCCCCCTGCGTTAGTCGATGGTCTCGTAACCGGCCGAGAAGGCCTTGCGGTTGACCTCCATCGCCGCCTTCTTCCGTCCCCCGAGGATCGCCTGGAGGCTCTTGAGGTAGGTGTCGGCGGAGACGAGCCGCGTCGCCTTGACGTATGCGCCCATCATCACGACGTTCTGCACCCTCGGGTTTCCCAGCTCCGAGGCGATGGCGGCCGCGGGGATCTCGTAGAGGGTGATGTCCCTGCGGTTCGGGCGCCCCTCGACGATGGACGAGTTCAGGAAAAAGGCCCCGCCGGGGGCGATCCTCGTCTGGAAGGCCATGAGGGACGGGGTGTTCATGGCGACGATGAAATCGGGCTGGGATGCCACGGGCGAGGCGATCTCCTCGTCCGAGACGGCCACCGTGCAGTTGGCCGTCCCCCCGCGGACCTCGGCGCCGTAGGACGGCAGGTAGGTGACGTGAAGGCCCTCGTGCATGGCCGCATGGGCGAGGCTGTATCCCATCATGAGGACGCCCTGGCCGCCGAAGCCTGCAAAGACGGTCTTAATCTGCATGCTTCCCCCCTTGCTGGATATCCTTGATCACCCCGAGGGGGAAGGTCTTCGTCATCACCTCGTCGATCCACCGGCAGGACTCGGCGGGGGTCATCTTCCAGTTCGTGGGGCACTGGGAGAGGACCTCGATCAGGGTGAACCCGACCCCGTCCATCTGGTACCGGAAGGCCTTGCGGATGGCACGGCCGGCGCGCAGGATGTTCTGCGGCGAGTTGACGGCGCAGCGCTCGACGTATCGCACCCCGTCGAGCCCGGCCAGCACCTCGCTCATGCGGATGGGGTGCCCGTCGAGCATCGCGCTCCGGCCCGGGGGCGACGTGGTGGACGTCATGCCCAGCAGGGTGGTCGGGGCCATCTGGCCGCCGGTCATGCCGTAGACGGCGTTGTTGATGAAGAGGACGGTGATGTTCTCGCCGCGGTTGGCCGCGTGGAAGGTCTCCGCGGTGCCGATGGCGGCGAGGTCCCCGTCGCCCTGGTAGGAGAAGACGACGCGGTCGGGCAGCGTCCGCTTGATGCCCGTCGCGACGGCGCAGCCCCTCCCGTGGGGCGCCTCGAGCATGTCCACGTCGAAGTAGTTGTAGGCCAGCACCGCGCAGCCCGCGGGCGGAACGCCGATCGTGATCCCGCGGATGCCCAGCTGGTCTACGGCGTCGCAGATGAGCCGGTGGGTGACGCTGTGGCCGCACCCCGCGCAGTAGTGGAACGGGGTGTCCTTGAGCGATTTCGGCCTGGTGAAGACCTTCTGCATCGGTTCGCTACCTCTGGTATTCCTGGACGATGGCCTTCGCGAGCTCCGCCGGCGTGGGGACGACCCCTCCGGGGCGCCCGTAGAAGCTCACCCGGGCGCGGCCCGCCAGGGCGAGCCTGACGTCCTCGATCATCTGCCCCGTGCTCATCTCGAAGACGAGGAAGTTGCCGATCCGCTCCGCCGTGTCGCGGATGATCTGTGCCGGGAAGGGCCAGAGCGTGATGGGACGGATGAGCCCCACCCGGTATCCCGAGTCCCGGAGGCGGTTGATGGCGCCCTTGGCGATCCGGGCCGCGATGCCGTAGGCGATGACGACGAGCTTCGCGTTGCCCGTGCGGTAGGTCTCGAAGCGGACCTCTTTGCCCGCGATCACCTCGTACTTGCGCACGAGCTTCCAGTTGTGCTCCTCCATGCGCAGGGCGTCGAGGATGAGGGCCCGGACGAACCGGCTCTTGCCCTCGCCGCAGCCCCTCAGCACGTATTTCTCGCTGTAGCGCCGCGGCCGCGGCTTTCCGAAGACGACGGGTTCCATCATCTGCCCCGTCATCCCGTCCCCCAGGATCATCACGGGGTTGCGGTAGGCGTCGGCCAGGTCGAAGGCGTCCATGGTCAGGTCGGCGAGTTCCTGCACCGACGCGGGGGCCAGGACGATCGTCCGGTAATCCCCGTGCCCGCCGCCGCGCGTGGCCTGGAAGTAGTCCCCCTGCGAGGGCAGGATATTGCCCAGCCCGGGGCCGCCGCGCATCATGTTGACGATCACGGCGGGCAGCTCGTCGGCGGCCAGCGCCGAGATCCCCTCCTGCTTGAGAGAGATCCCCGGGCTCGACGAGGACGTCATGGCGCGGGCCCCGGCGGCGCTGGCCCCCAGGACCATGTTGACGGCGGCGATTTCGCTTTCGGCCTGGATGAACGTGCCGCCCGGGGCCAGGCGCATGTGCTCGGCCATGTACTCGGTCAGCTCGTTCTGGGGCGTGATGGGGTAGCCCGCGTAGAACCGGCAGCCGGCGCGAATGGCGGCTTCCCCGCAGGCCCAGTTTCCGGAGATGAGGGTCTTATCCACGGTAGACCTCGATGGCGGCCTCGGGGCACGCAACGGCGCAAAGCGCGCAGCCGGTGCACTCCTCGCCGTCCCTGGACGTCACGGGGTGGTAGCCCCGGGCGTTGAATTCCGTCGTCGTGACGATCAGGGATTTCTTGCAGGCCGGGATGCACAGGAGGCACTCCTTGCAGCGTTCCCGGTCGATGACGATGCGGCCTTTCGGCATTCTCCGCCTCCGCAGGAAAGGGTGATCAAGTTGCGCAATAAATCGTTTCCGGCTTCGAAAGTCAAGGGATTTCTGCCCCCTCTCCTTGACGGTTCGCAGGGGCCATAGTACAAACTAACGGTCCGGACATGCCGGGGATCCCGGACGGTCGGAACGCCCGGTCTGCGTCCGGAGAACCCGCGAGGTTTTCATGTTCAACGCCCGGCTCGTCAACGACCCCTTCGGGGACCCGGCCCTCTTTCTCGACCTCCGTTACCGCCGGGAGGCGCTGCTGTTCGATCTGGGGGACATCCGGGCGCTGGCGCCGCGGATGATCCTCAAGACGGACCGGATCTTCGTCACCCACACCCACATGGATCACTTCATCGGCTTCGATCACCTGCTGCGCCTCTGCCTCGGGAGGGAGAAACGCCTCTGTCTCTACGGGCCTCCCGGCTTCATCGACAACGTGGAGGGAAAGCTCCGGGCTTACACGTGGAACCTGGTGGGGAACTACGGCAACGACTTCCGGCTGGAGACGACGGAGATCCACCCCGGCCGCCGGGAGACCGCGGTGTTCCGGTGCCGGGAGGCCTTCCGCCCCGCGCCGCACAGAGGGATCGAGGCCTTCGACGGCACCGTCGTGGAGCGGGACGCCTATCGCGTGGATGCCGTGTTCCTGGACCACAAGGTCCCCTGCCTGGCCTTCCGCCTGGAGGAGAAACGGCGCGTCAACATCATGAAAAACGCGCTGGCCGAGATGGGCCTGCCGGGCGGGGCCTGGATCAACGCGCTGAAGGACTGCATCCACCGAAACGAGCCCGACGAGAGCCTCTTCCGCGCCTGGTGGAAAGGGGAGGGCGGCCGGGTCGTCGAACGGATGTTTGCGCTGGGGGAATTGAGGGAGAGAATCACGAAGATCACCCCGGGGCAGAAGATCGTCTACGCGACCGACGCGATCGACAGCCCCGCAAACGAGGAGCGCATCGTGGCGTTCGCCCGGGGCGCCGACGTCCTGTTCATCGAGGCCTGCTTCCTGGAGGAGGACCGGGAGCGCGCCGGGGAGAAGTATCACCTGACGGCCCGTCAGGCGGGGCGGCTTGCGCGGCTGGCGGGGGTGAAGCGGTTCGTCCTCTTTCACCACTCCCCGAAGTACCGGGGGCGGGAGGAACGCTTTGCGCAGGAGGCGATGGGGGCCTTCTTGGAAGAGGAGTGAACCCTAGATTCTTTCCACCTGGAACCCCTGCATTTCGATGGCCACGGCGCGCTGGAGGATCTCGATGGTGATCACGAAGAGATCCTTCCGGGGGTCGGCCTTCACGACGAGCCCCTCGATGTCCCGGAACGGCCCGTCTAAGATCCGCGCCCGTTCCCCGACCCTGGGGTACCGGTAGTGCTGGATCTCCACCTTCGAGTCCACGAGGCGCCGGATGGCCTCGATCTTTTCATCGGGCACCGGGACGGGGACATTGCCCCGGGCCGTCCCGAGGATCTTGACCACGCCCGGCGTCTTGAGGATGTCGAGGCGCTCCTGGTTGCTGGCCGTAACCATCTCCACGAACAGGTAACCCGGGAACATGGGCACCTGGATTCTCTTCCGTCGGTCCTTCCTGCGGCTCCAGGTCTCGATCTTCGGCAGGAAGGCGTGGATCGATTTCAGGGTCAGCCCGTCGCAGACCTTGCTCTCGTGGCGGCTTTTCGTGTGAACGGCATACCAGGGCATCAGGGGCACGCCTCCGGCTTTGCAGGGAAAGGGCATCGCGTGCAGCGTGCGGCGCGTCGCGTGTGGCTCAAACGCATCATAGTGAAATTCCCATGGAATCGAAACGCGTTGAAAACGATTGCAGGCGCTTGCCCCGCAGCGCCCGACGTGAGCCTGTCGAACGTTGCTGCGGGGTCAGCGGGCATGATCACAGATAAACCCATTGCTTGAGTTCTCCATTCCCGGCACCTGGGTGCGTGGAATTTTAATCAGTCGCGGACGAAGCGGGCGTCGACGATGATATCCCCGTAGCGGTGGGAGACCCGCCGGATGACGATCGGCACCGCCTGGTCGACGGTCCTGACGCCCAGCTCGCCGATGGCGTCGGTCCCCCTGCCGAAGATCTTCGGGGCCGAGATGACGATCAGGCGGTCGGCGAGACGCTCCCGGATGAAGGAGGTCAGCACCCCGGCCCCCCCTTCCACGAGAAGCGAAGAGATCTCCCGCCTGCCCAGCTCCTCGAGGACCGCGGCGAGATCGACCCGCTTCCGTCCGGCCACCCGGACCTCGATCCCGCTTTCCGCGAGCCGCTTTTTCTTTTTCGGGTCGTGCGCGGCGGTGGTGAACACCACGGTGCCTCCGCGCGACTGGTCCTGCAGCACCCGCGCTCCGGGTTCGATCTTCAGCGTCGAGTCCACGACGACGCGAAGCGGGTCGCGGCCCTTGACGAGCCGGCAGGTGAGTTCCGGGTCGTCCTTCACGATTGTGCCCGAGCCCACAAGGATGGCGTCGTGCAGGCTCCGCAGGCGATGGGCATAGACCCGGGAGGGCTCGGAGCTGATCCACCGGGAATGGCCCGTCGAGGTGGCGATCTTCCCGTCGATGGACTGGGCGAATTTGAGCGTGACAAAAGGGATCCGGGTCCGGATGTACTTGAAGAAGACCTCGTTGAGCTCCCGGCACGCATCCTCGAGGACGCCCGTGCGCGTCTCGATCCCGTGGCGCTTCAGCGTTGCGAGCCCGCGCCCCGCGACGGCCGGGTTGGGGTCGATCGTCCCGATGACGACCCGCGCCGGCCTTTCCTGTACCAGGCGATCGACGCAGGGAGGGGTTCGCCCGTGGTGCGAACAGGGCTCGAGGGTGACATAGACCGTCGCGCCGCGGACGGGTTCCGTCGCGCTCTCGATGGCGTTGATCTCGGCGTGGTTCTCTCCGCAGCGCCGGTGGTAGCCCTTGCCGATGATGCGCCCGTCCTTCACGATCACCGCCCCGACGAGCGGGTTGGGGCAGGCCCAGGGAGCGCCCCGCCTTGCCAGGGCGAGCGCCATCTTCATGTAGTGCTCGTCGGTCATGTTCGATTCCCGCCGGCGGCCGCTCCGGAAGCCGCCTCTTCTGGAATGGCCCTTGCATCATGGATCCAATCGGCTCGGGACCCAATATACAAAAGCGAGGTCTTTGGCACAAGTCGAAAACGATTGCCCGTGAAGACACGGCGCACAGGCGGGGCGCAGGGTCGTTTTCCGCTACCGCCCTCGAGCCGGGCTGTGGTATAAGACCAAATCTCATTTTTGCGGGACAACAGGGAGGCACGCATGAAGGGAATCGTACTTGCGGGGGGACTCGGGACGAGAATGTACCCCCTGACCAAGGTGACCAACAAGCATCTGCTGCCGCTGTACCGGGAACCGATGATCTACTACCCCATCCGGACGCTCGTCAACGCGGGGATCGACGAGATCCTGATCGTCACGGGAGGCAACAACGCGGGGGACTTCCTCAAGCTGCTGGGCAACGGCAGGGAGTTCGGCCTGAAGCATCTCAACTACACCTACCAGGAAGGGGAGGGCGGGATCGCCGCGGCCCTCGATCTGGCCGCCTACTTTGCCGACGGGGACAAGATCGCCGTCGTCCTCGGCGACAACATCATCGAGAAGAACATCCGCAAGGCCGTCGATGCCTTCAGGAAGCAGGAGCGGGGCGCCAAGATCCTGCTCAAGGAAGTCCCGGACCCCCAGCGTTTCGGCGTGCCGGCCTTCGAGGGCGACCGCATCGTCCGCATCGACGAGAAGCCGAAACAGCCGGCGTCGAACTACGCCGTCATCGGCATCTACATGTACGACGCCACGGTGTTCGACGTGATCAAGACGCTGAAGCCCTCGCACCGGGGCGAGCTGGAGATCACGGACGTGAACAACCACTACATCCGCGAGGGCACGATCACCTGGGACGTCCTCGACGGGTGGTGGTCCGACGCGGGCACCTTCGACTCGCTGATGTACGCGGGCAACATGGTGGCCAAAACGGGGGCGAACAAGTTGGACTAGGCGACAGGCATCAGGCAATAGGCAAAAGGCAAAAGGCAAAAGGCGAAAGGCGAAAGGCGAAAGGCAAGAACGATTCCTGCTTTCCAAGCCATCAGCCTTACGCCGTCAGCCCTGAGCCGGCGAGGTTCTTATGATCGACGGTGTGAAGATCAAGAGACTGAAGGTGATTCCCGACGAGCGCGGGCGGCTCATGGAGATGCTGCGGGCCGACGACGAATTCTTCGAGAAATTCGGCCAGGTCTACATGACGACGGCCTACCCCGGGGTGGTCAAGGGGTGGCACTACCACAAGCGGCAGTCCGACAACATGACCGTCGTCAGGGGGATGATGAAGATCGTGCTCTACGACGGCCGCAAGGGGTCGCCGACCGAGGGCGAGGTGAACGAGTTCTTCGCAGGCGATCACAACCCGATCCTCGTCCACATCCCGCCCCTGGTCTTCCACGGCTTCAAGTGCATCTCCGGCGAGGAGGCCCTTGTGATCAACGTCCCCACGGACGTCTACCGCTATGACGACCCGGACGAGTACCGGGTGCCCCCGCACGAAAACGACATCCCCTACGACTGGGGCCGGAAGGACGGGTAGAAGGACGGGTAGGGGAATCACGAAGAGCGGAAGATCGGAAGTGAGGAAGAGCGGAAAAACCGAAACTAAGTCCACGCCGCTCTTCCGCCCTTCATCACTTCCTCACTCCGCGCAGTTGTGCCGGCGGCTCCGGCGGGAGCCCCTTCACGGGCGGATAAGAGAATGGAATTCTTCTGGGGTGTCGTTTCCTTTGTGCTCGGTGCCGTTGTGGGCAGTTTCCTCAACGTCTGCATCTGGCGGATCCCCGAGGGCCGATCCATCGTCACCCCCGCCTCGCACTGCCCGAGGTGCGGCAGCCCCGTCCGCTTCTACGACAACATCCCCCTCGCGAGCTGGCTTGTCCTGCGCGGCCGCTGCCGCGACTGCGGCGGGCCCATCTCGCCCCGGTACCCCCTGGTCGAGCTGCTGACGGCCGTGCTTTCCCTGGCAGTGGCCTGGCTCTACGGGCCGGGCCTGCAGTACCTGGCCGCCTTCCTCTTCACGGCGGCCCTGGTGGCGATCTCCTTCATCGACCTCGACCACCAGATCATCCCCGACGTGATCTCGCTGCCCGGGATCCCCGTGTTCTTCCTGCTGGCCGTTTTCGTCATGGGTGTGCCGTTCTGGGAGTCCCTTTTCGGCATCCTCATCGGCGGCGGCTTTCTCTACCTGATCGCTGTGGGCTACGAGCTTCTCGCCAAGCGGGAGGGCATGGGGGGAGGGGACATCAAGCTGCTGGCCATGATCGGGGCCTTCCTGGGATGGAAATCCCTGTTTTTCGTGGTGTTCATGAGTTCCATCCTCGGGGCGCTGGTCGGGGTCGTTCTCATCGCCCTGAAGGGAAAAGACATGCGATACGCCGTGCCCTTCGGGCCCTTCCTGTCGATTGCCGCCGTGCTGTACCTCTTTGTCGGCCCTGCGCTGACGCATCTCGTGCTTTTCCGCGCACTTCCCTGAGCCGTCCCGTTCCCCCGGAAGGGAGAAATTTTCCCTCAAGTTTCCCGCCCCGCAGACCGAAAAAGCATGCAGAAGAGTTCCAACCCGTCGCCGGGTCGGGCGATCCGCGGGTTCCGAACACTTTCAGGAAACGGCCTGATCAGGGCAAACCATCCGAAAGGGTGGGGCGCAAAATCACTGGCCTAAGTCCGATCGAAGGATAAGGCGGCAGGATTGCCGGGCAGGACATTCGATTTCGAGACGAGGCGGAGGGGTCCCATCCCGGGGCACCCGCGCTCCAGGCTCCCATCCCATTTCCACCCCGCCCGGTTTCATTCTCCTGCCTGACCGTTCCCCCCGGCGGCGCGAGGGCGCTGATGTCAACGGGGATGCCGATGCGGGCATGCTTCTTGCTCGACTGAAAGTGATTCACGGTGCGGCGGGCGATCCGGCAGCCCGTCGGCGCCGGTCATCGGAACCCGGAAGGATCGAGAGAACGACAGGTCATGAAACACTCGAAACGCGACGCTCTTCAGAAACGGATAACCGCCGGGCTGCGGCCGGGACGAGGCGCTTCGGGCTTCTCCATGGTGGAGCTGCTCATCACCCTCGTCCTGCTCGGCATCGTGATGGCCATCGCCGTGCCGTCCTACCGGGGCTGGGTCGACAACTCGAACCTGAAGGGCGCGGCCCGGATGATCTCGTCCGATTTCTACGACGTGCGGGCCCGGGCCATGGCGGAAAACAGGCCGTACACCATCACCTTCAGCCCCGACCCGGCCAACACGTACCGGATCCAGGCGGCCGCGGCCAACGGCCTGGCCGCCGTCGACGAGACGAAGACCTTCGGCGAGTACGGGACGGTCCGGATGTCGAGCGTCAACGGGGGCGCGGCGGCCGTCGCGGTCACGGTCCAGCCCCGCGGCTCGGCCGCACCGTCGGCAACCATCGGCCTCACCAACGTGCGCAATTCCACCGGCACGATCACCGTGCTCATGACAGGAAGGGCCCATGTCACCTACAGCATGCAATAACCGCGGGATCACCATCGTCGAGGTCCTCATCACGCTGTTCCTCACGGCCGTGGGGATCATGGCGCTTCTGTCCATGCAGCCCACGTCGTGGAGCGC
>JAGPKU010000004.1:0-5890 GCA_018053845.1 Syntrophobacterales bacterium
GCCGTAGACGGAGTGGCCGAAATCGAGGGTGACCCCCATGTTCTCGAGGCCGATGTCGTGCAGGAGGCAGAGCGTCTTGGCCGCCGAGTCGATGAAGCACTTCCCGCGGGTCTCGCTCGGCTTGTACTCGACAAACAGGGGGATCTCCGGGCGGTGGGCGCCGCACTCGCCGAAGGCATCGACCAGGCAGCCCCACATCTTCCGGTAGTCGCACTGGAAGGCGAACTCGAAGCCGTCGCCCAGGGGGCAGCAGGTCACCTTGTCGGCCCCGATCGCCGCCGCGAAATCCTTGGACGCCTTGATGAACCGGATCGCCTTTTCGCGCACGGCCTTCTTCGTCGACGTGAGGCCGCCGTTGAGGAATTCCGGCTCCGCCTTGACGTTCACGTTCACCGCCGCGACCTTCAGCCGGTATTTCCGCAGCAGCCCCCGCGTCAGGGCCGGGTCGCTCACCTCGTAGGGGTAGACGATCTCGACGCCGTCGCAGCCCCGGATCCCGGCCAGGAGGGCGAATTTCTGCTCCACCGTCTTCGGCTCGTTGTACAGGTGGAACCGGTCCCTCGTCTGGCCGAGAAACCCGGTGATGACCGCCATCCTGACCATGCTACCCCCTCCCGAGGAGGCGGCGGGCCGCCCCCGCGATGTGATGTCTCGACAGGCCGTATTTTTCGAGGAGCTTCCCGTAGCTCCCGCTCTCGGCGAAGGTGTCCTCCAGGCCGAGGTTGTCGAAGGGCACCACCTTGTGCTTGAGGCAGAAATTCGACAGCTCGTAGCCCAGGCCGTTGCGCTTCTGGTGGTTCTCGGCGACGACGAGGGCCCCCGTCTTGTCGAGGGACTTCAGCAGGGTGTCCGCGTCGAAGGGCTTCACCGAGTACAGGTCGATCAGCTCGGCGCGGACGCCCTCCCGGGCGAGGATCTCCGCGGCCGCGACGGCCTCGAAAACGATGTCGCCGTGGGTTGCGATCGTCACGTCGGAGCCCTCGAGGACCACGCGGCTTCCGCCCATGCGGAAGGAATCGCTTTCCTCGTAGAGGTCCAGGATCGGGTCCCGCATGAGCCGGACGAAGACGGGGCCCGGCGTCCGCAGGGCGACGTCGAAGAGCTTCCTGGCCGCCCACGTGTCGGCCGGCACGAGGACCTTCATGTTGGGCAGCGTCGTCATGTTGGCGATGTCCTCCGTGGCCTGGTGCGTCACGCCGTCGATGGCCGGCGTGAAGCCGCCGTGGGACGAGAGGAACTTCACGTTGAGGTCGGGGTAGCAGACGAACGTGCGAACCGATTCCAGGGCCCGCATCGTGATGAAGACGCCGTAGCTCGAGGCGACGACGGTCCGGCCGTCGGCGGCCATGCCCGCGGCGGCGCTCACCATGTTGCCCTCGGCGATGCCCATGTTGAAGTATCGCCCGGGGAACCGGTCGCCGAAGAGGTGCGAGAAGGTGGAATAGCCGATGTCGGCCTCGAAGACGACGAACTCGCCGTCGACGGCGCCGTACTCGGCCATCCGCTCCGAGAAGGCCCGTCGGGTCGGGATGCTGGCCGGCGTCAATGCGTGCGGCCTCATGAGTCCTCCCCCCAGATCTCCTTCATGGCGCAGGCGAGCTCGTCGGCGTTCGGGCACTTGCCGTGCCACTCGAAGCGGTCCTCCATGTAGCTGACCCCCTTTCCCTTCACCGTGTTGGCGACGATGCAGGTGGGCCTGCCGCGGACCCGGCGGGCCTTTTCGACGGTCCGGAGGATCTGCGCCATGTCATGGCCGTCGATCTCGAAGGTCTTCCAGCCGAAGGCCTTGAACTTCGCCGCGATGTCGCCCATGGGCATGACCTCGTCGCAGCAGCCGTCCATCTGCAGGCGGTTGCGGTCGACGATGGCGATCAGGCGGTCGGTCTTGTACTTCGCAGCCGCCATGGCGGCTTCCCACACGAGCCCCTCGTTGATCTCGCCGTCGCCCAGCAGCACGAAGACATGGTAGTCCTTCTTTCGAAGCTGTCCCTCGAGGGCCATCCCCAGACCGATGCTCAGCCCGTGACCGAGGGACCCCGTCGTCATGTCGATGCCGGGGGTTTTTGGGATGGGGTGCCCCTGGAGGATGCTCCCGAACTGCCGCAGGGTGTCCAGATGCTCGAGCCCGAAGTAGCCCCGCATGGCGAGGCAGGCGTAGAGAACGGGGCAGGCATGGCCCTTGGAGAGCAGAAAGCGGTCCCGGTCGGGCCGCCGCGGGTCGGCCGGGTCGACCCGCAGGATGTCGAAGTAGAGGGCCGTCACGATGTCGGCGGCCGACAGGGCGCCGCCGGGGTGACCGGACTTGGCCTTGTAGATCATGTCGATGACGCGGGAACGGACTTCCCGGGCCTTTTCGGCGAGAAAGGCCGCCCGTTCGTCGAGGGTGCGCCTCCGAGGGGCATCGGCCGCCGTCATGGTTGCTCTCCCGATTTCGCCGTCACGGGCGCGGGGGCGCCTCGCCCCGGCCGCCTGCCCAGGGCCCGCATCGCGGTTTCCTGCCGCATCTCCTTCAGGAGCTGCTGCCTCGAGCGGTTGAAATGCTGGCGCGCCAGCTTTTCCGCCTGCTCCGGGCGGCCCGACGCGATGGCCTCGATGAGGGCGTGGTGCTCGGGCAGCGTCTCCCGCGGATGCCGGACGAGGCCCTCCATGACGTCGATGCGGTAGCTCACGGTGATGATGTTGTAGTTCTCGAGGATGTCGTTGAGCAGGTCGAACCCCCCCAGCTCGATGAGAAACTGGTGAAACCGCCGGTCTTCCTCGGCATAGCGCTTGATGTCCTGCGGGCTGTCGGTACGGTCGGCCTCGCGGAAGAAGCCGCGGAGCTTTTCGGCCTGCGCCGGCGTGATGACCTCGGCGGCGCGCCGGGCGGCGAGCCCCTCGAGGATCTCGCGCAGCTCGAAGGCCTCGAGGACCTCCTCCTTCGTGAAGCGCCGCACGTAGAAGCCCCTGCGCGGGACGGCCTGGACGAGTTTCTCCTGCTCGAGCTTCTTCAGGGCGCACATCAGGGGGGTGCGGCTCACGCCGAATTCGCGGGCGATCTTTTCCTGGAGGATCTTGTCGCCCGGCTTGAACCTGCGGTCGACGATCATCGCCTTGAGCTCGCGGTACACCTTGAAGTCGAGGTTTTCGTGCCGCGTCCCCAGTTTTTTCATGGCCTCTGCTCCGTGAAAAGGGCGGCGTGAATTGAATATTGTATTCAAAATGCACTAAACCGTTTCCCCCGTGTTTTGTCAAGGGAAAACCGGCCCGCCTGCCGCAGGACGCGGCGGAAGTCAGGAAGAGCGGAAAAGCGGAAGCGCAGAAAATCGGTGTTCTCGAGATGGGAGGACCCTTTATGGTTCTCCGCGATGATGAGCCGCCTCGCGTCGTTGACGGCCTCGCTGCGGCAAGAGAGCAGGGGTGGCGCGGTCTGCAGCGGTCATTCGATCAGGATGATCTGGAGGTCCATCACGTTGGTCCCCGTCGGGCCCGTCTTGATGAGGCCGCCGGCCTGCTCGAAGAACCGGTAGGAGTCGTTGTCGTCGAGGAAGGCCTGCGGGTCGAGGCCGAGGGACCGGGCCCCCGGGACCGTCCGCCCGTCGACGACGGCGCCTGCGGCATCGGTGGGGCCGTCGGTGCCGTCGGTGCCCGCCGACAAGAACGTGATGCCCGGCGCCCCCTCGATGCAAAGGGCGAAGGCCAGGGCCATCTCCGTGTTGCGGCCCCCGAGTCCCTTGCCCCGGACCGTCACCGTGGTCTCGCCCCCGGCGATGAGGCAGATCCGTCTGCGGCCCGAGGCGAGGCAGGACTGCGCTTCCAGGACCTGCCGGTAGAGCCGCCGGGCGGCGTCGCGGGCCTCGCCCTGCAGCGCCGTGGTGAGGACGACCGGTTCGTATCCCCTCGCAAGGGCCCTGGCCCTCGCGGCCTCCCCGGCGATGCGGTTGCTGCCGATCACGATGTTCTCCACGCGGTCGAACAGGGGGTCCCCCGGTTTCGGGGTGTCCGGGATCTTGCCCGCCGCGCCGTCGCGGAGGATGCGCAGGACACGCGGCGGCATCTCGCCGGCCCGGTCGTAGCGGGTCACGATGTCGAGCGCCTCGGCCCAGGTCGTCGTGTCCGGCGCCGTCGGGCCGGAGGCGATGACGTCGACGGCATCGCCGATGACGTCGGAGAGGATGAGCGACACCACCCGGGCCGGCCGGGCCGCCTCGGCGAGTCGGCCGGCCTTGACGCGGGAGAGGTGCTTGCGCACCGTGTTGAGCTCCATGATGTCGGCGCCGCCCTGCAGGAGGATCCGGGTCACCGCCTGCTTGTCCTCGAGGGTCAGGCCCTCCGACGGGGCGACGAAGAGAGCCGACCCTCCCCCCGAGATCAGGCAGACGACGAGGGTCTCGCGGCCCGCCCGACCGATCATCTCGACGGCCTTCACGGCGCCGGCAACGCCGTTTTCGTCGGGCACGGGATGCCCCGCCTCGACGAGTTCGACGGCCCCCGCGAGCGGCACGCCCTCGCAGTGGCCGTACTTGGTCACGACGACGCCCCCGCGGACTCTGTCCCCGAGTTCGTCGAGCAGGGCGCGGGTCATGGGGCATGCGGCCTTGCCGAGGGCGACGACGACGATGTCCTTCAGGCCCTCGTCGCGGCAGATCGTGCGGATCCGTCCCGCATGCGCGGCGACGGCCGCACCGGGGTCGGCGGCTCGGAGGGCCTCGCGGAAGATCTCGATGGCGTCAGGGTTCATGTTCGTTCCCCGTTCCCGGCTGTCGGCCCGTCTTCCAGGAACGGGCGGATCGTATCGCGGAAGACGCTCGGGGCCCTGAACAGGGCGTAGTGACCCAGGGGGTGCTCGAAGGCGCAGAGCCGCGAGCCGGAAATGCGCTCCTGGGCCTTGCGGGCCATGCAGAGCCGGACCCAGTGGTCGTCGGCCACGTGCAGGATGAGGGTTCGCGCCCGGATGCGGTGGAGTTCCCCTGTCACGTCGAGCGATTCCCCCGCGCGGTTTCGGTACAGCAGGTCGACGGCATCGTAATTGCGGCCGTAGGGGACGAGCAGGGCGCCCTCCTTGCCGTGCATCCGCCAGGCGAAGACCTCTTTCTGGACTTCTTCCCATCCCGACTGAATCCTGTGGTCGAAGCTCATGGCCGAGTGGAACAGGATGGACCAGCCGAACATGACCCCGCGCCAGGGGTGCTCTTCCTTCGGCAGGTGGTAGTAGGTCCCGCCCGTCTCCCGCCATGCCGGGTCGCTCTCGATGGCCGCCGACATGAGCCGGAAGAGCCAGCGCAGGTGGGGGTCCGTTTCCGTCACGCCGCCCATGGGCATGATCGCCTCGACGAAGTTCGGGTGCATGAGGGCCCACAGGTAGCTCTGGATGGCGCCCATGGAGGCCCCCGTGGCGAGACGGATGCGGCTCACCCCCAGGTGGTCCCGCAGCAGCCGGTAGTTGGCCTGGACGCAGTCGAAGAGGCTGTAGGGCGGGAACGCAAGCCCGAGGCCGTCGCTCGGCTTGCTCGCGCCCCAGAGGCCCAAGGCGTCGGCGAAGATGACGAACCAGCGGTTCGTGTCGATCAGCTCCCCCGGGCCCACGGCGGGGCCGCCGCAGAAGTCGTTTCCGCCCTGGCCGCTGTGCCAGTAGAAGTACATGAGGCCCGCGTCGCCCGAGTAGAAGGGGCTGAAGAGCACGGCGTTGTCGATGCGGCCGTCGGCGTCCCGGTGCGGCGTCCCGACGGCGATGCAGGCCGTGCGCAGGGGCCCTGCGCCCAGGGACTCGAGGGTTGCGCCGCCCGCGCCGCCCGACTCCCACGATGCCGGGTCGTCGAGGTCGTAGGCGCCGCCGATCCGGAAGCCGGGGATCTCGTAATAGCGCTTCAGATGCGCCAGCCCCTCCACCCCGCAGAGGGCGGTGACGGGC
>JAGPKU010000004.1:5990-8324 GCA_018053845.1 Syntrophobacterales bacterium
ACGGCGGCCGTCTGCGAGCGGTGGCACGCGAGGGCCCGGATCTTCGTCTCCAGCGTCGCCGAGATGTCGACGGCCAGCTCCCAGCGCCCCAGGGGGTGCCAGACCTCGTAGCCGAGAACCAGTTCGGGCGACCAGGGCTCGCCGCCGGCCTCCTGGAACCAGGGGCCGGAGCCTGCCCGGAGGGCCTCGAGGACGAGTTCGCTCGCCACCCGGTGCCCCAGGGACGTCTCGTTGCGCTCGTGGACGAACAGGATGTGCGGCCGGAGCCTTCTCACGACGCGGATGATGTCGAGTTTCATCTCCCGGCTGAAGCCCGTGAGCCCGTCGGGCCGGCGGAGGAACTCCACGTTGGCCGCGCCGAGGATCTTTGCGGCCTCGAGGGCCTCCTTCTCCCGGACAGGCCCGACCTCCCAGGGGGGCAGCCGGTCGCTGCCCGCCTCGCCGGAGGTGAGGATCACGTGGGTGATCTCGCAGCCCTGCAGCGCCAGCAGCGCCACCGTGCCCCCGCAGCCGATCTCGATGTCGTCGGGGTGCGTCCCGAACGCCAGCACCCTCTTCTGCTCTTTCTTCATGCGTCCTCCGTACCCCCTGCGCGATGCCCTGTTGCCCGTGTTCCCGTGTCACGCGCGATGACCCACGCCGCCGCGGCCGCCGCGGCAAGAAACGCCAGCCCTTCGGGCGCCTGCAGCAGCAGGAGCTTGCCCGCGCCGAAGAGGACGGCATAGACGAGGATCACCCCGCAGAGCCAGTCGCGCAGAAGCTTCCCGCAGCCGCGGTCCCCCTGGACCTCGGGCATGGACCGGGCGACGGCCGCCCAGCCGGGGCCCCCGGGGTGCACGCGGCGGTAAAAACGCCCGAGCGTGACCGCATCGATGGGCCTCGTCAGATAGGTCACCAGGACCCACGCGGCGGTCGTGGCCGCCACGATGATGTAAAGGGTCTCGGGAAAACGGACCTGCGTGGCGAAGCGCAGCCAGGCGCAGACGGCAAGGGGCGCCGCCATGGCCGCGATCTCGCTCCAGGCGTTGATCCGCCACCAGTACCACCGCAGGATCAGGACGAGCCCCAGGCCGGCGCCGGCCTCGAGGAGGAAGGCCCAGGCGCCGGAAATTGTGTCCATGACGAAGGTGGCGCAGAGCGAGAGGGCCATCATCGCCAGCGTGGCGCCCCGCGCAACCGCGACGAGGTGCCTCTCCGGCGCATCGGGCCGGACGAAGCGGCGATAGACATCGTTGACGATGTAGGAGGTGCCCCAGTTGAGCTGCGTGGCGACGGTGGACATGTAGGCGGCGAAGAAGGCCGCCACGAGCATCCCCTTGATGCCCGCCGGGAGATGATCGCGCATCGCGTAGACGTATCCCAGCCTCTTGTCCGCAGGGCCCAGGTCGGGGTAGAGGACAAGGGTCGCAAGACCGACGAGGATCCAGGGCCAGGGCCTCACACAGTAGTGGGCGATGGTGAACCACAGGGTCGCGGCCTGCGCGTGCCGCTCGTCCCTTGCCGACATCATGCGCTGGGCCACGTATCCGCCGCCGCCCGGCTCCGACCCCGGGTACCAGCAGGCCCACCACTGGATCCCGATGAAGGCGAAGAAGGCCGCGGCGCTCAGGGTCAGGGGTCCCGACCCGTCGCCTGCGGGGCCGCCGGATATCGCGGGGGTCAGCTCCAGCGTCCAGGACGGCAGCTTGTGCACGAGCCCCGCGAGCCCCCCGATCTGCGGGAGGTCGAGGACCACGACGGCCAGGACGACCGTCCCCGCCATGGCCAGCACGAACTGAAAGGCATCGGTGACGGCGACGCCCCACAGACCCGAGAGGGCCGCGTAGAGGGCCGTGAGCCCCATGGCCAGGGCCACGTAGAGCATGACCGCATCGCGGGGGATGCCGAACATCCCCTCGAGGACGGACGCCATGGCCAGGTTGACCCAGCCGAGGATGACGGTGTTGATGAAGAGCCCCAGGTACAAAGCGCGGAACCCGCGCAGGAACGCGGCGGGCCGCCCCGCGTAACGCAGCTCGACGAACTCGACATCGGTGAGGATGCCCGCGCGGCGCCAGAGGCGGGCGAAGAAAAAGACGGTGAGCACGCCGCCGCAGACGAAATTCCACCAGAGCCAGTTGCCGGCGATGCCGTGCCGGGCCACCAGTTCCGTCACCGCCAGCGGCGTGTCGGCCGCGAAGGTCGTGGCGACCATGGAGGTGCCCGCCAGCCACCAGGGGAGGTTGCGCCCCGAGAGGAAGAACTCCCGCACGCTCGAGCCGGCCCGGCGCGTGTAGTAGAACCCGACGGCGGCGCTCAGCACGAAGTAAAGCCCGATGATGAGCCAGTCGATCG
>JAGPKU010000004.1:8424-53870 GCA_018053845.1 Syntrophobacterales bacterium
AGCCACCAGGGGAGGTTGCGCCCCGAGAGGAAGAACTCCCGCACGCTCGAGCCGGCCCGGCGCGTGTAGTAGAACCCGACGGCGGCGCTCAGCACGAAGTAAAGCCCGATGATGAGCCAGTCGATCGCACCTAGCATGGTGATTCTCTTCCCGGGCGGCCTGTGGGTGACCCGATGCGCAATCCGCTCTTCTGATCTTCCTCACTTCCGGGCTTCCGGGTCCCTCAGCGTCCCCGGCCCGATTTTTCGATCTTCTTCAGCGTATCGCCCGAGAAGGTCAGCACGTAGACGTAATCGCCGTAGCCCCTGTCGTAATACCACTTCTGGCCCTTTCCCGCGGAGGCGGCCGACGTCGTCCCCTTCGGCGGCTTGTGCTTCCTGTCCTTGCCGCTTTTCGCGACCGACTCGCTTCTCGAGGGCTTTCCGCAGATCTTCTGCACGGTGTACCGGGAGTCGCCGACGGAGACCGTTTCGGCCCCGCAGCGAAAGACCGTGTCCTCGCCGCGGGCCGGCGCGACGACCGCGATGGACAGGACAAGAGACGTGACGGCGAACACGGCGACGGACGCAACGAGGCGAAGCATGGGTCCCCCCTTGTGGACGGCTGGATTCGGCACGGCTTCAACGGTCCCATCCTTACTATAAAACGGGCTGCATGGGAAGGATGAACTTGACAGGCGCGCCCCGCATTTCTTAAAGTAAAAACGCAAAACATCCGAGATGTTGAAGGAGACGGCGGCGGGCCGCCCCGACGGTCGCGGCCGATCCGTTGCCTGCCGGGAAAAACAGGGCACGGGAGACACCAATGAAGATCGGATGGATCGGCACAGGGATCATGGGGGCCTCGATGGCGGGCCATCTGCAGTTCGCGGGGCACGAGCTGTTTCTGTTCAACCGGACCCGGGACCGGGCCAAACCGCTCATCGACCGGGGCGGCCGGTGGTGCGACACGCCGGCCTCCGTGGCGGACGAGTCGGAGGTCGTCTTCACCATGGTGGGCACGCCCGCCGACGTGGAGGAGACCTACCTCGGCCCGCAGGGGATCCTCTCCGGGGAGCGGCCCTGCCGCATCGTCGTGGACATGACGACCAGCGAGCCGGCCCTGGCCCGGCGGATCTTCAAGGCCGCCGCAAAGAAGGGGGCCTTCAGCCTCGATGCCCCCGTCTCCGGCGGCGACGTGGGCGCCCGCAACGCCACCCTCGCGATCATGGTCGGCGGGGACCGGAAGATCTACGAGGAGGTCCTCCCCCTGTTTCAGCACATGGGGAGGAACATCGCCTGGATGGGCGGACCGGGGGCCGGCCAGCACGCCAAGATGTGCAACCAGATCCTGATCGCGGGAACGATCATCGGGGTCTGCGAGTCCCTGCTCTACGCCGAGAGGGCCGGCCTCGACGGCCAGGCGGTGATCGACATCATCGGCAAGGGGGCCGCCGGCTCCTGGAGCATCAACACGCTGGGACCGCGCATCGTCCAGGGGGACTACCGGCCGGGGTTCTACGTCGAGCATTTCATCAAGGACATGGGGATCGCCCTGCGCGAGGCCGCGGAGATGGGCCTCGCCCTGCCCGGGCTCGCCCTGGTGCACCAGCTCTACGTGGCCGTGAGGGCCCAGGGTCACGGCAGATCGGGGACGCAGGCCCTGATGCTGGCCCTGCGGCAGCTCAACAGCGCGAAGGCGAAACAGGAACGGTCGGCCTGAGGCCTCCCCGGACGGGGAGGATAATTTGCTTGACGGGGCCTTTCCTTTTCCATTATCGTTCCCCTGCATCCGGCGTCGGGCTTCGGTCCCGGGGCGTGGACGGCCCATCGAAAACCGATCGGAGAGAAGCGCTCGAACGAATGGTGCACCTCAAGCGAAGCCTTCTGCTGCTGGCGGCCCTCCTGGCGATCCACCTTCTCCAGCCCGTCGACCTGTCCGCGGCGACCCGCAAGGCGAAATCGAAACCGAAGCCGAAGGCCGGGACGACGATCACGGCGCAGTCCGTCTTGGTCATGAACATGACGACGGGCGACATCCTCTACGCGAAAAACCCCGACACGCCGATCGCGCCGGCATCCCTGACGAAGATCCTCAGCCTGTACCTGATTTACGAGGCCCTCGGCGAGGGCAGGGTCCGGACCACGGACATGGTTGACGTCGGCGCCCGCGTTTCCCAGGTCAACGGGTCGCGCATGCGGATCCGGCCCGGGACGCAGATCGCGCTCGGCGACCTGATGAAGGGGATGGCCGTCCTGTCGGCCAACGACGCCTCGGTGGCGGCCGCCGAGTACGTCGGGGGGGACGTGGACGAGTTCGTCCGGCGGATGAACGCGAAGGCCCTCGAGCTGGGCATGCTCGCCAGCCGCTTCGAAAACCCCAGCGGCCTGCGGGAGGATGGCCAGGTGACGACGGCCCGGGACATCCTGCGGCTTTCCTGCGCCTACATCCGCCGGTTTCCGCAGTCGCTGCAGCTCCACTCCCTTCCCGCCTTTCAGTACGGCCGGAAAACGGGCACCAACACGAACCACCTCCTCGAGAAGGCCCCCTTCGTGGACGGGCTGAAAACGGGCCACGTCGCCGGGGCGGGCTATCACCTGGTCCTCACGGCGAGGCGCGACGGCACGCGCGTCGTGGTCGTCGTGCTGGGATCGCGCACCTCGGGGGCCCGGTTCCGCGAAGCCCGGATGCTGCTCGAGGACGCCTTCAGGAAGATACAGCCCCACCCCGCCGCGCAGCGCGTGGCCGGGGGGCCGGCGATCCCGGCGGCGGGGGATGAGGTGCCGGTCGGGAGATCCGCCGGGGGGGTCGGGGATTCATGAAAAAGGCGGCAGGATTCGTGGTTCTGGCATTCCTCCTGTGGGGATTGCTGTCGGGCGTCGAGGCCCAGATCGGGACCCGGGACCGGTCGGCGAAGCCCATCGGTCCCCAGGGGTACGGCTCGAAAGGCCAGCCCGAACAGCAATCACAGCAGGAGGAGCGGCGGTCGCACCGCAGCGCCTGGCTCCAGGGGGACGAGCGGCAGCAGGAGCAGCTCGCCGGCTGTTTCCGGCTTTCGGCGACCCTCACCCAGCATGCCCGGGACATCCAGAAGATGACGGGCGCCGGCGCGGTCAACTGGAAAGAGGTCGCCGGCCAGTTCGAGGACCTGCAACGCGGGGTCGCCCTCCTGTCGGAAAAGCACGAGCAGTTTGCCCTCGATCTCAACAACGGGCAACGGACCTGGTGGGAGCAGGCGCTGCGGGACATCATGTCGATCCAGCTCCAGCTCTCCGAGCGGATGGGAGCGATCGAGCGCGATGTCCGGGGGGAGAAGCCGGAAGCGGCCCTGGTGGTGAAGGCCATGGGCGACCTGGAGGGGCGGTTCCGGCGGTGGCACGAAATCTACGGCCGGATCATCGCCGACATGGGCCTCGAGGTCGCGGAGCCGCGATCGGCCTCGGGGACGATCAGGGGGCTGCCGGGTGCTCAGGGTCCTGGACGATGAATCGACGATCCGCCGCTGCCGGCGTCAATTCCTGCGGGCGCTGAGGCCCCATGTGACCGGCCGGATCGCCGTCCGGATCGGTCATCCCGGGGAGAGCGTCCGTGCCCGGGTCTTCTGGGCCGAGGGCCCCGGGCTGTGGTACCACATCGGCATCGTCGCCGGCGAGCGTTACCTGAATGCCTTCGGGGTCGGCCGGCCGGCGGACGGCGGCGCCGTTTCCAGTTCGATCGAGATCAACATCCCGATGCGCGGCCTGGACCGGAAAATCGGCGGGGCCTTCGCCCGTGACGACGGGGGGCGGGTGTTCCTCGTCCACCGCGGCAAGATCGGCGGCAGGCGGGGCGTCGGGAAGTCCCTGTTCGAGTCCCGCTATCGCGGGGTCTGGAGCGAGGTCGTCGACGGCGACGTGCGAAGCGCCGTCGTGGTGATCGGCGACCTGCAGTCCCCCCGGTTCGCCCGGCAGCTGGCCCTCTTCGTCCGCAAGGTGGAGGCCGTCAAGGGACGGGAGGCCGAGGACGATCCGCAAGCCAGGATTTCCTTCGAGGACGATCGTTTCAGCGAGGAGGGCATCGGGGGCCGTGACGTGCCGGCCGGGCGCGATCACGCCGCGGAATGCGATCGGGATCTCTGCGTCTCCGACCTGGCGCGGCGCTTGCGGCAGCTGGGCGCGCGGATCGGGAACGACCCGTCGGGGGAGCTGCTTGTCCGCGATGCCGGGGGCGTCGGCGCCGTGATCGAGGTGGCGGCGGGGACCGGGGCACCGCTCCTGGAGCAGGCCGTCGGGAGGCTCATGCTGCGGGGCGCGGCGATGCCGCGGGACGCCCGGCGGTGGCTCGTCGCGCCGGGGGATCCCGGCGAAGACCTCGCGGGAGGGCTTGAGGCGCTGGGCATCCGGTTCATTGCCTACGGATGGGAAGCGGGGCAGGCCGTCTTCGAGGGCCTGGCCGGGCAGCTGGCCGAGATGGGCATTGGGAAGGCAAGAGGGTGAGGGAGAAGAGGGTGAGAAGGGGAGAGAGCAAGCAGGGCGACAAGAGAAGGGGGGACTCGCCGATGGACTGGGGAATGCAGAACAGGATGTCCCGGCTTTTCCGGAACGGCAGATGCCTGTTTCTCCCGATCGACCACGGGTATTTCCAGGGACCCACGTCGTGCCTCGAAAAGCCGGGCGAAACCATCGCGCCGCTGCTGCCTTGGTGCGACGCGCTCTTCGTCACGAGAGGCGTCTTGAGGCACTGCGTCGATCCCGTGGGCGCCAAGCCCGTCATCCTGCGGGTGTCGGGCGGCACGAGCGTCATCGGAAAGGACCTTGCCAACGAGGCCCTCACGACCTCCATCGAGGAGATCCTGCGGCTCAACGCGACCGCCGTCGGGGTGTCGATCTTCGTGGGCAGCGACTACGAGCGGGAGTCCCTGATGAACCTGGCCGACCTGGTCAACGATTGCGAGAACGTCGGGATTCCCGTCATGGCCGTCACGGCCGTCGGCAAGGAGCTGGAGCAGCGGGAGGCCCGGTACCTGGCCCTGTGCTCCCGGATCGCCGCCGAGCTGGGGGCCCGCGTCGTCAAGACCTACTGGTGCAGGAACTTCGACAAGGTGACGGAGGGCTGCCCCGTGCCCGTCGTCATGGCCGGGGGTCCCAAGTGCGACACCGAAATGGAGGTGATGGCCTTCGTGCATGACGGGATGAAGCGGGGCGCCGTCGGCGTCAACCTGGGTCGCAACATCTGGCAGAGTCCCCACCCCGTCCCGATGATCCGGGCCCTCGCCGCGATCATCCACGACGGGGCGTCGGTGAAGCAGGCCCACGAGGTCTTCCGCTCGGTGAAGGAGGACATGGCGAAGGGAAGGAAGAAGAAATAGGTGACAGGTAACAGCTAACAGGTAACAGGTAACAGGTAACAGGTAACAGAGTGCCGTATCCACCTTATTTACGGGCTGTCGCCCAAAGCCGGTTGACCAGGATTCTTCCTGCGAAGAGGCGGTTTTGGACCGCTCCAGCGCTCGCTGCACTGCAGGCGCAAAAACTCGCCCTTCGGGCTCAAACAGTTTGCGCTGCGGACGTTTCGCTTCGCGCAGAGCGGTTACCCAAAACACGCCTCACTTCGCTATCCAGAATCCTGCCCGACCGTCAACGCATCAAAATCGATTTGGGCAACAACCCGTTTATACCTGTCACCTGAACCCTGCCACCCAAAACGAACCCAGCAGAAGGGCCGGGCGAATCGCTGACATCATGAAAGCGGCGGTGTACTACAACAACCGGGACGTCCGGATCGAGGAGCGGCCCGTTCCCCGGATCGGCCCGGGGGAGCTGCTCGTCAAGGTCATGGCGAGCGGCATCTGCGGCAGCGATGTCATGGAGTGGTACCGGATCCGGAAGGCCCCCATCGTCCTCGGGCACGAGATCGCAGGGCTGATCGTCGGGAAGGGGCCCGGGGTCGAGCGCTACGAGGCGGGGGACCGCGTCTTTGTCTCCCATCACATCCCGTGCAACACCTGTCATTGGTGCCTGAAGGGAAGCCACACGGCCTGCGAGACCCTCCACACGACCAACTATGACCCCGGCGGGTTCAGCGAGTACCTGCGTGTGCCCGCGCTCAACGTCGACCGGGGCGTGTTCCTGCTTCCCGGCGGGGTCACCTTCGAGCAGGGCGTGTTCGTCGAGCCGCTGGCCTGCGTCGTCCGCGGCCAGAGGCTTGCGGGTCTGCAGCCCGGCCAGAGCGTGCTCATCCTCGGCAGCGGCATCTCGGGGCTGTTGCACCTCATGCTGGCCCGGGCCCTCGGCGCCGGGAGGATCGTCACGACCGACATCAGCGAGCACCGCCTGCGGGCTGCGGCCGAACTCGGGGCCGATGCGGCGATGGCGGCTTCGGAGGACGTCCCCGACCGGTTCAAGGCCCTCCACGGACGGCTTGCCGATCTGGTCATCGTCTGCACGGGTGCCCTGTCGGCCTACCGGCAGGCCCTGAACGCCGTCGACCGGGGCGGCACGATCCTCTGCTTCGCGCCGACCGACCCCGGCATCGACCTCCCCGTGCCGGTCAACGATTTCTGGCGCAACGAGGTCCGCATCCTTCCCTCCTACGGCAATGCCCCGCAGGACGCAGCCGTCGCGATCGAGCTGATCCGCTCGGGCCGTGTGCCCGTGGAACGCATGATCACTCACCGCCTGAGCCTCGACGAGGCGGGCCTCGGATTCCGGCTCGTCGCCGAAGCGGGCGAGGCCCTGAAGGTCATCCTCTATCCGCACCCCATCGATGAGAAGGTGAGCGGGTAAGAAGGGGAGATGTCAGGATCAACCGGAAGCCGGCCCCGTTCTGTCGTCTTCTCCAGCCTTCTCACCCTCACCCCTTCTTCCCTTCTCGATTGCTTCCGCTCGTCATTGTCGGTTGACATTCCACGGTTGCCCCGGGTAGATTGAAGGCGCAGAGGTGGCAGGGATGAACCGCGCAATGCAGCAGAGCGGCCCGGGCCGCGGTGAAGGGAAGACCGGCGGTTTCGCGGGGCACCTGCGGGTGCGCAGGGCCGGACCCGGAGAGATGCCGGCCTTCGCCGTCCCCTTCGAGGATGCGGAGCGCCGCCGCTGGGTGGCCGAAACCCTTGCGGCCGGCAGGGCCCTGGCCCTCGTCGTGGAGAGGTTCGCCGGGCGGGCCTGGGTAGCTGCGGGTCGCATCGTGACGGACGCAGACGGGGAGACGGCCGTGGCGGTTGATCCGGGCGAGCGAGGACGCGGCCTGGCGCACGAGGTGCTGCGGGCGGGGATCCGGGTCCTGCGCGAGGAGCCGTTCACGGCGCTGACCGCCCGCATCGAGCCCGGGGATGCGAGGGCCGCGAAGACCTTCGAGAGGGCCGGCTTCGCCCCCGCGGGGTCGTGCCGGTTCGGGGGCCGGCGGTCGATGCGCTACGTCCTGAACCTCAGGGGCGACTGCACGCCGTACAACGTCTGGATCTGACGGCGTCTCGCGTCTTCGCTCGGCGTGATGCATGCCTAAAGAAATCACCCACTGGCTGATCGCATCGGCCGTGTCCTCCGGGCTCGAGGGAACCGCTTTCCGGGAGCCCCTCGACCGGTACGGGAACATCCTGAAGATCGGGGCCGTTGTCCACGACGCGCCCTATTACTATCTCCGCGGGGATCGCGACCGGCGATTCGGGGACCTGCCCCGCAAGCTCCACGGCACCGTCGACGACGCCTACGAACTGATCGGGGCCCTGCTGAGTTACACCCTGGAGAGACCCCCGGGCGAGCGGAGCCCGCTCGTTGCCTTGCTCGTCGGGCTCGTGACGCACCTGTTCGCCGATGCCCTGTTCCACCCCATGATTTTCTACCTCACGGGCCCTTACGATCACCCGTCGTTTCGCCGGGGGACCATCGCCCGGCAGGACCACCGCCGGCTCGAGACGCTCATCGACATCTCCCTGGCCGGCGGCTATGCGCGAATCAAGGGGTTCTCCCTGGCCGCCTTTCTCGGCGCGGCGGAGGCGCCGCTCGAAGGGATCTTCACCCACGCCGGGGCGGCATGGCTGGAGCCGGGCCGGGCGGAAGGCTTTGCGGAGGGCCTCGTCACGGCCTTTCGATGGTTCGCCTTCATGCAGGGGCTCTACCGCAATCCCGTGCTGGGACGGCTCTCGTTTTGGCTCTTCCCGGCCGTCCCCGCGGCGGCGCGGGAGATCCTGGCCCTCGTGTACGCGCCCCAGCTGGCGCGCTTCGGGGATCGCATCCGGGGGGAGCTGCACTACCGGCATCCCTGCACGGGCCGCGAGGAGGCCCGCAGCATCGGCGCCCTCATGGGGACGGCCGTGGAGCAGAGCATCGCGTTCTGCCGGGGGCTGGAGCCCCTGCTGGATCCTGCCGCACGGAGGCCGGCGCGCCTCGTGCTGCCGGCCGTCGATCCCGGCCTGGGGTTCGATCCGGACCGGCCGATGTGCCATTATGCCGCGCGGCGGTTCTTTGCATGACGGGGGTCCGGGGATTCCATTTGCAAAAGACGGAGCCCGTGATTATGTTGAGGATCGGCGCGCCCGGCGCGAAACCTGCGCCCCTGTGCCGCCATCCCCGGATCGCGACGGAATCCGATGACGCTTTTTCTGGCAAGCTTTTTCCTGGTCCTCGGCCTCATGCACGGCTACGTCTTCCTGAAGGCCCGGGCCGCCTTCCCCTTCGGGCCCGGAACGGGCGTGCCCGTCGCGCTGGCCATGCTGTGCATGGTGCTGGCCCCCGTCGCGAGCCGCATCCTGGAGCGGCAGGGCGCCGAGGGGGCCGCCGGGGCCGTTTCGTGGGCGGGATTTTTGTGGCTGGGATTCCTGTTCCTCCTGGTCGTGGCGCTGGCGGCGGTCGATCTGTACCGGGCAGCGGCCTCTCTGGCGGGGTTTGCATCGGGCAGGCCGCTCGCCGCCCTCGTCCCGGGGGCGAAGACCGCGTTCCTCGTCCCGCTTGTCCTGTCGCTGGCGGCGTCGGCCTGGGGCTTTCACGAGGCGCTCGACGTCCGGACGGAGCGGGTCGTGATCGAGACGGACCGGCTGCCGGCGCACGTCGAGCGCCTGCGGATCTGCCAGATCTCCGATGTGCACCTCGGTCCTATCGTCCGCGGGGACAGGCTCGCGCGCATGCTCCGGATCGTGAGGCAGGAGAACCCCGACCTGCTGGTCTCCACGGGCGACCTCGTCGACGGGCCGGCGGCCCGTCTGCCGGGGCTTCTCGAGCCGTTCAGGGACATCCGTCCCGCCTTGGGCAAGTTTGCCGTGACGGGCAACCACGAGTTCTATGCGGGTCTCGAGCAGGCCCTCGCGTTCACCCGGGAGGCCGGGTTCGAGGTGCTGCGCGGGGAGGCCCGCGATCTGGGCGGGGTGCTCACCCTGGCCGGCGTCGACGATCCGGCGGGCCGCGGGTTTTCCCTCAAGGGTCATTCCGACGGGGAGCGCGAGCTGCTCGCCGGCCTGTCCCGGGACCGCTTCGTTTTGTTTCTGAAGCACCGGCCCCTCGTGGAGGAGGGATCCCTCGGGCTCTTCGACCTGCAGCTCTCCGGCCACACGCACCGGGGACAGATCTACCCCTTCAACCACATCGTCGATCTCTATTTCCCCCGGTCGAGCGGGCTCCACGACCTCGGCCGCTCGCACCTCTACGTGAGCCGGGGCTCGGGCACCTGGGGGCCCCCGATGCGGGTCCTCGCCCCGCCGGAGGTGACCGTGATCGAGATCGTCAACAGGAAGAACACCACGCACTGACGGAGGTTCCCGGTCCATGTTCAGCCCGTCCGACATCGAATACATCCGTTCCAGGGGTGCGACGGAGGAGAAGATCGCGGAGCAGATCGAACGGCTTCGGAGGGGGGCGACGGCCCTGACCCTGGACCGGCCGGCCACGGTCGGCGACGGGATCCTCCGGGTCGCCGAGGACGAGAAACCGCGACTGGTCGCCCTGTACGACGAGGCGGCGGGGGCCGGGCGATGCCTCAAGTTCGTCCCCGCGTCGGGAGCCGCCACGAGGATGTTCCGGGACTGGCACGCCGCCTTCAACCGGGGCGGGTTCGCAAGCCTCGCCGAGTTCGAGACCTTCGTTACCTGCCTGCCGCGCTATGCCTTCTACGAAGACCTGCGCGCGGCGCTGTCGAAAGCCGGCCGGCCTGCGGCGACCCCCGCCGCCGAAGGAGAGGAGCGGGAGATCCTCGACTTCATCCTCAACGAAAGGGGGCTCCACTATGCCTGCAAGCCCAAGGCGCTGCTGAAGTTCCACCGGTACGGCGGCACGGCGAGGACGGCCCTGGAGGAGCATCTCGTGGAGGCGGCCCTCTACGTGAAGGACGAGAGCGGCCGGTGCCGGATGCACGTGACGGTCTCCGCGGAGCACCTGGCCCCGGTACGGGATCTCCTCGAGCGGGTCCGCGGCGACTACGAGCGCCGCTTCGGCGTGCACTACGAGATCGGGCTCTCCGTCCAGAGCGAATCGACGGACACGATCGCCGTCGATCTCGAGAACCGGCCCTTCCGGGCCCGCGACGGCCGGCTCCTGTTCCGTCCCGGGGGGCACGGCGCGCTGCTCTACAATCTCCAGGCGATCGAGGGGGACATCGTGTTTGTCAAGAACATCGACAACGTCGTGCCGGACCGCCTCAAGGACACGACGGTCCTCTACAAGAAAATCCTGGGCGGGGTTCTCGTTGCCCTGCAGCGGGAGCTCTTCAGCCGGCTCCGGGCGCTGTCGGACCCGTCGGCGGGCGAGGCCGTGCTGGCCGAGGCGGCCCGCTTCGCCGCGGGACGCCTGGCGTGCCTGCTGCCGCCCGGCTTCGAAGGCAGGCCGACGGGGGAGCGCAGGCGGATCCTGATGAACGCCCTCGACAGGCCCCTGCGCGTCTGCGGGATGGTGAAGAACGAGGGAGAGCCGGGAGGGGGGCCCTTCTGGGTCAAGGAGCGCGGCGGCGGGTGCTCCCTGCAGATCGTCGAGGAGGTCCAGGTGGACAAGACGGAGGCGCGCCAGGCCGAGATCTGGGCCTCGTCGACCCACTTCAACCCCGTCGACCTCGCCTGCGGGGTGCGCGATTTCCGGGGTCGCCCGTTCGATCTCGAGCGGTTCGTCGCCCCCGACCAGGTGTTCATCTCGGTCAAGTCCCACGAGGGCAGGGATATCAAGGCCCTCGAGCTGCCGGGCCTGTGGAACGGATCCATGGCCCACTGGCACACCGTATTCGTCGAGGTCCCCATCGAGACCTTCAACCCCGTGAAGACCGTCGATGACCTGCTGCGCCCCGCGCATCTGCCTGAAAGCGGCTAAGGGTGCAGGGCTGAGGGCCCAGGGCAAATGGCGTAAACGGGAAAGGCGAGGCGTGCGATCCCCGCCCTTCGCCGTTTGCCGGATCCCTGTTTCATATCATTCTCTCCTGCAGGTCCCCCTTGTCCGCCGGGGTGACGCGCAGCAGCGTCGTCTCTGCACCGCGCCGGCACTTCACGATCACCTCGCCTGCGTCTTTCGGGGCATCGCCGTAGGCGGCGCAGATGGCGGCGGCCCTGCGGCGGATCTCCTCCGGTCCGTCCCCGGGCAGCACGCAGAGCGGACCCGGGAAATCCCGCATCTGGAAGACGGCGTCCCGGTCATCGACCAAGGACTCGATCGCCTGGTTGTCCCGCTTGTTGCGCCCGACGATCACCTTGTGGCGTTCGTCGATCCGGATGTGGCGCCCCGCGCTCAGGAGTTCGAGGTCCCTCGTCGTGCAATCGGCCCCGTGGGCGAAGAGATCCTTCAGCCGCCGCGAGTACATGGGGTCCGTCAGGAGGCACCCCCCGGCCGGGTTCGAATACGACGTGATGCCGTACCGCTCGGCCATCTCCATCTGCCGCTTGCGGCCCCGGCCCGAGATATCGAGGAGCCGCTCCCGGTCCACCAGGCCCTCCCGCTCCGGCAGGGTCTCGGGAAGCCGCAGGGCCGACAGGGGCCGGAGGATGCGGTCGGCGTAGCCCGAGTTTTTCGCCACGACGTGCAGCATCTGCCGGCTCTGCGACATGGGGCGCTGGCCGAGGACCTCGCCGGTGAAGACGAAATCGTACCCCATCTCTTCCATCTTCCTCCCGGCGATCCGCAGCATCAGGGTGTGACAGTCGATGCAGGGGTTCATGTTCTTCCCGTAGCCGTATCGCGGCGACCGCACCACGGCCAGGTGCTCCTCGGTGATGTCGAGGACCATGAGGGGCAGGCCGATCGTGCCGGCCGCGGCGCGCGGCTTGGCGGCCCCGAAAAACGGGGTGCGGAAGGTCAGCCCCAGCACGTCGATGCCCTGCTCCTGGATCAGCTTGACCGACACAATGCTGTCGAGTCCCCCCGAAAAGAGGGCGATGGCCCTCACGGCTTTCCTTGTTTCCTCGGCAGACAAAAGAGATCCATTCCTTCCTTGACGATAACGGCAGCAGGCAGGATGGGGAGACGGCTGAAAGCGAATCCAGCCCTCTCACCTTCTTACCCTCTCATCCTCTTGCTTTCTCAGTACAGGACGATCCTTCGCTTCCATCTCTCGCCGATGTAGGCGCAGAGCCCGCGATCCGCGTCGTCGGACACGAGGTAGAGCGTTCCTTCCGCCGTGGCGATCCTGAAGGCTCTGAGCGTGAGCTCCCACGGGGGCGGCTCCTCGTCCCCCGGCGGCCGGAAATCCTCGGTCACGGCGGCGTAGGGGACATCGAGCCCCCCGAGCACCTTCTCGACGACGGTCTTCCTGTCGTCGGTGCCCGCGATCTGGATCAGCTCCATCCCGCCCTCACGGAGCCCGACCCGGCGGGGCGGCGCCATCTCCCCGAAGTGGATGATCGCCGTCCGGGTTCCGATGCGGACGGTGTAATCCGCGCGCAGCACCGGGGGTCCCCCCTCCTTCGAGGCGTCCTCGACGGGGATCGGCTGATCCGCCCTGTAGGCGTACCCCAGCGCGTCGAGCAGCGACCCGACGAACACCCGGTTGCCGCCTCCCCGTAGGACGGCGGGTTCGGCGGGGGCCGGGGCCGCCTGCCGCTCGCGGAGGGACCCGCTGCCTTCTTCGATCTCGATCACGGCGAGCCCTTTGCCCTCGGCATACCGCGCGACGGGCTCCGGGATCGGCGGGGTCCGTGCCGGCGCCCGGAGGATGCCGGCCAGGAGGTGCTCCCCGCCGTCGGCCGACCGGCGCACGAGGACCCAATCCGCTCGGAGCCTGAGGCCCGCCGTGGCCCCCAGCTCCAGGGCCGTCGCGTTCCGGCGGAATGCGTACCGAGCGGACGCGCCGAAGACGCCCTCCAGCACGGAGAAGAGACCGTCGGCCCCGGGGTCGTGCAGCACGGTGAAGTTCCCCCATCGGGCGCGCATGAGTGCGGCCGCCCCGTCGGGGATCCGGCGCCCGAAATCGAGAAAGATCCGGCTCCCGTCGGCAAGCTCCGCCATGGGGACATCGGCGCAGTCGACGGCCAGGTGTTCCGTCTCGGTCAGCGGGACGAAGTATTTGCCGCTGCGGACGAGCTCTCCCCCCGAGCGCCCAACGACCGCCGCGATGACGGCCAGTTCGCTTCCCGTCGGCTGGAAGGCCTTCGCGTCGACCCGCTCGGCCGCCCCTTCTTCCTGCGCCGCCGTCCCGGCGGGCTCGGCCGGCGCCCGGTCTTTCCGGGGCAGCAGCAGGGCCTGCCCGGGGTAGATCCGGTCCGGGTCGGAAAGACCGGGGTTGAGCTGCATGACCCGCCTGATCCACGCCGCCATCTCGCCTGCCGTGATGCCGAGCCGGTCATGGAGAATCCGCGACAGGGTGTCCCCCCGGTTGACGACGTAGGCCGGCCCGCCCGGGGTCGCGCCGAGGCGGGGCAGGGCGATCCTCTGGCCGGGATAGATCCGGTCGGGGTTGCGGATCTGGGGGTTGAGCCTCATGACCTGCCTGCGCACCGATGCCGATTGGGCCGCCGGCCTGCCGAGCTTGCGCCGGATGATCCTCGAGAGGCTGTCGCCCTTTTGCACGACGTAGACGGACGGGCTGTCCTTGGCCGCTGCCTTTTTTCTGAGGACCAGGTGGGCCGTGTCTTCCTGTGAAAGCGCATCGGTGGAGATCGAAAGGAGGCCGAGCCCTGCCAGGGCGGTGAAGGCAAGAGTCAGGCGCAACGTCCGTGGATGCATGAACGAAACCTCCGACGGCAACGGCGTCGGGCGGAATCTTAACCCGGATCCACACGGATTGTCAAACCCCGGCGGCGCGAAAAAAAAGAGCCATGGCTCTTTCGGGCCATGGCTCTCTCGGCAGCGTGCTGCGTCCAGCGGATTACAGGCCGCTCTTGAAGTTGTCCCGCATGAGCTCGCGGGCGATGATCATCCGGCGGATTTCGGAGGTGCCGGCGCCGATTTCCCACAGCTTCTGATCCAGGAAGTGACGGGTCACGCCGTACTCGGTGCAGTAGCCGTAACCGCCGTGGATCTGGATGGCGTCGAGACCGATCTTCGTGCCCATCTCGCCGCAGTACAGCAGGGAGGCCGCGGCCATGCGGTCGAGGTCCGTGCCCTTGCCGCCGGACTTGTTCTCGAGCGAGTCGCAGTAGGCGGCGGCGCTGTAGGCCATCCAGCGGGAGGCCTTGTAGCCGCAGTACATGTTCGCCAGCTTCTCCTGGATCGATTGGAAGGAGGCGATGGGCTTGCCGAACTGGACGCGCTCCTGGGCGTACTTCAGGGAGAGCTCGAGGCAGCTCCGCATCGAGCCGAGGGTGCAACCCGACAGGGTGATGCGCTCGGTGCAGAGGCCGGAGGTCAGAACGGCGACGCCCTTGTTGAGACCGCCGATCAGGTTCTCTTCCGGAAGCTCCATGTCCTCGAAGGTCACGAGACCCGTGGGGGAGGTCCTCATGCCCCACTTCTTGATCTTCTCACAGGACCAGCCCTTCGTCTTCTTGGGATAGCAGAAGAAGGTGGAGATGCCGTGGGGACCCTTGTCGGGGTCCGTCTTGGCGTAGAACACCATGAAGTCGGCGACGGGTCCGTTGGTGATGAAAATCTTGCTGCCGTTGATGACCCACTTGTCGCCCTTCTTGATGGCGCGGGTCTTCATGCTCATCGCGTCGGAACCGGCGTTGGGCTCGGTGATGCCGAGGCAGCCGATGTACTCGCCCGTGCAGGACTTGGGCAGGACGTCCATTCTCTGCTTTTCCGTCGCGTTGCGGCGGAAGTTGTCGAAGCACAGCGTCTGGCTGGCGCCGACGGTCATGGAGAGGGCGTTGCTCACGCGGGCGATCGTCTCGTAGGCCAGCAGGGTCTCCACGTAGCCCATGGCGGCTCCGCCGTACTTCTCCTCGAACACGATGCCGTTGATGCCGAGATTGCCGGTCTCCCTGAAGAGGCCCTCGGGCATCACGTCCGCTTCGTACGCGTGTTCCATCTGGGGCTCGAGCCAGCTCACCGCCCATTTGTACACGCTGTCCTCGAGCATCTTTTGTTCTTCGGTGAAATTGAAATTCAACGCCATAACCAACTACCTCCCTTTCTTAAAATTTGGCCCCAAGACGTGAATTACGCATGTTTCCTGTGCTTGCGCAATAGCGTGAGCCGCATGATGTAAATCGCCTTGGGTGATCCTCTCTCTCTGTCTGTTCTCAGGCGTGGCGAAAGAACGGCGGGTCCGGTATGGTCAAGCGTCCTGCAACCGGCGCTCGAGTGTCCCGATAAAACGCGTGACATATACCGAATTGCAGCCCGTCTGTCAAGGTAAAAACGGCGCTGGTCGGGGAATTTCGGCGACGCGTCATGGGGCTTTCCTCCCGACGCGGGGGAGCCTGCGGGCAGCCGAACATTCAAAGGAATAAGAGGCCGGCTTCCGGCTGTTTCCGAACGCCGTGTTGTCTGTGCGATTTATGAACATTAAGTTCGTATAACGCACGGCCGCCGAATGCCCTGCCTTGAGGAACTGCATGGAAACGAACATGATGAGTGCACAATTCGCACGATTCGGGCCCGCCGCGCCGCGGCGCCGAAGCGGCGAATCCTGTGCCGTTCCTGCCGCATATCGATCAATGCATTGAAATCATTCAACTATATTTTGATGAGCCCTTCGCGGTTTTTTGTTGCCTTCAGCTCTTTCATGGCACCATTATTGCTAATTTTCATCGTCGAAGCGCATCAGGAAATACCCAAGACCCTGACAGACCCCCAAATTTCCTGGCGCTTGTTTTGAAAGAGGCCGATCGGTGGATGGTTTTGGTCCCTCCTTTCCATCCACCGATGCCCTTTCAAAGGGGCCCGCCGGAATGTCCGTCATCAAACGCCACATCGACCACAGGATCCGGCGCTGCCTGTCCAACCCGGCGATCCTCCTCCTCGCGCTGGTCTACCTCTCTTCCGCAAGGCGGCCGAAGGCCGTTTTCCCCCGCTGGGCGGTCCGGGCCCTGTAACCCGTTCCCCTGCTTTTCATGATGAAAGGCTCGAGAGTTTCGTCGTGTCGACGTCCCGTTGCGGGCAACGGAAAAAAGCCGGCCCCGAAGGGAGCCGGCTTTTTCCGCGGATCCGCCGAATGGCGGAGAGATTACATGACCCCGAAGCCGAGGAGCAGGGCGAAGAACGTCAGGATGGCCCCCCACCACAGGAGGATCATCGTCGTGTAGCCCATGATGTCCTTGGCCGATAGTCCCGCCAGTCCCAGGAGCGGCAGGGCCCAGAAGGGCTGGATCATGTTCGTCCACTGGTCGCCCCAGGCCACCATCATGGCGGACTTGACCATGTCGATGTTCATCAGTTTGGCCGCCTCGACGGTGATCGGTCCCTGGACGGCCCACTGGCCGCCGCCGGAGGGCACGAACAGGTTGATCACGCCGGCGGACCAGAACTGGAACATGTAGAAGGTCTGCGGGGTCGAGACGGCCACGAACCACCCCGCGATGACCTTCGCGAGACCCGTGCCGATCATCATCCCCATGATCCCGCCGTAGAGGGGGAACTGCAGGGCGATGCCGCCGGCGGAGCGGATGGCGATGTTCATGGCCCGGACGTAGTTGATGGGCTTGCGGTGCAGGATCACGCCGAGGACGAAGAACAGGAAGATGACGACGTTGAGGTTCAGGTCGAAGCCCTTCTTGATGAAGTGGTTGACCAGGTAAACGACGCCGAGGGCGGCGAAGATGAAGTTGATGATGTAGCTGTGGTCGACCCGCTCGGCCAGCGTCGGGTTGGCGGGCCTCTCGACCTCGACCGTCTCGCCGAGCAGTTCTTTCGCCCGCTCCGCGGTCAGGCCGATGGAATCCTCTTCCCTGGGGTGCATGAAGTAAAAGAGGAACGGGATGCTGAACAGCATGATCGCGACGGGGATCATGTTCCAGGAAGCGAGGATGGTGTCGGAAATGGGCACGATCTTGCCGGTGACCTTCTCGATCAGGTTCAGATTGGATTTGGGCGTCGCAAGCAGCAGGGGGACGGAGCCGGAGAACCCCATGTGCCAGATGCCCAGGGAGCTGTAGGCCGCGGCGATCAGCAGGGGGAAATCCGACTTGCGCTGCCGGTTGGCGATCTCGAGGGCGAGGAAGCCGCCCACGATGAGGCCGAAGCCCCAGTTGACCCAGCCCGCCAGGCTCGCGACGAAAGCCGTGATCATGGCGCCCTTGACGGGGGTCGTCGCCATGGCGGCGATCCCGTTGAGGATCTTGCTGACCGGCGGGGTGAGCGCCAGGCAGTATCCCGTCACGAGGATCAGGATCATCTGCATGGCGAAGGCGATGATGCCGTAGATGCCGTCCCCCCACGTCGTGATCACCTTCATGATGTCCGACGGGGTGAAGGCAAGCGCCAGGACGGCCGTCAACAGGGTCAGCAGGATGGCGAACAGGTACGCGTCAGGCAGGTAGTGCCGCATGAAGTAGGTGAAAAAACCAGCCAATCTTCTGATCATCGGGAAACCTCCTTTCCACAACTCCGGTGGTGCCCTGCAGCCCGGCCGCAGCCGTGCGGGGCCGTGTGCTGATGAATGATGAAGATGGACGATAACGGAATCTATGCGTCAGGAGGCGCTGCCGGCAAGGATGCAGCCCCTCCTTGTACACCCCGGGCAGAACGAGCAGGCCGTCCGGAAATCTCCGGATCCGTGATGGAATAAAACCCCGGGCGGCGCCGAGCGCCGCACCCTGCGGTTCTATATCCAATTCGACGGGTTTTTTCCAGTATTTTTCTTGTCGCGGGCCCGGGACCGAACGGGCCCTGAGGCAAGGGCCCTAGAACCGGTATCGGATTTCGTTGCGCACGGGTGTCCCCTCGGCTGTGACCTCGAGGATCCTCTCGATCGCATCGAGGTCGGCCACCCGGTGGGCCACTCCCCGCAGGAGGATGGATCTGCCGTCGAAGGACACCTGGAGGGTGGGGATCCGGATCGCGGGGTCGGTGGCGATGCGGGCCTTGATGCGGGCTGCGATCGTCCTGCCGCGCAGCCGTCCGCGTCCCTCTTCGGTCAGCCTCGCCGTCCTTTCCTGCAGGGCGCTGCACAGGATGTCAACGATTTCCCCGAAGGGCTTTGCGGAGGTGTCGAACACCATGTCGTAGGCGGTCGGGTCGTCCCACTCCCTGTTGAAATGCACGCGGATGAAGGATGCCCGCTCGCTGTCCGTCTTTTCGATGAGCCGGACGGCGCTGTCCCGGCCCACGCCGTCTTTCTGCATGACCCATTCAACCCGTTGCTCCACGGGAGCCGTGAGCCGCACCCGAAGGACGTGCGGCAGGCCCTCGAGCAGGAAGTTCGCCCCGCGGCCCACGAGGACGACGCGGTCCCGCACGGCGAACTCGTAGAGGGTGGACTCCACGAGCGCCATGAGACCCCTGTATTCCCAGTCGAACCGCTCCCAGATCGTGGGCCCCTCCTCGTCGACCTCGCGCAGCACCGCGGCCCAGCGTCCTCCCTGCGCCCGGAGATCGGCGAGAATCCGCTCCTTGCCCACGTAGTCGTAGCGCATCCGCTCGGCGACGGCGGTGCCGATCTCCCGGCCGCCGCTTCGGTATTCCCGGGACAGGGTGAGAATGGCCATGGCGCTGTATCCCCGATGGTTTTCCCGCGGCCGGCCCGGAAGGGTCCCGTCGCCGCGGGGCGGTTTGTCATCGTTTCGACGCGATCTTGTGTCGCACCCAGAGCCTCCCCGCGACGATGACGCCGACGGCAAAGAGGGCCTCCATCGCATACCGGAACGCCGCCGGGGGGTTGAAAATCCCGACGATGACAGGGTCCGTGAAGATCATTTCGGCCCCGACCTTGCCCAGGAGCGCCGCACCCAGGTATAGGATAACGGGGTACTTGTCCATCAGGATGGACAGCAGGCTGCTCGTGAAGACCACAAAGGGGATGCTCAGGCCGAGGCCGAAGACGAGCAGGAAGAGGTTCCCCTTCGAGGCGCCGGCCACGGCCAGCACGTTGTCCAGGGACATGGTGATGTCGGCGACCATGATGACCCATAGGGCCTGCCAGATCGTCTTCGCCTCCCGGTGGACCTCCTCGCCGGGGTTCCCCTCGACGAAGAGTTTCACGGCGATCCAGAGGATGAACAGGCCCCCGACGAACTTCAGGTAGGGGGTCTGCAGGAGCTGGGCCGCGAAGAAGGTCAGCACGACGCGGAGCAGAACCGCCGCTCCGGAGCCGAGCAGGATTCCTTTCTGGCGCTGCCTACGGGGCAGGGAGCGCACGGCCATGGCGATGACCACGGCGTTGTCCCCGGCGAGGATGAGATCGATGAGGATGATGCTCAGGAGGGAGGCGACAAATTCCCAGCTGAAACTCACATGCCCCAGCAAACCCGGATCCACGTCTTTGCGATCTCCTTTTCCCCCGCCGTCTCTCTGCGCAGGCCCGTTGAACCTGTCGCCCGTGCCGAAACTGGCACAAACCCCCGGCGTTGTCAATCGAATCGTCTCCCGCAGGGCGGCGCGGGATCGCCCGCCGCCCGGACCCTGCGCCCGTTTCGGAGGCCCCTGACCGCGGGCCGCCCGATGCCAGATTCCCGCTTGCAAGATGGAAGCTTGTTGTTATAATACTCAATCCTTGCGCCCGGGTTGCCTCGGCAGGCGGGGACTGCGGGACAGACGGGGAGGGGCCATGTCCAGAGACGCCGAGTTCCTGAAGGAATTGCAGCGCAAGTTCGAGCAGAAGCTCCGGGAGCACGAGATCGACGTGATCGAGCACTGGAAGGAGCGCCTGGACCGGATCTATGCCATGAAGCCCGAGGGGATCGCCCCGCTTCAGCTCGAGATCCGGAAACTCTCGGAGCACATGGCCAACCGGGTGAAAACGCTGAAAAAGGGATGAGATGAAGGAGATCGCGAATTTCCTGTTCGAAGTGGGCATGCTGAACAAGACCCCGCGCACGGGGTTTCAGTTTCTCGGCTCCGGGAAGGAGTCCGTCGCGGAGCACATCCTGCGGACCCTGTTCATCGGCTACGCGCTGTGCAAGCTCGACCCGTCCGTCGACGAGCTGAAGGTGCTGCGGATGTGCCTCGTCCACGACCTGCCCGAGGCGCGGACGGGCGACATGAACTACATGTACAAGAAATACGTCACCGTCGACGAAGAAAAGGCCGTGCGGGAGCTCACCGAAAACCTTCCCTTCGGCGAAGAGATCAAGGCCGTCCTCGGGGAGTTCAACGAGAAGAAGACCCGGGAGTCCCTGCTGGCGCACGATGCGGACCAGCTCGGCCTGATCCTGCTGCTCAAGGAGTACGGCGACCTCGGCAACAAGTACAGCCGGGAGTGGCTGGACTATGCCGTCCGCCGTCTCTGCACCGACGAGGGCAGGAAGCTGGCCGACGCCGTCCTCCGGACGGACTGGACGCAGTGGTGGTTCAGGGACAAGAGCGACTGGTGGGTCAACGGCAACCGGAAATAGGACAGGGGGACAGGAAATGAAAAGGACCCGTTTGTGGATCTTGGCCATGGCGGCCCTCGCCGTGTCGCTCGCCGGCTGCGCCTCCGACGCGGAGATCAAGGAAAAGGCCCGGGGGCACCTCCGGATCGGGACGGCGCACATCCAGGCGGGCCAGTATGCCCCGGCCCTCAAGGAGCTGATGGAGGCCGAGAAGCTGACGCCCGACGACCCCGCCGTGCATTACAACATGGGGATCGCCTATGAGCGGAGGGGCTTCACCGACGAGGCCGTCCGCGAATTCCAGAAGGCGATCGCCCTGAAGGCGGATTATGCCGAGGCGCACAACTATCTCGGGACGATCCAGCTTTCCCGGGGGCTCTACGACGAGGCCGTCGCGTCCTTCACCCGCGCCCTGGCCAACCCGCTGTACGAGACGCCCTCGGTGCCCCTGTACAACATGGGGCGGGCCTACGTGGCCAAGGGCGACCTGCGGGGGGCTTACGCCAGCTTCAGCGAAGCGATCCGGAAGGAACCCAACACCCACCTGCTGCCCATCCTGGAGCTGAACCTCGGGGTCATCGACTACCGCCAGGGGGCCTACCTGCAGGCGGAGGGTCACCTGCAGAAATCCGTGGAGAGAGCCCCCAACCTGGCCGAGGCGCACTACTGGCTCGGCATGACCCAGATGCAGCTCCGCAAGCGCAAGGAGGCCGCCGAGTCCTTCCGGAAGGTCATCCAGCTTGCGCCCGACTCGGAATGGGGGACGAAATCCAGGGAGAACCTGAGCCGGCTGTAGCGCGGCGCGGCCGGGCCGGCGGAATCGAGTGATCATGGCAAGCAAGAGACAGCGGCGGACCGAAGAATTCAGGACGCGGAAAAAGAAGAAAACCTTCAGGCTGTTTTTCATCGTCGCCGCCGTGCTCATCGGCGGCGGGTTCCTCGCCTTCCTGTTCTGGGCCCTCTCGGACACCCTTTTCCCACCCGACGCCCAGGAGGCGGCGGCCAAGCGGGAGCGCAAGGAAGTGGTGCTCTTCTTTTCCGACGCCAACGAGCGGTTCCTCGTTCAGGAGAAACGCCTGATCCCGAAGGGGAAGAACACGGCCGCCCAGGCCGAGGAGATCGTGCGCGCCCTCGTGGAGGGGCCCAAGATGGGGAGCATCCGGACGATCCCGGCGGGCGCCCGTCTGCTCGCCCTTCGGGTGGCCGACGGGACGGCCGTCCTGAACTTCGACAACCCCTTCATCGAGCAGCACCCCGGCGGGACGGCGAGCGAGGTCGCCACCGTTTACTCGCTGGCCAATACCCTTGCCCACAACCTGCCGGAGATCAGGCGCATCCGGATCCAGGTGAGCGGCAAGGACGTCACGACGATCAAGGGTCACGTCGATCTGCGTGAGCCCGTCACCCCGAACAAGGATCTCGCGAAGCAGGCCCAGGCCGGGGGGTAGGCAGACCCCGATCGGGCCGTGAGGGAAAGGACTGCCTGCGTCCCGCAGGCGGCGTGGAAGCCATGGCAAGAGTCAAGCTCTCGAGAATCCGGAACATCGGCGTCGTCGCCCATATCGACGCGGGCAAGACGACCGTCACGGAACGGATCCTCTACTACACGGGCAAGTCCTACAAGATGGGCGAGGTGCATGACGGGGAAGCCGTCATGGACTGGATGCCCCAGGAGCAGGAGCGGGGGATCACCATCACCTCCGCTGTGACGACCTGCGACTGGAGAAACCACGAGATCCACATCATCGACACGCCGGGGCACGTCGATTTCACGATCGAGGTGGAGCGCAGCCTCCGGGTCCTCGACGGCGCCGTGGTCGTCTTCTCCGCCGTGGAAGGGGTCGAGCCCCAGTCCGAGACCGTCTGGCACCAGGCCGACAAGTACGGCGTCCCCAAGATCGCCTTCATCAACAAGATGGACCGCATCGGGGCGGACTTCTTCAACGCCGTGCAGATGATGAGGGAGCGCTTCGCCTCCGTGCCGCTGCCCGTCCAGGTGCCCCTCGGGGAAGCGGAGAACTTCCGGGGGATCGTCGACCTGGTCCGCATGCGTCTCATCACGTGGCAGGAAAACACCCTGGGGGCGGCCTTCGACGTCTCGGAGATCCCCGCGGACTTCCGGGCCGAGGCCGAGACCCGGCGGGACAATCTGCTGGAAACGCTCGCCGAGGTCGACGACGAGATCGCCGAGAAATACCTCGGCGAGGTGCCCGTCACGGAGGCCGAGCTCGTCCGGGCGATCCGCCGGGCCACCGTGTCCCTGAAGATCGTCCCCGTCCTGTGCGGCACGGCGCTGCGCAACAAGGGGATCCAGCCTCTCCTGGATGCCGTCGTCGACTACCTGCCGTCGCCGGAGGACATCCCGCCCGTCAAGGGCGTCAACCCCGTGACGAAAGCCGAGGAGACGCGCGCGGCCAGCGACAAGGAGCCCTTCTCGGCGCTCGCCTTCAAGGTCTCCATGATGGAGGGGCGGAAGATCACCTTCGTGCGCATCTACTCGGGGCTCTTGAAGGCGGGCGACGAGGTCTTCAACGCCGCGAAGGGCAGGAAGGAAAAAGTGGCCCGCCTGCTGAAGATGCACGCCAACAAGCGCGAGCGCATCGACGTGGCCGGGGCGGGCGACATCATCGCCGTGGCGGGCCTCAAGGAGGCGCAGACGGGCGACACCCTCTGCAGCGAGTCGAAGCCCCTCGTCCTGGAGTCCATCGAGTTCTATGACCCCGTGATCAGCCAGGCCGTCGAGGCCAAGACCCCGGCCGACCAGGAGAAGCTGCCCGAGGTGCTCGCGAAGATCAGCGAGGAAGACCCGACGCTGAAGGTCAAGTACGACGAGGAAACCGCCCAGACGATCATCTCGGGGATGGGCGAGCTGCACCTGGAGATCGTCGTGGACCGCCTCCTGAGGGAGTACAACGTCCACGTCAACACGGGAAAGCCGCGCGTGGTCTACCGCGAGACGATCCGGAAGGCCGTGGAGGCCGAGGGCCGCTTCGAGCGGGACCTCGGCGAGAAGAAGCACTTCGGCCATGTGAAGCTCGTCCTCGAGCCGTTGCCGAGAGGCTACGGGATCCAGATCCGCAACGAGCTGCCTGCCGAGAGCATCCCCCCGGAATACCATCCCGTCATCGAGGAGTCCCTCGGCGAGGCGGTGATGAGCGGCATCGTGGCGGGCTACCCCGTGCTGGATGTCCGGGTCCGCATCACGGGGGGGTCCTACAGGGAAGGCGAGGCCTCCTCGGTGGGTTACAGGATCGCCGCGGCGACGGCCTTCCGGGACGGCTGTACCAAGGCCGATCCCGTTCTCCTGGAGCCGATCATGCGGGTGGACGTCCTGACGCCGAGGGACTTCATGGGCGAGGTCATCGGCGATCTCAACGCGCGCAAGGGCGAGGTCGAATCCGTCAACCCCAAGGGGCCCGTCACGGAGATCCGGGCGAATGTCCCCCTCCGTTCGCTCTTCGGCTACTCGACGGATCTGCGCTCGGCCACCCAGGGCAGGGCCGTCTTCACCATGCAGTTCCTCCGCTACGACACGGCCTAGCAGGCACGTGACCGGGGGCGCATCCCGTCCCTTTTCCCTTTCCCCTGACCCGTTCTTGGTGTGTGCAAATTCCGCACGGAATCAGTTGAAAAACGCACGCCGCCCTGATATAAACCGCAAGCAAGCACATTCATGACGGAGCGGTCGCATGGGAATTTGCGGGAATGCCTTCCTCCCGGTTTGACCTCCTCGGCCCGATTCCCTAAACCCGATACCCAAGACCCGAAGGACGGTGGACTCATGTCGCGCATCATCGAGCAAGGCGGAACGATCCCCGCACCCCCCGTTCGAACTTCCTCCGCGTTCAGCATCGACAAGGACAAGCTGATCAAAGGGATCTACCGGATCAGCACCTTCCTGACAGCCCCCTCCAGCGTCGAGGACATCCTGGGCAAGATCCTCGACGAGGTCGTCGACTCCATGGGGTTTGACCGCGGGATCATCCTTCTGCTCGACGAGGCCCGGGAGAACCTCTACACGCGGGTGGTGAAGAACTACAGCGAGGAGGAGACCCGGAGGGCCTTCTCGGTGCATTTGAATTTGAAAAAGCACGACAGCTTCGAGACCCGCGTGGCCAAGACGGGCCATTACATCGCCCTTGAGGATTCGGAGACGGACCCCCGCACAACGGAGACGGACCGGAAGATCTCCGCCTTCTACAAGCGCGGCTCCACGTTCTATGCCCCCCTGAAGATCGAGGAGGATGTCATCGGCATCATCGCCGTTTGGACCAAGGAGAAATCCCGTTTCTCCCCCGACGAGATCGAGATCCTGCTCACCTTCGCCAACCAGGTGAGCATCATCATCCACATCACGCGCCTCTTCGAGATCAACCGAGAGAAGATCGATCAGCTGCTCATCCTCCAGGAGGCCGTCTCGGGCCTGAATTCCACTTACTCGATCGAGCGCATCCACGAGATCCTGATCCGCAGCGCCCTGAGGATCGGCAAGGCCGAGAAGGCCCTGATCTATTTTCTCGACATCGAGAAGAACCGGGTCTTCATCAATGACGGCGAGCGCGGGTTCATCGACGACCGGAACGAGTACGGCGACCGGGTCGGCCGGACGATCATCCGCAGGGCGATGGACAGCGATGCCATCACCGTCCGGCAGCCCGGCGGGGAGGAAGACGACGCCGTGCCGCTCTACGAGGGCTACCCCTGCGAGGTGGCCATTCCCCTGAAGGTCAAGGACCGGTTCAGGGGGGTGCTGCTGCTGGCGATGAAGGCGGGGGTGTACTCCCGCGACCAGATCAACGTCCTGGACATCCTCGTCAACAATGCCGCCACGTCCTACGACAGCGCCATCATGCACTCCATGCTCTCCATCGAGGCCAAGTCGCTCAAGACGGAGGTGGAAAAACTCAAGGAGCGGGAAGACTTCCTCCTGGGGTTCCACAACATCCTCGGCAAATCGAAGAAGATGGTCGGGATCTTCCACGTCATCGAGGAAGTGGCCAAGCACGACACCAATATCCTCATCCAGGGCGAGAGCGGCACCGGGAAGGAACTCGTGTCGCGCGCCATCCACCGGCAGAGCCAGCGCCACGAGAAGCGCTTCGTCGACGTCAACTGCGCGGCGATCCCCGGGACCCTCCTGGAAAGCGAGCTGTTCGGCTACGAAGCCGGGGCGTTCACCGATGCGCGGAAGCGCAAGATCGGCCTGCTGGAATACGCCAGCGGGGGGACGCTGTTCCTCGACGAGATCGGCGACATGAGCCTGCCGTTGCAGGCGAAATTTCTGCGGATGCTCGAGGACGGCTACATCCGCCGCCTCGGGGGCAACGAGTCCATCCCGGTCGACGTGCGGTTCATCTTCGCCACGAACCGGGACCTCTCGAAGATGGTTGCGGAGGGCTCCTTCCGCGAGGACCTCTTCTACCGCATCAGCGTGGTGCCGATCATCCTGCCGCCCCTGCGGGAGCGTGGCGATGATTTGCTGCTGCTGGCGCGCAACTACCTGGAGGAGTTCAACCGCAAGTTCAACAAGAAGGTCAAGGGGTTCACGAAGGAGGCCGAGGAGATCCTCCGCCGGTATTCCTGGCCGGGAAACGTACGCGAGCTCAAGAACATCATCGAGCGGATCATGATCCTGCGCGACGTGGGACGATTCATCACGCCGGAGAACATCCCCGCCGAGATCAAGGCGTCGGCGGCCCAGGACCCTGTCGTGCAGCTCGATGAGCTGCTTCCGCTCACGTCGGCATCGGACCGGATCGACTACAAGCAGGCCGTCGACAGGCTCACCGGGAAAATCAAGGGGCGCATCCTCTCCCGCGCCCTGCAGTTGAGCGGGGGGAACAAGACCAGGGCGGCCCGGCTGCTGAACATTTCCCGGTACGCGCTGATCCGGGAGCTGAAAAAGGCGGGAAAGGAAGCCGAAACGGCCACTTAGGAAGATAGTGCAAAATACGCACGATGCGTGCGAATCAAGAACGTCCGTGAAAGCGCCGATTTTCAGGTCTTGTTGAGGAATTGCCCGTCAAGGTGTGCGAATAAAGCACATGCATCATCTTCGCTGCCAAGGCACGTTTTTGCAATATTTCGTATTCATTGCGTTTATTTTGATGGCATCCTTATTGCTAAATGTACAAGCGAGACCTTTGGATGACTGACCTTTAACATAAAGAGAGATAAAGAATTTATCGAATAGGAAAGGTAGATCCTCTCCAAAGGTCTCATAAAATAGACACCCAGCAACCATGATCGTGCTTTAGGTTTGCGAATCGGCGGATGGTTTTTGGTTCCCTCCTTTCCATCCGCCGACCCCCTGAAAGAAAAGGGAGGGGGTTGGGGAACAGCCTCTCTTTTTAACATAGAATTGGTGGATGAGCCGTCCGTCATCCACCAATTTTTTTTATCCAAAAAGCGGTGCGGGCGAAGCAGGTTCCGGATGCAAAGTCAGGCGGCCTTCGGTAAACGTTCTTGGCGAAGCGGAGCGGCCGGAGCGCAAACTGTTTGAGCCCGAAAGGGCGAGTTTTTGCGTCTGCAGCGCAGCGAGCCTTAGAACGGTCGAAGGACGTCTATTTGCAGGAAGAAATCTGCTGGGGCTGCAAAGCCCTACAACCTTCCTTCTGCCCTCAGCCTGTCCAACGCCGCCTTCACCTGCGGCATCGCCTCCAGGGCCGCCTTCTCGCCTTCCAGGACCGCCTCGTGGCGCCGGGTGAAGTCCGTCGAGCCGATATGGCTCACCCGGGGCCGGATGACGATGTCGGCACGACTCAGCTGGTTCTGGGCGATCTTCGAGTGCATGATGACCACGGACTGCAGGATCGTTTCCATGAGCGTCTTCGGCGGCGGGCTTTCGACGCCCATGGAGACGTCCACGGCGATGACCAGGTCCGCGCCCATTTTCCGTGCGTAGTCGACCGCGACGGGGCTCACGATGCCCCCGTCGACATAGAGCCTCGAGCCGATCCGGACGGGCTGGAAGATTCCGGGGATGGAGCAGCTGGCCCGCACGGCCGTGCCCGTGTTGCCCGTGGCGAAGACGACCTCCGCGCCCGTCTGGATGTCGGCCGCCACGGCGTAGAACGGGGTCCGGAGCTTCTCGATGGGGGTGTCCTTCAGCATGTGGTTCACGTAGGCCTCGAGCTTTTCGCCCTTGATGAACCCGTTGTCCGGCACGGTCAGGTCGATGATGTCCCCCTTCTCGACGGAAAAGGAGAGGCTCTGCAGCTGGAAGGCGTTGAACCCGTAAGCGTACATGCTTCCGACGAGGCTGCCGGCGCTCGTGCCGACGATCAGGTGGATCGGGACACGGTTGGACTCCAGGATCTTGAGGACGCCGATGTGCGCGAACCCCCGCGACGCGCCCGCGCCGAGGACCAGGGCGATTTTGGCCGGCGGCTTGACGGCTTGCGGCGGGGGGGGTGTTTTCCACATGCAGCCGGCGCTTGCGCCGAGCAGCAGAAAGGTCAGACCGATTCGCAGGACTCGATTCATCGTGTTCCTCTTCCACAGTGAGGCATCATGAAGCGCGATCACGAAAGGATGCAAAAAGAAAGCCGGTCTCTCCCTCTCGGATCTTTCAAAAATGTCCGGATGCAAGGCGCCCGATGTCACGCGGAGTGAGGCGTCCTGAGACGTACGTGGAACGACGAATGACAAGGGCAACGCCGTAAATGGGTCTTTTTCAAAGGGACGCAGATAAAAAACCGGGCATCCGTGTAAGGATGCCCGGTTTTTCTGACAGCCTGGTTTTGAGTGGAACTACTTCTTCGCCGGAGCTGCCGGGGCCGGAGCCGGGGCTGCCGGGGCCGGGGCCGGAGCTGCTGCCTTCTCGGGAGCCTTCTCAGGAGCCGGAGCCGGGGCCGGTGCAGGCGCGGGCGCGGGCTTCTTCTCCTCTTGCTTGGCGCAACCCACGAACGAGAAAGAAACGGCGAGCAAAAGGGCGAGTACCAGTGCGAATGCCTTCTTCATCAGTTGTTTCACCTCCTTTTTCCTTTTTACCCTTGCGGGCAGTTGTTCTCAAGGGTCGGTTTATACTTGATCGGGTGGGGCTTGTCAATAAAAAATATTGATGGTTAACCGTGCGGAATCACACGTTGAACCTGAAATAGACAATGTCCCCGTCAACGATTTCGTAGTCCTTTCCCTGGAAGTGCAGAAGCCCTTTTTCCCTGGCCGCCGCGATGGAACCGGCGCGGAGGAAATCGTCGTAATGGAGCACCTCGGCCCGAATGAATCCCTTCTCCATGTCCGTGTGGATCTTGCCTGCGGCCTGGGGCGCCTTCGTTCCCCTGCGGATCGTCCAGGCCCGCAGCTCCGGTCCCACGGTGGTGTAGAACGTGATGAGATCGAGCAGGGCGTATCCCTCGCGGATGATTTGCTGGAGCCCCGACTCCTTCAGGCCGAGGTCCTCCAGGAATTCCCCGCGTTCCGAGCGGTCCAGCTTTGCGATCTCCATTTCGAGGTCGCCGCAGATCACCGCCACGCGGGCGCCTTCCTTCGCCGCCGCCTCGCGGACCTTCGCGATGTAGGCGCCGTCCTCCTTGAGCACCTTCTCGCTCACGTTGGCCACGTAGAGGACCTTCTTCGAGGTCAGCAGGTGGGCCTCCGCCAGGATCTCGCGATCGTCTTCCTGAACGGCGAGGTTCCGGGCGGGGATGCCGCGCCTGAGGGCGTCCTCGAAGCGCCGGTAGACCTCCAGGGCCTTCCGGGCGTCCTTGTCGCCCGCCTTGGCGGTCTTGTCCGTCTTGGCGATGCGCTTTGCGAGGGTGTCCAGGTCGGCCAGGATCAGCTCCATGTTGATGATCTCGATATCACGAACCGGGTCGACGGGGCCGTAGATGTGGGCGATGTCGGGGTTGTCGAAGCAGCGGACGATGTGGACGATGGCGTCCACCTCACGGATGTGACCCAGGAACTGGTTGCCTAGGCCTTCGCCCTTGCTGGCGCCCCGCACGAGGCCGGCGATGTCGATGAACTCCATGGTCGTGTAGGTGACCTTGGGGGGCTTGATGACGGACGCGATGTGCTCGAGGCGTTCGTCCGGGACGTGGACGATTCCCGCGTTGGGGTCGATCGTGCAGAAGGGGTAATTGGCCACCTCCGCCCCGGCGCAGGTCAGCGCGTTGAACAGGGTCGATTTCCCCACGTTGGGAAGGCCGATGATGCCGCAGTTGAATCCCATGCGAGATGCCCTGAAGGGTTGCCTTGACCGCCGTTTCCGGCCGGTTGGGCCCCCTGAAGGTATTGAGTTTGCCGCAGGCTGTCAAGGGTTATTTCTGCAGTGAGGGTGAATGCCCCCTTCTCCTGTTGGGCGAAGAAAAAAAGGGGGCCGGCATCTCTGCCGTGCCCCCTCTCGGTCAGACGAAAGGCTGCCCTACTTCTCCAGCGGGATTCGCATGGCGTAGAAGGACCTGTAGACGAAGGTGATCGCGATGAGCAGGAAAATGGCCCCGACGACAATCGCCGACGTTCTCATGTCCGGCGCGATGGCGATTTCCATCGCCAGGATGCCGAACAGGGTGGTGAACTTGATGATCGGGTTGAGGGCCACCGACGAGGTGTCCTTGAAGGGGTCGCCGACGGTGTCGCCGATGACGGCGGCCGCGTGCAGGGGCGTGCCCTTCTCCTTGAGGTCGACCTCGATGACCTTCTTCGCGTTGTCCCAGCAGCCGCCCGCGTTGGCCATGAAAAGGGCCTGGTAGAGACCGAAGACGGCGATCGAGATCAGGTAGCTGATGAAGAAGGAGGCGGAGTCCGGGCCCTTGACGGGAGCGGACAGGAACGCGAAGGCCAGGGCGAAGAAGAAGATGGCGATGAAGATGTTGAACATGCCCTTCTGCGCGTACACCGTGCAGATCTTCACGACTTCCTTCGAGTTCTCCGTCGAGGCGGAGAGACTCGCCGCGTCGTCGAGCTTGATGTGCTGCTTGATGTACTGCACGGCCCGGTAGGCGCCGGTCACGACGGCCTGGGTGGAGGCGCCGGTGAACCAGTAGATGACGGCGCCGCCGCAGAGCAGCCCCAGCAGGGTCCAGGGGTTGAGCAGGTTCAGGATCTGCTCGGGCTGGATGCCGAGCGCCTTGCGGAGCAGCAGGATCAGCGAGAAGATCATCGTGGTGGCCCCGACGACGGCCGTGCCGATGAGCACGGGCTTGGCGGTCGCCTTGAAGGTGTTGCCGCAGCTGTCGTTCTCCTCAAGGTAGTGCTTGGCCACATCCATGCGGGGCTTGAAGCCGTAGTCCTTCTCGATCTCCTTCTCCACGTTGGGGATGGCTTCGATGAGGGACAGCTCGTAGATCGACTGGGCGTTGTCCGTCACGGGGCCGTAGCTGTCGACGGCGATCGTCACGGGACCCATGCCGAGCATACCGAAGGCCACCAGGCCGAAGGCGAAGACGGAGGAGTACTCCATGAAGGCCGACAGCCCCATGGTGCTGGTGTAGTAGGCGATGAACATGAGCGCGAAAATCGAGATGCCGATCCAGAAGCCGGCGAAGTTGCCCGACACGAAGCCGGAGAGGATGTTCAGCGAGGGACCGCCTTCACGGGAGGCCGTGACGACCTCGGCCACGTGCCGCGAGTTGGAGCTCGTGAAGACCTTGACCAGCTCGGGGATCAGGGCCGCCGACAGGGTACCGCAGCTGATGATGATCGAGAGCTTCCACCAGAGATCGTTCGGGTAGTGCCCGAGCTGCCACTTGCTGACGACGAAGGTCACGACGATGGAGATGATCGACGTGATCCAGACGAGCGACGTGAGGGCCGCCTCGAAGTTGACCTTCTCCTTGCCGCCCCAGAGGGAGTCGACGAGCATCTTGTTGATGAAGTAGGAGCCGATGGAGGTGACGATCATGAGGATGCGCATGACGAAGATCCACACGAGCAGCTCCGCCTGGTACTGGGGCAGGCACGCCAGCACGATGAAGCTGATGAGCGCGACACCCGTCACACCGTAGGTCTCGAACCCGTCGGCCGTGGGGCCCACGCTGTCGCCGGCGTTGTCGCCGGTGCAGTCGGCGATGACGCCGGGGTTGCGGGGGTCGTCTTCCTTGATCGTGAAGACGATCTTCATGAGGTCGGAGCCGATGTCGGCGATCTTCGTGAAGATGCCGCCGCAGATACGCAGGGCCGAGGCGCCCAGCGACTCGCCGATGGCGAAGCCGATGAAGGCGGCGCCGGCCACTTCGCGGGGCATGAAGACCAGGATGATGAGCATCATGATGAGCTCGACGCAGACCAGCAGGACACCGATGCTCATGCCGGCCGTCAGGGGGATGTCGAGCAGCTTCATGGGCTTGCCCTCGAGCGAGGCGAAAGCCATGCGGGCGTTGGCCAGCGTGTTCATGCGGATGCCGAACCAGGCGACACCGTAGGACCCGAGGATGCCGACGACGGTCCAGGACAGGATCAGCAGAACATCCTTCATCCCCATGTGCTGCAGGAAGCCGAAGTAGTAGAAGATACACGCGCCGATGAAGACGAACAGGATGAACAGGAACTTGCCCTGCTGGATGAGGTAGGTGCTGCAGGTCTGGAAAATGATCTCCGCCACGTCCAGCATGGACTTGTGGGCCGGGAGCCCCTTGACCTTGGCGTACATGAAGTAGCCGTAGACCATCCCCAGGAAGCAGATCGCGAAGCCGATCATGAGCAGGTTGTTCTGAGCGGCCGTCAGCCGGGGAATGACCAGGTCTGCTTCGCTTGCGAACACGGGTGCCGCGGCGAGCAGAACGATGAGCGCCGGAAATACGGCGCTGAAGACACGTTTGACTCTCTCGCTAATCATCTCTCCATCTCCTCCCAATGTGGAATTGGTGATCTGAACCGATAGGAACCAACCATTAAAGCCGCCGTGACATAGCAAATATTGTCCCGTTTGTCAAAGCTTTTATTGCCCGGGGCCTCGAGAGGGGGAATCCGGGGGCGTCCGCCGGATGTCCGTAGGGCGAGAAGGCGGGAAGTTGAGAGGGTGAGAAGGCAAGATGATAAGAAAGAAAAATCATTCCGCTGAGTTGTCGGGATCGGAAGCCGGTTTGCGATCGCGGATGTTAAAGCGGTTCATGGCCGGGCGGGCGCCCGATTCGAGGATCTCCCGCACGGCCTCGCAGGCCTTCCGGACGGTTTCGGCCAGGGCCTCCAGGTCCGCCTTCGGAAAGGGCTGCAGGACGTAGTGCTCCGTGTCGCCCTTGAAGGGCGGCTTGCCGATGCCGAGCCTCACGCGGGTGAACCCCCCCTCCCCGAGGTGGTCCATGATGGATCGAAGCCCCTTGTGACCGCCGTCTCCCCCCCCGACCTTGATGCGGACGGTCCCGAAGGGCAGGTCCAGGTCGTCGTGCACGACGATGATGTCATCCGCGGTTTTCCGATAGAAATCGGCTACCTGCCGGATCGACTGTCCGCTGAGGTTCATGAAGGTCTGGGGCTTGACGAGCAGCACGCGCTCGGCCCCGATGAGGCCGTCGCCGATCAGGGCCTCGAATTTTTTCTTCTGCACGGCGATGCCCGTGTCGTTCGCCAGCGCGTCCAGCACGAGAAACCCCATGTTGTGGCGCGTCGTCCTGTATTGGTCGCCCGGGTTTCCCAGGCCGGCGATGATCTTCATAACGGCTCCGCAAAGGCCGAGGGCCGGCTGCACATGGCCGAAGGCCGGGAAAACGGTTGTTCTGCCCTATGCCTTAAGCCTAAAACCTTACGCCTGCAAGCATAAAAAACCCCGCTTCGCCGATGGAAACGGGGTTTTTCGACAGGCATGGATGAAGGGGAGGGGATTACTCCTCTTCCTTCGCGCCCTTCTTGCCGACCAGTTCGGGTTCCTTGGCGGCTTCCTCGGCCTCCTCGGCGGGCGCCGCTTCCTCGGTCACGGCGCCGCGCTTGGCGGCCACGGTGACGATGCTCACGCTGTCCGTGTCGAGGATTTCGATCCCCTCGGCGAGCCGCAGATCGCCCACGCGGATCGTGTCGCCGATCGCCAGGTTCGTCACGTCGACGTCCACGTGCCGGGGCATCAGGCCGGGCACGCAGGAAATCTTCACGTCCCGCTTGAATTGCTTGAGTTCGCCGCCCTTTTCCACCCCGATGGCGTCGCCCACGATGTGGATCGGCACGTCCCTCGTCAGCTTGCGGTCCATCCGGATCTCGTAGAAGTCGGCGTGGACGATCTTCTTGGTGACCGTGTTGGTCTGGAGCTCCTTGATGACGGAGACCCTCTCGGCCTTCTTTCCCCCTTCGTCGATGACGAGCTTGATGAACCCCGTCTCGCCCTTCTCGGCGCGGATGATCCGGATCAGGTCCGCCGCGTTCACCGTTAACAGGATCGACTCGGCACCTGACCCGTATAAAACGGCAGGAACGAGCCCCTCGGCCCGCAGTCGCCTGGCAGGCCCCTTACCCGATTCCGTGCGAATGCTCGCTTGCAACTCCAACGCTTCCATGGAAACCTCCATATGGCAGGCAACAGGCGGCAGGCTTCAGGCAACAGGGTGAAAAGAAGAATCCTTCCTCCGGCCCTGACGCCTCGTGCCTGACGCATGATGCCTAAGTTACGAAAGAGGCATAGGGCTGCGGGCCCCGGGCTCCAGGTGAAGGATGTAAAGAATTTACTCTTGTCCTGATGCCTGGTGCCTAATGCCTGATGCCCTACGCCTGTCTTTCAGAACAGAAAACCCGGATCCTTCGCCTTGAGCCTTAAGCCGTTTGCCTTACGCCTGTCTTTAGATGAACAGCGAGCTCACCGAGTCGTTATAGTAGATGCGGCGGACCGCCTCGCTCAGGAGGCCCGCCACGGGCAGCACGGTGATCTTCTTCTTGCACTGCCTGGCCCGGTCGTGCAGCGGGATCGTGTCCGTCACGATGACCTCCTTGAGGTTCGAGCCGTCGATCCGGTCGATGGCCGGCCCCGAGAGCACCGCGTGGCTGCAGCAGGCGACGACCTCCGTAGCCCCCTCGGCTTCTAGGGCGGCCGCGGCCTGGACCATGGTGCCCGCCGTGTCGATCATGTCGTCGAGGATGATGACCCGCTTGCCCTTCACGTTGCCGATGATGTTCATCACCTGCGACTCGTTGGGTCCCTCGCGGCGCTTGTCGATGATGGCCAGCGCCGCGTTGAGCCTGCGGGCGAAGGCGCGGGCCCGCTCGACGCCCCCCGTGTCCGGGGAGACGATGACCAGGTTTTCCGCGAAATTCTTCTGGATGTATTTCAGGAGGATCGGCGTGGCGTAGAGGTTGTCCACGGGGATGTTGAAGAACCCCTGGATCTGCCCGGCGTGGAGGTCCATGGACATCACCCGGTTGGCCCCGGCGGTCGTGATGAGGTCGGCCACGAGCTTCGCCGTGATGGGGGCCCGCGGGGCGACCTTTCGGTCCTGCCGGGCGTAGCCGTAATAGGGGATCACGGCCGTGACCCGATCGGCCGAGGCGCGCTTCATCGCGTCGATGAGGACCAGCAGCTCCATGACGTGGTCGTTGACGGGCGGGCACGTGGACTGGACGATGAAGACGTCCATCCCGCGCACGTTCTCGTTGATCTCCACCCGCGTCTCGCCGTCGCTGAAGGTGGCCACGTTCGCCTTGCCCAGCGCAATGCCGAGCTTGGCGCAGATGTCCTCCGCAAGCTTCCTGTTCGCATTCCCCGAAAAGATGCGCATTCTCTCGAGCATGTCCGTCACCCCGGAGTTGGATTCCGCCGTGCGTTGTGAAATGGCTGGGGCGGGAGGATTCGAACCTCCGAATGCGGGAGCCAAAGTCCCGTGGCTTACCGCTTGCCGACGCCCCATCCTCCACCGATTGCCCTGCCGGTGCGGCGAGGGCGTGGGATGGCCGCGGGTCAGATCGTTCGGGTCCTGAACGCCGCGTACGGGTAGGAGGCCGTCAGCGCGCCTTGCGCCCGGATCGCGTCGGATTCGCTGTCAAAAAGCCCGAAGACCGTGGGCCCGCTCCCCGACATGAGCGACCCGAGGGCCCCGTGTCTCCGGAGAAACCCCTTGAGCTCGTCGAGCAGGGGAAAGCGCGCCACGGTCACCCGTTCCAGGTCGTTGGTCAGGGCCGCGGCGAGTTCCCGCACCCCTGAAAAGGTGGGAATACTATACTGGATGGATTCCTTTGTCAACGGCAAATTCAGGCCCTGGTAGACCGATTTGGTGGAAACCTCGAACCCCGGGTTGACGAGGACGAGCCACATCCCCGCGGGGATGACGGCCGGTTCGAGGATCTCGCCGATCCCGAAGGCCCAGGCCGCCGCGCCGTAGAGGAAGAAGGGGACGTCGGCCCCGATCCGGGCGCCGATGCGGATGAGCCGGTCCCGGTCGAACCCGAGCCCGAAGAGATCGTTGAGGACCCTGAGGGTCGTGGCGGCATTGGAACTTCCGCCCCCGAGCCCCGCGGCGGTGGGGATGCGCTTGCGGAGTGTGATGGCCACCCCGCCCGAGAAGCCCGCCTGGGCGAAGAGGGCCCGGGCCGCCCGGACGACGATGTTGCCCTCGCCCGTGGGAAGGTCCGACCCCGGGCAGGCCAGCTCGATTCCCGAGCGCCGGGGGGCGAACGCCATCTCGTCGGCGAGGCTCACCGTCTGCATCAGCGAGGCGATGTCGTGGTAGCCGTCCTCCCTGCGGCGAAGGACCTTGAGGATGAGGTTCACCTTGGCCGGCGAGGAGGCGGCGATCACTTGCCCGACTCCCGGACGTATCGCATCCGCAGCTCATAGAGGAGCGATTCGAGGAGCCGATCCTCCTCGTCGCTCAGGTTGCCCTTCGTCTTGTCCTTCAGGATACCGAGGATGTCGATGGTCTGCTTGGCGGCCTCGAGGTTGCGCTCGGCCTTCTTCGTCACGGGGTCGGGGACGTCACCGAAGTGAACCATGGCCGACGTGCCGAGCGAGAAGACGAAGGTCGAGAAGTTGAGATCGGGCAGCGAAGCCTGCCCCTGCGCCGGCTGACCGGGCTTTTCCGGCTCCGGGGCCGCGCCTTTCGCTTCGGGTTTGGCTTCCTGCCCTCTGGCGGCCTCCTCCCGGGGCGCCTCCGGGCGCGCCTGGCCCGAGTCGTCGAACCGGCGTCGGTCCTTGATGACGAAGCCTTTCTCCTGTTTGTCGTCCATGATGGCCTCCCGGCGGACCGCCTACATCCGCGGCGTCATGCTGCGCAGCCGCGCGATCCGCTCCTCGATGGGCGGGTGCGTGCTGAAGAGGTTCGCGAAGGACCGTCCCGACAGGGGGCTCACGGTGAAGATGTGGGCCGTCGAGGGGTTCGCGTTCATGGGGATCGCCCGGCTGGCCGCCTGCAGCTTCTCCAGGGCGCTCGCCAGCGCCCAAGGCTTGCCGGACACCTTCGCGCCGCCGTCGTCGGCCAGGTACTCCCGCGAGCGGGAGATGGCCATCTGGATGAGCATCGCCGCGATGGGGGCGAGGATCGCCATGAAGAGCATGCCGATCATGCCTCCGCCGCCCTCGTCGTCGTCGCCGCGGGCCCCGCCGAAGATCGCCGCCCACTGGGCCATGTTGGCGAGCATCGTGATGGCCCCCGCGATGGTGGCCGCGATCGACCCGATGAGGATGTCGCGGTTCTTGATGTGGGACAGTTCGTGGCTGATGACGCCCTCGAGCTCCTCGCGGCTCAAAATCCGCAGGATGCCCTCGGTGACGGCCACCACGGCGTGCTTCTCGTTGCGCCCCGTGGCGAAGGCATTGGGCGTGTCCCCCGGGATGATGTAGAGCCGCGGCATGGGCAGGCCCGCCTTCATGGCCAGGTCCTGCACCATCCGGTGCAGCTCGGGCGCCTGCTGGGGCGTCACCTCCTGGGCCTGGTACATGCGCAGGACGATCTTGTCGGAAAACCAGTAGCTGAAGAAGTTCATGCCCATGGCGAAGATGAAGGCGATGAACATGCCGTTCTTGCCGCCGACGTAGCCGCCGATCAGGACCAGGAGCCCCGTCAGCAGGCCGAGCAGGACAGCAGTCTTGAGTGAGTTCATATGGTTGCTTCCTCCATAGGAATTAGACGTTGAGACGGTGAGACAGTATGAAGGTCGGATACGCTGTCAGCTGTCGAACGCCCCCGTCTTTGCCGACCCTCTCACCTTCTTACCCTCTTACCCTCCTTCTGGTCGCCGCAGATTATACCGGAAAGCGGGGGTGCGCACAAGGGCGCGCCCCCCTCTCCATCACGCCTTCTTTTTCTCGAAGACGACCTCGCCGTCGCCCTTCACGTCGACGATCACGTGATCGCCCGTCGCGATGGAGCCCTCGAGGATCTTCATGGCCAGGCCGTCCTGGACGATCTTCTGCAGGGCCCGCTTGAGCGGCCGCGCCCCGTAGACGGCGCTGTAGCCCGCCTTGGCGATGTGCTTCTTGGCCTTGTCCGTCAGCTCGATCGTCACCTTCCGGTCGGCGAGCATCTTCTGCAGCCGCCCGATCTGGATGTCGATCACCCTGTTGATGTCGCTGATCGTGAGCGACCGGAAGATGATGATGTCGTCGATGCGGTTGAGGAACTCCGGCCTGAAGGTCGCCCGCAGCACCTCGTTGATCTTCATCCTCCGCTCGGCCTCGCTCATCGAGGCGTCCACGGCGAACTGGCTGCCGATGTTCGAGGTCATGATCACGATCGTGTTCTTGAAGTCCACCGTGCGGCCGTGGCCGTCGGTGAGCCTCCCGTCGTCGAGGATCTGCAGCAGGATGTTGAACACGTCCGGGTGCGCCTTCTCGATCTCGTCGAAGAGGATGACGGAGTAGGGCCGTCGGCGCACCGACTCGGTCAGGAAGCCGCCCTCCTCGTAGCCCACGTACCCCGGGGGCGCCCCGATGAGCCGGGCCACGGAGTGCTTCTCCATGTACTCCGACATGTCGATGCGGATCATGTTCTGCTCGTCGTCGAACATGAACTCGGCCAGGGCCCTCGCCAGCTCCGTCTTGCCCACGCCCGTGGGCCCCATGAAGATGAAGGAGCCGATGGGGCGGTTAGGATCTTGAAGCCCCGAGCGCGCCCGCCGCAGTGCGTTGGAGACGGCATGGATGGGCTCCTCCTGGCCGATCACCCGCTGCTGCAGGCGCTCCTCCATGCGGAGGAGCTTGGCCACCTCGGTCTCCATCATGCGGGAGACGGGGATGCCCGTCCAGCTGGCCACCACCTCGGCCACGTCCTCGGCCTCGACCTCTTCCTTGAGCATCTTGTCCCCGTTCTGGATGCCGGCGAGCGCCGCCTGCTCCTTTTCCAGCTCCTTGTTGAGCTCCACGAGGCGCCCGTAGCGGATCTCGGCGGCCTTGGCCAGGTCCCCCGCACGCTGGGCGTTGAGTTCCTCGTTCTTGAGCTCCTCGATCTTCGCCTTGACGGACTGGATCCGCTTGATGACCTCGCGCTCGGCCGACCAGTGCTTCTTCTTCTCGTCGCGCTCGGCCGAGAGCGTTTCGATCTCGCCCTCGAGCTTCCGAAGGCGCTCGACGGAGTTGGCGTCCGTTTCGTTTTTCAGCGACTGCCGCTCGATCTCGAGCTGCATGATCCGGCGCTCCAGCGCGTCGATCTCGGCGGGCAGGCTGTCGAGCTCGATCCGCAGCCGCGAGGCCGCCTCGTCGATGAGGTCGACGGCCTTGTCCGGCAGGAAGCGGTCGCTGATGTAGCGGTCCGACAGCGTCGCCGCCGCCACGATGGCCGAGTCCTTGATCCGCACGCCGTGGTGGACCTCGTAGCGCTCCTTGAGACCGCGCAGGATGGCGATGGTGTCCTCCACGGTGGGCTCCTTGATCAGCACGGGCTGGAACCGGCGCTCCAGGGCCGGGTCCTTCTCGATGTTCTTGCGGTACTCGTTGAGGGTCGTCGCGCCGATGCAGCGCAGCTCCCCCCGGGCCAGGGCCGGCTTGAGCATGTTCGAGGCGTCGATGGCGCCCTCGGCCGCGCCCGCTCCCACGACGGTGTGGATCTCGTCGATGAAGAGGATGATCTGGCCCTCGGCGGCGGCCACTTCTTTCAGGACGGCCTTGAGCCGGTCCTCGAACTCGCCGCGGAACTTCGAGCCCGCCACGAGCGCCCCCATGTCCAGGGCGACGACGCGCTTGTCCTTGAGCGTCTCCGGCACGTCGCCGTTGACGATCCGCTGGGCGAGCCCCTCGACGATGGCCGTCTTGCCCACGCCCGGTTCGCCGATGAGGCAGGGGTTGTTCTTCGTGCGCCTCGAGAGGACCTGCATGATGCGGCGGATCTCCTCGTCACGGCCGATTACGGGGTCGAAGGACCCTTTCTTTGCCAACTCGTTGAAATCCCTTGCGTATCTCTCCAGGGCCTGGTACTTCTCCTCGGGGTTCTGGTCGGTGACCCGCTGGCTGCCCCGGATGTCCACGAGGACGCGGTAGATGGCGTCCTTCGTCACGCCGGCGTTTCGAAGGGCCTTTCCGGCGGGGCCTTCCTTGTCCTCCGCCATGGCGATCAGGATGTGCTCGGCGCTGACGAACTCGTCCTTGAGGCGCTTTGCCTCTTCGAAGGAGTTCTCCAGGACGCGGTTGAGCCTCGGTGTCATGTAGGTCTGGGTCCCGGCCCCCGACACTTTCGGCAGGCTGTTCAGGGCCTTCTCGACCTCGCGCTGGATGGAACGGGTGTCGGCCCCGAGCTTCTTCAGGGCCGCCGAAACGATCCCCTCGGGCTGCCGCATCAGGGCCGCAAGCAGGTGCTCCACGTCCACGGCCTGGTGGCTGAACTGGCCGGCCAGGGACTGGGCCTCCTGGAGGGCCTCCTGGACTTTCTGGGTGAACTTGTCGAATCTCATCGCTTTCCTCTTAAAAAACGATTAAAATATAAAGTGTTATGCCGATAAAGACGGTGACCGAAGCGGGTCCCTGCATCGCCGCCCCCCGCCTGCACGCAGGTAACTTAATGACCCCCCGGGGGGATGTCAAGAAAGGGCATGCATTCAACGGGTTACGTCTTTCCCGGGGGACTCTTTCCCCTGTACGATTTTTGCAAAGAAAGCCTTGACAAGCCTTTTGGTCTGCCTATATTCTTAGTGGCTACGATTACCGGCTCAGAGACGGAGGGAAAAACCATGAACATGAATCTACCGGCTGCAACCAGCACGTTAGATTTGTATATTTCCGAGATCAACCGGTTCGCCATCCTCACCCCCGAGGAGGAGTTCAAGCTGGCCGTCCGCTACAAGAAGTACAACGACATGGAAGCGGCCCAGAAGCTCGTCGTCTCCAACCTCCGGTTCGTGGTGAAGATCGCCCACGAGTACCGCAACTACGGGGTGAAGCTCCTCGACCTGATCCAGGAGGGCAACGTGGGGCTCATGCACGCGGTGAAGAAGTTCAACCCCTACAAGGGATACCGGCTCATCTCCTACGCCGTGTGGTGGATCCGGGCCTACATGCAGAACTTCATCATCAAGACCTGGAGCCTCGTGAAGATCGGCACGACCCAGAACCAGCGCAAGCTCTTCTTCAAGCTCAACCAGGCCAAGAAGAAGCTGCAGACCATGGCGTCGAAGAACCCCGAATTCGGGGAGATCGCCGAGAGCCTCAACGTGAAGGAGACGGAGATCGAGGAGATGGACGTGCGGCTCAACGGTCGCGACCTGTCGCTCGACGCCTTCATCGACGAGGACGGCGAGCTGTCGCACATCAACTGCCTGGCCGACAAGAGCGAGAGCCAGGAGGAGGCCTTCATCCGCCACGAGGAGACGGCCCTGGTGAAGCGCAACATCGCGGGGGCCCTCGCCAAGCTCAACGACCGCGAGGCCTACATCATCCGCAACCGCGTGATGTCCGAGAACCCCGAGACGCTCCAGGAGATCGGCGACAAGTTCAAGATCACCCGCGAGCGGGCCCGCCAGATCGAGAAGGAGGCCCTGCGCAAGATGCGCCAGGCCATCGGCAACTGGGAGCCGGAGACGGCCAGGGCGTAAAAAAGGCTCAGGGTCCAGAAAAGAAAACAACAAGGAAAATCGAAAGCCCCCGGTCGGCAGGCCGGGGGCTTTTTGCACTCATAGACCCTCTGCTTGAAGATCCTACTTGCTGGCGGCGTCGCAGGCCCTGATGCCCTCGACGGCCCTGTCCCGGCACGCAAACCCGCAGCCCTCGACGTTGAATTTCGGGGTCCTCGCCACGAACTGTTCGTTGCAGGTCCTGAGGCAGCCGATGTAGTTTTCGGCCACACCCCTGCCGCAGCCCACGCGTCCCGGGCTCTTCCCGTCAGGCAGTGCGCCGCTGATCACGTAGCCGTAACAGCCCCGCGGAGCATTGGCGCAATCCGAGTGGGCGGGGGTGCAGTTCCTCTTCACATAGGGGTCCCGCATGGCCGTGCATTTCTTGAAATACTCGTCCCGCAGGGCCTTGCTGTCCACGCCATGGTCCGGGGTCTTCGTCTCGGAAGGCGGGGGCATCGTTCCGCCGCCGGCACCGCCACCGGGAGGTGTTCCCCACGGCCCCGGTGGACTCCCCGTTGAAGGGCCGTCGGGAGGCACTTCCAGCGGGCGCCCCTCCGGCATGCGCGGGGCTGCACCGGTCAGGCACCTGCCCTCGGAATCGCATCGCCACCGGGGGCAGTCGCCGTTGATCCTGTCCTGGGCCGTCCTCGGCCCCGGGAAGGGGCCGGCCATGAGCTTGCGGCCCGTGATCAGGTGCGCGCCGTAGGTCACCTCGCCGCTGAGGGCTCGCAGAAAACGTACCACTTGTATTCCTCGGCGCCTGCAGGCGGCACCCGGCCCCGGTCCCCGGCTCCCGTGACCGGCGGCTCGAAGGGGGGAACGGACCAATCCGCGTCGCAGGTCACGTTGGCAATCCCATCGACGCCCTGAAGCAAGGCCCGGATGATGAATGGACCGGGGGTTGCGCAGGTGAACGGGTTACCCGGTATCCAGGTGACGGGAACGACCTGCCAGCCGGTGTTGACGAAAAGGACTTCCGCCGTAAAGGCCACGGACTGGCCCACGGTCAGCCTCGCGGAGGGCGGCTTCACGATGATCCGGAGCACCTGCTGCTGGGGTCCGAGCGAAATCAACAGGTCCACCGCGGACCCGACGGCAACCACCGGGACCGTGTCGGGATCGGGGTTCTGGCGGATCACTTCGCCCACCGGCACCGAATCGTCAAACCCCGTGAGGACCTGCCCCACCTGCAGGCCGGCTTCCTCGATCTTGTAACCGGCCGCCTCGAGGGTGAGCCTGAGGACGTGGGGGACCATGACCTGCCCCGGCGGGGCGATGTTCACCGTAAAGGTGGCGGGGGCGCTCGACACCTCCGCCCCGTCCGGAGCGACGGCTTTCGCCACGGCCCGGTTGGTCGTCCGGCTGAAGAGCTTCGTGTCGCAGTAGAATTCTCGGTCCGATCCCGGATCGAGAGGTTTGTCGGCCATTCCCGGGGTCACCGTGTCGACGGGGATACACTTGTCGTCCTCGACCCTCACATTGGTGAGCCGCGCGGTACCCGTGTTCCGCACCCGGTAGATGTAGTTGAAGACCTGGCCCGCTGGAAGATGCCCGACGGGGTCGTCTGGTTCGTGATCGCGGCGGGGGTCTCCCGGATGATCCGTACGAATTCCTGCGACGTGCTGATGGGGACGCCGTTTGCAGACACGATCACATCGCCCGCGCGGATCCCGGCGCGCGACCCCGGCGAATCCCTGCCGGCATCGAGGACCTTCACGTCCCGGCGGCTCCCCTCCGCCGTGACGTCGTCCTGGATCGTGATGCCCAGCCACGCCGCACCGGCGGGCAGGGCAGGGGTCATCAACAGGATCAAAGACAGAAGCAAGGCCGGGGCTGCGGAACGTCCTGTCGTGGCGACCTCTCTGCGCTGTTCGGCTTTTGTTTTCCGTAACCGGGGTCGAAACGAAAAAACCGGGCCCATTCGGGGTCATCTTACCCGAATGCCCGGCTGGACGGCTCACGCGACCCCTTCATCCTGTCCCCCTCTTCCGGTTCAGGGTGCGCCCGGTTGACCGCGGATGGGCGGCGTAAACGGTTTTTCTGGTTGCTCGGAGTATACTCGAAACCCCTCCGCAAGGGAAGGGGGTCGGACGGGGTGATCAGAACTCGCCGCCCGTGTCGAAGGCCGGGTTCTCGAAGCGGGTGAACTTCTCCTGGAAGACGAGCTTCACCGTGCCGACGGGTCCGTTTCGCTGCTTGCCGATGATGACCTCGGCGAAGCCCTTCTCGGGGTTGTCCTCGGACTTGTTGTAGACCTCGTCGCGGTAGAGGAAGAGGATCACGTCGGCGTCCTGCTCGATGGCGCCCGACTCGCGCAGGTCCGCCATCTGGGGGCGGCGGCTCGTGCGGTCCTCCACCTTGCGGTTGAGCTGGGAGAGGGCCACGACGGGCACGTTGAGCTCCTTGGCGAGCCCCTTGAGCGAGCGGCTGATCTCCGAGATCTCCTGCTCGCGCGTGTCGGCGTAGGCGCTTCCCCGCATGAGCTGCAGGTAGTCGAGAACGATGAGCCCGAGTCCGTGCTCGGCCTTGAGGCGGCGGGACTTCGCCTTCATCTCCAGGACCGAGATGGAGGGCGTGTCGTCGATGAACAGGCGCGCCTCGGAGAGCCGGCCTGCGGCCGTCGTGAGCTTGGGCCAGTCCGCCTCGCCCAGGAACCCCTTGCGGATCTTCTGGGAGTCCACGCGGGCCTCCGAGGAGAGCATGCGCATGGCGAGCTGCTCCTTGGCCATTTCCAGCGAGAAGACGGCCACGGGCACGCCTTCCTCGACGGAGCAGAACTGCGCGATGTTGAGGGCGAAGGCCGTCTTGCCCATGCTCGGGCGGCCGGCGACGATGATGAGGTCCGAGCGCTGCAGGCCCGAGGTCATCTCGTCGAGCTTCGTGAAACCCGTGGGCACGCCGGTGATGAGCTCCTTGCGCTCGTAGAGGCGCTCGATCGTCCGGAAGCTGTCCTTGATGATGTCCTTCAGGGGGTAGAAGGAGGGCCGGATCTTGTTCTGCGAGATCTCGAAGATGGCGTGCTCGGCCTCGTCGAGCACGCTGTCCACGTCGGCCCCGGCCCCGTAGGTGCGGTTCAGGATCTCCGTGGCCGTCCCGATGAGGCTGCGCAGGACGGACTTCTCCTTGACGATCCGGGCGTAGTGGCCGATGTTGGCCGCCGAGGGGACGTTGTCGACGAGCTGGGAGAGGTACACGGCGCCGCCCACGGCGTCGAGCTGCTTCTTGTCCCTCAGGTGATTGCTCAGCGTGATGAGGTCGACGGGCTGGTTGCGGTCGGAGAGCTCCAGGATACCCGTGAAGATCTTCCGGTGCGCGTCGCTGTAGAAATCGGAGACCCCCATGATCTCCAGAACCGGGTTCAGGGCGGCATTCTCGAGCAGGATGCCGCCGAGGACGGACTGCTCGGCCTCCAGGTTCTGGGGCGGCACTTTGAGGATGGAGGGGTCGACGGGTTTCATGGGTTCAGGCACCAGGCATGAGGCATCAGGCTTTAGGTCGATATATCAAAAAACGACCCCGAATCCCAACATCAAATGCCGGGCGTTGCCGATCAGTCGAAGGGGATTGATCTTGAACCGGTTGCCGGGCGGCTACGCCTCTTCGACGACCTTCACCGTGATGTCGGCGGCGATCCCCGGGTAGAGCTTGATCTTGACGGGGTACTCCCCGAGCTGCTTGATCGGCTCGTCCAGGACGACCTGCTTGCGCTCCACCTTGAGTCCCTTCTCTTCCAGGGCCTTCTCGATGTCCTTGGCCGTGACGGAGCCGAAGAGCTTCTCCTGGTCCG
>JAGPKU010000004.1:53970-58163 GCA_018053845.1 Syntrophobacterales bacterium
TACTCCCCGAGCTGCTTGATCGGCTCGTCCAGGACGACCTGCTTGCGCTCCACCTTGAGTCCCTTCTCTTCCAGGGCCTTCTCGATGTCCTTGGCCGTGACGGAGCCGAAGAGCTTCTCCTGGTCCGCCGTCTTGCGGGCGATCGTCACCGCGACGCCGGCGAAGCTCGCCATCAGGGCCTCGGCGTTCTTCTTCTCCTTCTCGGCCCGCTTGGCGATCAGGCTGCGCTCGTGCTCGATGGCCTTCGCGGAGATGCTGGTGGCTTCCATGGCGAAGCCTTTCGGGATCAGGTAGTTGCGCGCGTAGCCGTCGGCGACCTTTATCGTATCCCCGCGCCTGCCGAGGGATTCAACGTCTTCCTTCAGAATGACCTTCATGCTGCATCCTCCTTATCGCAGATACTCTCTTGTTTCCTCGTTCCTCGGTCCTCGAACCTCGGGCCTTTCAGCCTCACGCCGTCGTGTCGCTCGCGGGACGGTTCATCTTCCGGAAGTCGACCCAGATGTCGAACAGGCCGATGGCCGATACGAACACCAGCAGGTACTGGTACAGGACGATCAGGGTGTAGAACAGGGCCCGGAGGTACCTCGGGATGTTCTTCTGCCTGAAAAAAAACTGAACGATCGCGAGCCCCTGGAGCAGGTACAGAAAGAGAACCACGATCAGCACGTTGAGGCCTGCGATCTGCACCGTCTCTTCCGGGAGGATCATGGCGACCCCCGCCGCGATCACGAACCAGACGACCCCGTCGGGCATCTTCCAGCGGGCCAGGTCGCCGAAATCCGGAAACGCGGGGTCTCGGTCCCGGCACAGGAGCCGCAGGCCCATCACGTTGAGCCAGATGAAAAACGTCACGCCCGTGACGAGCAGGGCAAGCCCGTGATGCACGATCCAGGCGGCCACCTCCGGGGCGCTCTCCCGCAGCTGGTCGATCTGTTCCTGCGGCAGCCCGATCTCCTCGTACAGCGCGATGCTGTAGCGGATGCTGTCGCCGACGTAGCCCCGGACGATCTCCGGAACGCTCCGTTCGAGCACCTGGCTGTAGCCGGCCAGGACCCCGGCGATCAGGGCGAGGAACACGGCGACCGACAGGCCCACCGTCCTCTCGATCCCGAGGCGCCGGTGCAGGACTTCCGGGATCAGGATCCCCGCCGAGCCCAGCACCAGGAAAAAGGGGAGGCTCTCCGCAAACCCGCCGATCCGGAAGACGGCCGCCAGCAGGCCGAAGGACAGCAGGTACATGGCGATGCCGGCTGCCCGCCCCATCCTCCAGGTGAAGAAGGCGAGGGGCAGGGGCGCGAGCAGGCTGAAGACAAAACCGACAACGGGGCTCAGGACCACGAGAAGAAACAGGGAGGTGGTGATCGCCGTGCCCAGCAAGAATTCCTTGACGCTGAAGGGTTTTCCTGCCTCCAAGGGGTTGCCGTCCTCGCGCGGCTGCGCGCCGGCAGGCCCCGGGCCCGCCGGCTGCAGGCGGATCGTGATGGCGCTCAGCTCTCCGTGACCATGAAGGGGAGCAGCGCGATGTTTCGGGCGCGCTTGATCTCGACCGTCAAGGCCCGCTGGTGGAGCGCGCAGTTTCCGGTGATGCGCCGGGGGATGATCTTCCCGCGCTCCGTCACGAAATAACGGAGGGTGTCCACGTCCTTGTAGGACATCTTGATGCTGGAGTCGGTGCAGAACCGGCAGACCTTCCGGCGGTGATAGACCCTCCGGTCGCCGCGTGGCCTTCCGTGCCCGCCTCCCGGTCCCCTCGAGTCTCTCCCGCCCGGGCCGCCCGTCCTGGGGGGCCGGCTTCCCGTCGTGCTGTCTGAAGGTGTTCTCATGTCGTTATCCCTCCGTCGTGGCTTCGGGCGGGGCGGGCGTCGTCTCCGCCGCCGCTGCCGCTGTCGCTGCCGGCTTGATGACCGCGGGGGGCTCCGCGGAAGCTTCCGCCTCGGCCTTCTGCCCGGCCAGTTCCTTCTCGATCTCTTCGGCCGTGATGCTGTCGGCAAGCTTCACGGACATGTACTTCAGGACCTTGTCGTCGAATTTCAGGATTCGCTCGAGCTCGGCGACGATCTCACGTTTCCCGGCAAAGTCGATGAGGATGTAGAACCCCCGGCTCTGCTTGCGGATGAGGTAGGCGAGCTTGCGCTTCCCCCAGCGCTCGACCTTCAGGACCGTCCCCTTCATGTCGGTGATGATCTTGCTGTAGCGGTCGATGATGGCGCTGATGTCGTCGCTCGTGAGCTCGGATTGGACGATGAACAGGGTTTCGTAACGCTTCAAGTCTTGACCTCCTTTCGGCTCTGTAGCCCGTACACGGGGTCCGGGCAAGGAGTGCCTGGTATGAAATTTTTGAAGCTGCTCTTTTACAACAGAAGAAAGGGGAAATCAAGCCCTTTCTGAAGGTTTCCCCGGGGGCGCGGAACGCGACGGGACCCGTGATGCGGGCCGTTCAAAATGAGGCTTGACAGGACCCCGGCCTTTCCCTCACAAAGGGGGGGACGGATCGGTCTTGCCCGGCAGGGTCCGACCCGTTTGCAATCGGGACACTCTCCTGAAAGGGAAATATTGCATATGATGAAAGCAGGTCGGCTCTTGCTCCTGTGCGCGGCGCTCGCCCTTCCGATTTCCGGATGCATGGTGACGGAAAGCACCTATCTGAAAAAGGTCGAGGAGGCCGGGAGCCTGGAGAAATCCCTGGCTGCCTGTGAGCAGAAGGCCGGCGAGCAGGCCGCCCGGATCGCGGCCCTGGAAAAACGGCGCGACGAGCTCGCCGCGCAGCTGGAGGAGCAAAAGAGGAAGGTCGTCCAGGTCGAGACGGTCAAGGAGGAGACGAGCAAGACCTATGCGGCCATGATCGAAAAGATGAAGACGGAAATCGCCGAGGGGCAGGTCACGATCACGGAGCTGAAGGGCAGGCTCACCGTGAACCTGGTCGATGCCATCCTGTTCGACTCCGGCAAGGCCGACATCAGGCCTGAGGGACGGCAGGTGCTTCAGAAGGTGGCCGAGGTCATCGGCCAGGCGGAGGACAAGGCGATCCGCGTCGAGGGGCACACGGACAACGTCAAGATCAGCCCGGCCCTGGCCCGCGCCTTCCCCTCGAACTGGGAGCTCTCGGCGGCGCGCGCCATCAACGTGGCCCGGTATCTCCAGCGGCTGGGCGTCGACCCCGCGCTGCTGTCCGCGGCCGCGTACGGCGAGCACCGGCCCGTCTCGGAGAACGATACCCCGGAGGGCCGGGCGAAGAACCGCCGGATCGAGATCGTCCTGGTCCCGCGGGACTAGCGTGACCTTTACCTGCGGGCGCAGCCGCATCGAAGGTCTTGTGTTTGTCTTTGGGCTTCATGCCTGCGAAAAGCGGCTCTTCACATCTTTCTCACTGCCTGATCTCATGAGGGTCAGTCGTGCGGCGGGCTTTTTTTCGTGGATGCCGCCTCGGCCGGCGCCCGGCGACGGGTCGCAGCTTGAAGATTTGTGCGAGATATGCCATAGAGCGTCGGACTTGCCGCAATGAGGCGGTTCGACAGGCGGAAAGGAGAATACTGCGATGAAGAATCTGCTCGACGGGATCGAGGAAGTGCTGCTGATGGGGCCGGGGCCCTCCTGCGTGCCCCCGGAGGTCTACGAGGCCATCGGCGCCAAGACGCTGGGCCATCTCGACCCCTATTTCCTGCAGATCATGGACGGGCTCAAGGAGCACCTGCGGGCGCTCCTGAACACGAGGAACAACCTGACCGTCCCGGTCTCCGGCACGGGCTCGGCGGGCATGGAGGCCTGCTTCGTCAACCTCGTCGAGCCGGGCGACCCGGTGCTCATCCTGATCAACGGGGTCTTCGGCGTCCGGATGCGCGAGGTGGCAAGCCGCCTCGGGGCCGAGGTCGACGCCCTGGAGTTCACCTGGGGAACGCCGGTCGTCGTCGACGACGTGGCGAAGAAACTCAAGGAAAAGACGTACCGCATCGTCGCGGTGGTTCACGCCGAGACCTCGACGGGCGTGCGCAACCCCGTCGCCGAGATCGGCGCCCTCCTGAGGGGCACCGACACGATCTATCTCGTCGACACGGTGACGAGCCTGGGCGGCATCGAGGTCCGCATGGACGACTGGGGGATCGACGCCCTGTACAGCGGCACCCAGAAGTGCCTGTCCTGTCCCCCGGGGCTCGCCCCGCTGTCCTTCTCCGAGAAGGCGATGGCGAAGCTGG
>JAGPKU010000004.1:58263-63642 GCA_018053845.1 Syntrophobacterales bacterium
TGGCCACCCACTCGTGCATCTTCGCCGCGAACTCCCGATGGCCCATTTTCGGCACCGACCGCCCCTCGCCGGGGTTCCAGCCCCAGAGCACGAGAGGGTCCTTGTCGATGTGATCGATGACCTGCTCCCCCGTCCGGCCGCCGTTGTGCTTCGGGTCCTTGAGCTGGCGGCACAGCTCGCCGGGCGTGCGGCCCTGGAAGATCATGGGCATGTTCTCGGGCGGCATGTGCCAGTTGGCGACGCCGGGAGGCCCTCCGGGCTGATTCGTATCCCGGTGGCAAAGGGTGCAGTTCATCGCCCCGACCCCCTTGCCCTCGGGGCCCCGCTTGACGTTGAACATGTGCGTCTGCCCGTCGTCGCGGATCAGCGGCGCGTCCCCCGCAGGGTGGCAGTTCACGCAGCGGGGGTGAAAGAGAACCGCCGAGGCCTCCAGGAAGGCTTTCCGGGCCCCCTCGTCATCCCGTGCCGTCGGGGACTGGACCGACGGTCCCGCCGCACAGCTCAGAAGGGCCGCGGCCGCGGCGGCCAGCAGCAACGTGACGGTTCGCTTTGCCACGCGTCGTTTTTTCATGGCGCTTTCCTCCGGGGAATTTGCAACACGAAAACCATAGCAGAGAAGAGCCGGTCCTGACAAAAGAAAAAAGGGCCCGGGCGATGCCCGGCTCGGGATGAAGGGCGGTCAGCTTTCGCCCCCGGGCCGCCCGCTCCACTGCAGCGCGACGATCGAGGCGATGACGAGGGCGGCGCCCAGGACCTGCCACATCTCCATCGACTCGCCCAGGAGGAGCCAGGCGATGAAGCCCGCCGTGATCGGTTCGAGGGTGGCCGTGATGCTGGCCCGCGCGGCGCCGATCCGGTTGATGCCCTCGTTGTAGCAGATGAAGGCCAGCACCGTGCCGAGAAACCCGACGACGAGCACGCAGCCCCACTGCGCGGGTCCCGCCGGCTTCAGGAAGCCGGTCAGGGGCGGGTGCAGGATGTTCCAGGTCACGGCGGCGAACAGCAGCCCGTAGAAGACCACCGTCCAGGGAGGGTAGCGCTGCATGCCGTACTCGCAGCGCACCGTGTACCACGCGAAGGTGACGGCCGAGGCCAGCGCCGTCAGGAGACCGACCCGGTTCATCTGCAGGAGGTCCAGGTTGTATCCCCCCACGACGAGCCAGCAGCCGAAGAGCGAGCCGGCCATGGCGGCAAAGACGACGGGCGGCAGTTTCACGCGCAGGACGAACAGGGTGTAGAGGGCGACGAACAGGGGAGCCTGGTACTGGATCAGGATGGCGGCGGCCACCTGGATCCTGCTGATGGCGAAGAGGTAGGTGAACTGCACCGCCGCGAGCCCGACGCCGAGGGTGACGAAATAGGGAAGGTCGCGCCGCTCCACGGCGAGCAGGGATCGGTCGCGGAAGGCGAGCCAGGCGAAGACGACCCCCGCGGCCAGCGTGGTGCGCATCTGCACCAGTTCGTAGGCGGTGACGCCGTTGAGGAACAGGTACTTGGCGGCCGTCCCCGACGAGGCCCAGAACAGGGCCGCAAGGGCGGCGAACAGGTAACCGGAACGGGACACGTGCTGCTGCGCCATCGCCCGGGTTCCCTCATGCGGCCATGGGGACCGGGTCGGTCCTGAATGTCCGGATGCTCCGTCTTCCCCGTGCGGCGGCTTGCAGTCCCATGACGGTCTCCTTTCCCGGGCGGGATGAAAAAAAGTGACCCATCGTACATGAAAACCGCAGCCGTGGATACCCTGAAAAGACGGGCGGCGGAATCCTTCTATTGACACGAAGCGCCGATTTCCCATAACGTAGGCGACAGCGCCATGGCAGGGGTGGGCATCTGAACGGCGGATTCGAATACCGGTTCGGCAAGGAAGGGGAATGGAGGGTTCTCGTGGCCGACTCGAGGGAGCGGCGGGAGAAGGCCTTCCGGCTCGTCTACGACGTCTACACCGCCGAGGGCTACGACCTGCGCTACGGGCGTGACAGCGGCCTGTGGTGCACGATCCACCACCTGCACCCCGGGACGATGACCTTCCTGGCCGAGAGGAAGGGCCGGCTCACGGGCTCGGTGTCGGTGATGCCCGACTCCCCGCTGGGGCTGCCCACGGACCGCATCTTCCCCGAGCCGCTGGCCGAGCTGCGCAGGGCCGGTCGGCGGCTGTGCGAGATCTCGTCGCTCGTCGTGACGGAGGAGCCTGCGGGCGTCCCGCCCGAGCTGGCCATGCACCTGTACCGCCTGGCCCACCTCACCGCCTCCCGCGTGATGGGCTGCACCGACATCGTCGCCTCCGTCATGGCCCGCCACAGGGACTTCTACGCGCGCTTCCTGCTGTTCGACGAGGTCTCCCCGGAGCCCCGCACAAGCCCCAAAACGGGGGAACCGGTCCTGTACGCCCGGCTCAACCTCGAGACGATGCGGGAACGCTACGAGGCGCGCTACGGGCGCGCGAAGGGCCGGCGCAACCTCTACCGCTGGTTCTTCCAGAACGACGACGAGCCGGCCACCGTCGAGTGGCTGCGCTCCTGCAGGCGGCCCATGACGACGGAGGAACTCTACTACTTCGGCGCGCAGCGGACGAAGATCCTCGCCAAGGCCGGCCATGACTTCATCGCCGCGCTCGAGGAGGAGTATCGGAAGGCGGGCGTCGATCCGGGATGATCGTTCATCGCCGAGAGGGGCGGCAAAGCGGGAAGGGCGCCTCCCTTTCCATGGCGATGAAGAGCGGAAAATCGGAAGTGAGCGAGAGCGGGAAGAGGGAAAGGATTTTTCGGAAACATGTGGAAGGATCTTGTCGACCGGCAGAGGGGGATCGTCAACTTCACCGACGAGCTCCTCGAGGCCATCGGTCGGACCCGGGTCCTCGTGGCGGGTGCCGGGGGCAACGGGGTCGTTCTGGACTTCCTGGTGCGCACGGGTTTCCAGCACTTCGTCGTGATCGACTTCGACATCGTCGAGGCCACCAACCTCAATCGCCTGCCCTTCACGCCGGAGGCCGTCGGGAAGAGCAAGCCCCAGGCCTGGAAAGAGTATCTCCGCGCGGTCAACCCCGCCTGCGAGGTGATCGCCCACTGCCGCAGGGTCACGAAAAACGACGAGGCCTGGCTGGCCGACGTCATCGCGGGGGTGGACATCGTCGCCCTGGGGATGACCGACATCGAGGCCAATTTCCTCATCCCGAGGGTCTGTCACCGGCTGCGCAAGCGCATGATCGTGGGCCCCGGCACCTCGAACTGCTGGGCCGTGAGCACCTTCACCCACGAGGGCGACGTCTCGCTCGAGCGCGTGGGCGGCTTCGGCACCGAGGGCATCGACGCCCGGGACATCGACTACGGGGCCATCCTGCCCGCGTTCATGCGGATCTACATGTTTCCCGGCCGCGCCGAGCGGCTCACCCCCGAGACGCTGCAGAGGGTCCAGCGCGGCGAGATCGCGCCGCGCAACTGCAAGATCTTCGTCTCCATGGTCAACGCCGCCGCCTGCTGGGAGATCGTGAAGAACACCGCCGTGCTCAACGGCCTGCCGCTTCGGAACACGAGGGTCATCGAGTTCCCCCTCGTGCAGGTCTTCGACCCCTTCCGCGGCAGCGCCTACTACTGGGACGCCGCAAGGAACCGGATCGGCATCCCGAACTGGCTGACGGGAAAGATCCGCTGGCACAGGGCGCCGTGACCTCGAACACCCGTCGCCTTTTTCCCCGGATTCTGGTATAAAAACCCAGACGGTTCTGGCCGGAACGGATCGTGTCGCTCACCCCCATCCAACCCTACACCCGTTGCAACGGAAAAGGAAGGAAGGTGCGGGCATGGCCTTCGCAACCATGGGAAAGATCCTGAACGTGGATCTCTCGACGGGCGAGAGCCGGGCCGAGGAGATCCCGGACGAGATCTACCGGAAGTACCTCTCCGGCACGGGGCTCGCCGCCCGGCTCCTCCATGACCGCATCCCCGCGGGTGCCGACCCGCTCGGCCCCGACAACATCCTCGGCTTCGTCTGCGGGCTCCTGACGGGGACCCCCAGCTACTTCACGGGCCGCTGGAGCGTTGTCGGCAAATCCCCCCTCACGGGCTGCTGGGGCGACTCCAACTGCGGCGGCGACCTCGCCCCCGCCATCAAGAGAAACGGCTTCGACGGCGTCTTCTTCCGTGGGATCAGCGAGCGGCCGGTCTATCTGCACGTGAAAAACGGCCGGGCCGAGCTGCGCGACGCCTCGCACCTCTGGGGGAAGGACACCACCGAGGCCGAGGCGATGCTTCTTGCCGAGCACGGCAGAGGGGCCCGCGCCGCCGTGATCGGGCCCGCGGGCGAGAGGCGCTCGCTGATCGCCGGCATCTTCAACGACCGGGGCCGCATGGCCGCCCGCTCGGGGCTGGGCGCCGTCATGGGCGCCAAGCGCCTCAAGGCGGTGGTGCTCGACGGCAAGCTGCGCATCCCCGTCCACGACGCCGAGGCCATGAAGCGCCTGAGCCGGTCGTGCAACCGGTGGGTCCGGATGCAGCCGCCCTTCCTTGCGGGGAAGGGCATGGCGTATCTCGGCGCCCTCATGCGGGTTCTGCCCACCCAGATGGCCCTCGACGGCATGCTCTACAAGATCTTCCTGCGCAAGTGGGGCACGACGAGCATGAACCAGATGTCCGTCGAGATGGGCGATGCCCCCGTCATGAACTGGAAGGGCACGAGCGCCGACTGGGGCATGGGCCGCTCCGCCTCGGTCAACCCCGACAACATCAAGGCCCTGGAGAAGGCGAAGTACCATTGCTATGCGTGCCCGCTGGGCTGCGGCGGGATCTGCGTGCCGAAGCCGGGGTCGCCGGAGGTGCACAAGCCCGAGTACGAGTCGGTCCTGGCGCTGGGTGCCCAGTGCATGAACGCCGATCTCGAGAGCATCTTCCACATGAACGAGTTGCTGAACCGGGCCGGGATGGACACGATCTCGGCGGGAGGGACGATCGCCTTCGCCATGGAGTGCTGGGAGCAGGGCATCCTCACGAAGGCGGACACGGGCGGCCTCGATCTCACCTGGGGCAACGCGGAGGCCATGGTCGCGCTCGTCGAGAGGATGATCCGCCGCGAGGGCATCGGCGATGTCCTCGCCGACGGAGTCCGCAGGGCGGTCGAGCGCATCGGCAGGGAAGCGGGGCAGTTCGCCATGCACGCGGGCGGCCAGGAGCTTCCCATGCACGACGGGCGCAACGACCCGGGCTTTGCCGTCCACTACTCCGCGGAGCCCGCACCGGGACGCCACACGCTCGGGGCCTGGATGTACTACGAGATGTTCCAGCTCTGGAAGCGGGTGCGGCACCTGCCGCGGCCGGCGCTGTTCTACTTCAAGGGGCGCAAGTACGTCGCCGACGAGGAGAAGGCCGTCATGGCGGCGGCCTGCAGCCG
>JAGPKU010000001.1:0-8679 GCA_018053845.1 Syntrophobacterales bacterium
CTCAACTGGTTCGAGTCCCTCGTCAACAACGGCATCCTCGAAGGCATCAACAGCATGATCCAGGCTGCCAAGGCCAGAGCCCGGGGTTACCGCACCCTGAAGTACTTCATCACGATGATCTATCTCATCAGCGGCAAACGGGACTTCAGGTTACCCACTTGAAACAGCGAGGAGCCAACTATTGTTAGGCTTAGATATTCACACTCTGCGTTTTCATTTGTGTCGGAAGTTGTTACACAGCAACTTGCGTACCACCCCGTTGCTGCAAAGGATAAAACGGTTGAAGTGCTCTTGTGGAAAGGCGTTCCGGGAAGGCACACTGTGTATAGCCGGCGCGATCAAAAGTGAAAAGTGTAAAGATTTATGACAATACAGCCGTCGAGCAATTGGGAGATGCCGAGAAATAAGCAATAAGTACTGGCGCATACCTTGCTTCTGAATTTATGTAATGTTATCTGACACTTTCGGGAAAATTTTTCGTTGCGCAGAGTGCACGATCAACAGGCAGCGGGCACACAAGACGAGCCTTCCTGAGTTAAGGCGCGGGATTTTTATGACCTGATTACAGATAAGCCGGTGACGGTGTGAGATTGAGCGAGTCGTCCAGCAGCTGGACGGAAACCTCGTCGCCGGGTTTGACGGCCGCGACGTCCTCGGGCAGCACGACGAGGCCGTTGGCGAGCACCATGGATTTCAGGATCCCCGAGCCCTGCTCTCCCGTCAGGGCGGCGACGTATTTCCCGCCGCGCAGCTCGACGCGGGCCCGCAGGAAATATTTCAGCCCCGCCTTTTTCTTATAGCCGTCGGCCATCTCGGCCCTCACGGCCTTCCGGAAGATGTTCCTGTATCCCCTCATCTTGAGGATCGCGGGGCGGATGAACTGCTCGAAGGAGACCATGGTGGACACGGGGTTCCCCGGCAGGCCGAAGAGGGGCTTTCCCTCCAATAGGCCGAATGCCAGCGGGCGCCCCGGCCGCATGGCCACGCGCCAGAACTGGATGCGGCTGCCGATCTCGGCCATGATGTCCTTCACCAAATCGTAGTCCCCCACGGAGACCCCGCCGGAGGAGATGACGATGTCGGCCCTCGCGGCCGCCTTGAACTTCGCGAGCAGGTCCTCCCTGTTGTCGCGGGCGATACCCACCTGCAGGGGCATCCCCCCGGCCTCCAGGACCTGGGCTGCCAGCGAGTAGCCGTTGCTGTTGACGATCTTTCCCGGGCCGGGCGTCTCGTCCACCTCGACGAGTTCGTCGCCCGTGGAGACGATCGCCACGACGGGCCGCTGGTGCACGGAGACGTAGGAGCGGCCCAGGGCGGCTGCCATCCCGACCTCGGCGGCGCGGATGACGCTCCCCCTCGGGATGACGAGTTCGCCCGTCTTCACGTCTTCCCCCGCCTCGCGGATGTCGAGCCCCGGCGCGGCGACGACGAAGATCTTCACCCTGCCGCCCTCCGCCTCCGTGTCCTCGACACGAATAACGGCGTCGGCCCCCTCGGGCAGGGGCGCACCCGTCATGATCCGGATGGCCTGTCCTTTCCGGATGGGCTGCGTGGCCACCTTGCCGGCGGGGACGTCTTCGAGAACGTCGAGGACGGCGGGCTTCGCTTTGCTCGCAAAGGCCGTGTCGGCGGCGATGACGGCGTAGCCGTCCATGGCCGAGTTGGCCAGGGGCGGGATGGTGCGGCCCGAGACGATGTCCTCCCCGAGGACGCAGCCGAGGGCCGCGGTGACGGGGATCTTCTCGCACCCGAGGGGATGGATCCCCTCGAGGATGGTTTTCAGGGCCTCTTCCACCTTGATCATTCCGAATCCCTTCTCATGCTGTTTTCGGCTGAGGGTAACCGAATCGCCGCCCGCAGTCAACCCCGGCAGGAGAAGCTGACCACTTTTCCGAGGTCCGGGGATGCAGCGGGTTTTGCCCTTGAATTCAGGGGTTGCATGGCCTATAGTAACATCGTTGAAAGTAAGAAAGTCGGGGTCAGGCCTGATTATTGACATTTGATGCCCTCGCCGGATTCGAGTCCAAGGCGCGGGCAGATGGACGGACAGGAAAAGACGGTGGACAAAAACGAATTGAGCCGAAGAATCAGGGACCTGCTGAAGGAGAAGAACGGCATCCTGCTGGCCCATTACTACCAGCGCGACGAGGTGCAGGAGATCGCCGATTTCACGGGGGATTCCCTCGGCCTGAGCTTCGAGGCCGCCAAGACGAAGGCAGACGTCATCGTCTTTGCCGGGGTGCACTTCATGGCCGAGAGCGCCTCGATCCTCTCGCCGGAGAAGACCGTCCTGCTGCCCCGGCACGAGGCGGGCTGCGCCCTGGCGGACACGATCACCGTGGAGGCCCTCGAGCAGGAGAAGAAGAAATACCCCGGCGCGGCCGTCATGACGTACATCAACTCCTCGGCGGCCATCAAGGCCGCAAGCGACATCTGCTGCACCTCGGCCAACGCCGTGCGCGTCGTGAACTCGCTGGCCGAAAAGCGGGTGATCATGATCCCCGACGGCAACCTCGCCCGTTACACGGCGAAGTTCACCGACAAGCAGATCATCCCCTGGGGAGGGGCATGCCCCGTGCATGACGACCTGACCCCTGAAGAGGTCCTGGCCGTCAGGGCCCGATACCCCAACGCGAAGTTCGCCGCCCACCCGGAGTGCCGGGAGGAGGTCCTGAAGCTGGCCGACTTCGTGGGGAGCACCTCGGGGATTATCGAATATGCGGGCAGGATGGAGGGCCGCGAGCTCATCGTCGGCACCGAGACCGGCATCTTTTACCAGCTCCGGACGCGGTACCCGGGCAAGACCTTCATCCCCGCCTCGGAGAAGATGATCTGCGAGACCATGAAGCTCACGACCCTCGAGGACATCCTGAAGGCCCTCACGGCCATGGCGCCCGTGGTGAAGGTGCCCGAGGAGATCCGGGTGCCGGCGAAGAGGTGTCTGGACCGCATGCTGGCGGTAGGATGAAAGAAGCCACCAGCCACCAGCCGCAAGCAACAAGGATCAAGATAGAATCCCCCTGCATCCCCCTTTTGCAAAGGGGGACTTCCTTTATAGGGGGAGTTTGAATCAACGAGTGAACGCGGAACTGCAGAAATTCCTCCAGGCCGACCCCGGCTTCCGGGCCGTACTCGAGCGCATCGGACACGGGGCAGAGACGAGGGTCACGGGCCTGAAGGGATCCTCCAAGGCCCTGCTTGTCGCCGCCCTGCACGGGCTGACCCGGCGGATGGTCGTCGTGCTGTGCGCCGGTCTCGACGAGGCGGGTGCGCTCGCGCAGGATGCAGCCTTCTTTGCGGGCGGCGATGCCGTCCTGCTCATGCCCCCCTGGGACCTCATGCTCCCCGACACCCTCTCGTCGCAGAAGGATGTGGAGCGGGAGCGCATCCGGGTCCTCTGCACGCTGATCGAGAGGAAGCCCGCCGTCGTCGTCATCCCCCGCGCGGCGCTGCTGCAGAAGGTCGTGCCGCGGGACGCCGTCAGGGGCTTCATGGCCCCCGTGTCCATCGGCGACACGATCGACCGGGACCTCTTCGCCGCGAAGCTTCTTGACGGGGGGTACCGCCGGGTGCCGCTCGTCGAGGAGGGCGGCGATTTCAGCGTCCGCGGCAACGTGATCGACCTCTACCCTCCCACGTCGCCGGGGCCGTACCGGCTGCTGCTGGCGGGCGACGAGATCGAGTCAATCCGCGAGATGGACGTCGCCTCCCAGCGCTCGCGCAAGGAGTTGGCCGACTTCATCCTCACACCGGCCCGAGAACTGATCCTCACGGAGGAGAACCGGAGAAAGGCCCTCCGCAACCTCCGGATCCGGGCGGGCGAGCTGGGCCTTCCCGCCCGCACGAAGGACCGCCTGGCCGAGATGATCGGTAACGGCCTGGCCTCGTCGATCAACCCGCAGTTCTTCCCCCTCTTCTACCTGGACGAGACGGGGGCGGGGGGCCTCGAGGGCCTTCCGGAGTACTTCCCCGCCGACGGCCTCGTCGTCGTCGACGACCCCCTGGCCATGGCGCGGGCCGACGAGAGGGCGCGCGGCGACATCAGCCGCCTCTTCCTGCGCGCGAGGGACGAGGAAAGATTCCACCTCGAGGAAAACGCCCTGTTCCTCACGGAGCAGGAGGCCGGACAGGCAGGCGGCACAAGCCCGCGGATCGTCCTCGACGCGATCGAGGTCGGCGCGCAGGACGACGGGGGGACGGTCCGGCTCCGCGTCGAGACGGACCTGGGCCTGCGGCCGAAGGAGCCCGCCCTCATCCGTCGCGAGGAGAGCCTGCTGGCCCCCATGGCCGAGCGGATCCGGGCCTGGACCCGCGAGGGCTTCCTCGTCTGCTACCTCTGCGCGGGCGAGGAGGAGCGGCTGCGGATGAGCCACCTCCTCGAGGACTACAGCCTCCCCCTGATGCACTCGGAGAAACCCTTTTTCGAAGAACTCCTCGCGCCGCGGGGCACGCAGGGATGCCTGGTGCTCTTCGAGGGGAAGATCACCGGGGGCTTCGCCCTGCCGGGGCTGCGGCTCGTCGTCGTGGGCGAGGAGGAGGTCTTCGGAAAGAAGGCGCGCAGGCGCCGCCCCGCCCGGGCCCGCGAGGGATGGTTCCTGCAGTCCTTCGGCGAGCTCAACGAGGGCGATTTCGTCGTCCACACCGACCACGGCATCGGTATCTACCGGGGCCTCAAGCGGCTCTCCGTGGGCGCGATCGAGAACGATTTTCTGCTCATGGAATACCAGGCGGGCGACCGGCTCTACATCCCCGTGCACCGCCTCGACCAGATCCAGCGCTACATCGGCCCCGACGGGCAGGAACCCCGCATCGACAAGCTCGGGGGCACGGCCTGGGAGACGGCCAAGCGCCGCGTCAAGAAGGCCGTCGAGGCGATCGCCGAGGACCTGGTGGCCCTCTACGCCGCACGCGACACGATGAAGGGCCACGCCTTCTCCCCCGTCGACCGCTACTACGAGGAGTTCGCCTCGTCCTTCGAGTACGAGGAAACCCCCGACCAGGCCCGCGCCATCGAGGACGTCAACCTCGACATGGACGCTGAAAAGCCCATGGACCGGCTCATCTGCGGCGACGCGGGCTTCGGGAAGACGGAGGTGGCCATCCGGGCCGCCTTCCGGGCCGCCATGGACGGCAAGCAGACGGCGGTGCTCGTCCCCACGACGATCCTCGCCGAGCAGCACTACCAGACCTTCCGGGCGCGGCTGGCGAAGTACCCCGTCCGGGTCGAGACCCTGAACCGCTTCAAGACGCGGGAGCAGCAGAAGCAGGTGCTCGAGAAGATCGCGACGGGAACGGTCGACATCGTCGTGGGCACCCACCGCCTGCTGCAGAAGGACGTCGTCTTCAAGGACCTCGGGCTCGTCGTGATCGACGAGGAGCAGCGCTTCGGCGTGACCCACAAGGAAAAGCTCAAGAAGCTCCGGACGCTCGTGGACGTGCTGACGCTGACGGCCACCCCCATCCCGCGCACGCTCCAGCTGTCGCTCGTGGGGATCCGGGACCTCTCCATCATCCACACGCCCCCCGAGGGCCGGCTCTCCATCAAGACCTGGGTGCTCGAGTTCGACGACGAGGTGATCCGCAGGGCCGTCCTCGAGGAGATGGACCGCGGGGGCCAGGTGTTCTTCATCCACGACCGCGTCCATTCGATCCACCACACGGCCCGGCGGATCCGGCAGGTCGTCCCGGAGGCGAAGATCGGCGTCGCCCACGGCCAGATGCCCTCCCGGGAGCTGGAAGAGGTCATGGTAAAATTCCTTCGTAAAGAATACGATGTTCTGGTATGTACGACGATCATCGGGTCGGGCGTCGACATCCCCGCGGCCAACACGATCATCGTGGACCGCGCGGACCGTTTCGGCCTCGCGCAGCTCTACCAGCTCCGGGGACGCGTCGGCCGCTCGAAGGAAGAGGCGCGGGCCTACCTGCTCATCCCGCCCGGGGCCATGCTCTCGGCCGATGCGCAGAAGAGGCTCGCGGTGATCAAGGAATTCACCGAGCCCGGTTCGGGGTTCCAGATCGCCTCGCAGGACCTCGAGATCCGAGGGGCCGGCAACCTCGTGGGCATGGCCCAGACGGGGCACATCTCGGCCGTGGGCTACGAGATGTACACGCAGCTCATGGAGCGGGCCGTCCGGGAACTGCGGGGCGAGAAGGCGCCGGAGGCGGAGATCAAGCCGGAGATCCACCTGGGCATCGCGGCCTTCGTGCCCGACAGCTACGTGCCGGACCCGCACCGCCGGCTCGTGACGTACAAGAAGCTCTCCATGGCCGCCTCGGACGAGGAGCTGTCGGAGATGCGCGACGAGCTGCGGGACTGCTACGGGCCCCTGCCCCGGGAGGTCGAGAGCCTGGTCGGGGTCATCAGCCTGCGCAACCTCATGAAGGGCCTCATGGCCGAGAAGATGGAATACGACGGCCACCACATGATCCTCGCGATCCACCGGGCAAGCCCCATCGACCCGCTGCGGCTCGTCGCGCTGGCGAAGAAGAAGTGGAAGGGGATGCGCTTCACGCCGGACCACCGGCTCTATGTGCCCATGCCCGACCTGCCCGAGGAGCGGGTCATCGAGGCGGCCAAGGGGCTTCTCGGGGAGCTGGCCGCGCAGTGACCGGTGCGCGGCAGGAAGAAGGCTAGAGGAAAAAGGTTCAAGGACCTTTGGCCTTTGTCCTTTGACCTGCATCGCCGAAGGGCGGCATGACCGGACAGACCGAATAGACGGAATGGACGCTTTTTCTATCACGGGGGAAACGGACGTGGAGGATCGCGAAGGGGAGTCGCACAGGCTGGGTTGGCGCAGGGCGGCGGGCTGGCTGCTGCCGGGCCTTGCCGCCGCATGTCTCGCCGCGGGCATCGGGTGCTCGTCGTTCAAGACGCCGTCGGAGGACGCCGTCGCGACGGTGAACGGCATCGAGATCACGGTGAAGGACTTCACCGTGAAGCTTCGAAACGCCCTCAATCTCGCGGGGTCGCCCTCCGCGCTGCAGGAAGGCAACCTCGAGGCCCTCAAGCGGGAGGCCCTCGACGAGCTCATCGAGGAAAAACTCATGCTGATCCGGGCCGAGAAGCTCCGGCTCAAGGTGACGGACGAGGAGCTCAAGAAGCGCGTCGATGAGATCAAGAAGGACTACCCGGGCGAGAACTTCGCCAAGGTCTTCGGCGGCGAGAAGGTGGACTACAAGATCTGGAGCGAGGAGCTCCGGAAGCGCCTGCTGCTCGAGAAGCTCATCGACCAGGAGGTCAACTCGAGGATCACCGTGACCGACGAGGAGGCCCAGGAGGCCTACCAGGCCAACCGGGGCAAGTACTACGCCGAGGAGTCGGTGCACGTGGCGCAGATCGTCGTGCCCACCAAGGAGAAGGCCGACGGCGTGCTGCGGCGCCTCCAGGCCGGTGAGGATTTCGGCAGAATCGCCCAGGAGGTCTCCACGGGTCCCGAGGCGGCCAAGGGAGGCGACCTCGGCGTGTTCACCCGGGGCGTGATGCCGGAGGCCTTCGACCGGGTCGTCTTTTCCCTGCCCGAGGGCAGGACCAGCAAGGTCGTCAAGAGCCCCTACGGGTTCCACGTCTTCAAGGTCCTGAAGCGCGAAAGGGGGCGCTGGATCGAGTTCGCCGAGGTGAAGGACAAGATCAGGCTGGACCTCCTGAAGGTCAAGGAAGAAAAAGAGTACCGCGCGTGGCTCGACCGGCTCAAGTCGGAGGCGAAGATCCGCATCGACGAGGAGCGCCTGCGGCGGGTCAAGATCGAAGAGCCGCAGCCCGCCCAGACCCCGCCGGTCCCCGGCAAGGGATGAGGACAAATGAGGATGATGAAGACCTATCGGTTCCCGGCTCTTCTCGCCGCGCTGCTTTTCCTCGCGGCGCCCGCCCCGCGGGCGGAAATCGTCGACCGCATCGTCGCCGTCGTCAATGACGACGTCATCACCCAGTATGAACTCGAAAGCACCGTCGAGGGCATTCTCAAGCGATACGAAAAGAACATCCGCCCCGAGGAGCGCGACCGGGTCACCGCCGAGGCGAGGAAGGCCCTCATCGCCAGGCTCGTCGACGACCTGCTGCTGCGGCAGGAGGCCAAGCGGCTGGGGATCACGGTCCGGGAGGAAGAGGTGGCCAACGCGATCCAGGAAAACCTCAAGAGGCGCAACATGTCGATGGACGACCTGCAGCAGACCCTGGCCCGGGAGGGCTCGAGCCTGGAGAAGTACCGGGAGGCCACGCGCAACGACCTCATCCGGATGCGCATCATGCAGCGGGAAATCCGCCAGCGCGTCTCCGTGACCCCCGAGGAGATCGGTGCCTACTACCAGGAGCACCGCGACGAGTACGAAGGCAAGCTCCGGGTGCGGCTGCAGATGATCGCCCTGCCCGCCCCCGAGGGCGGCGACCCCCTCGTCCGGGAAGCGCAGCGCGCCAGGGCCGACGCGATCCTGCAGCGGATCCGGGCCGGGGAACCCTTCGAGGCGCTCGCCAACGAAACCCGGCAGGGGCAGCCGCAGACCGGGGGCGATATCGGCTACGTCGAAAAGGGCTCGATGCACCCCAGCATCGACGAGGCCGCCTTCCGCCTCAAGCCGGGCGAGGTCAGCCCCGTCATCGAAACGCCCCAGGGGTTCGCCATCATCCGCGCCCTCGACCGTCGGGGCGGCGGGAGCCTCTCGGTCAAGGCCACCCGGGAAGAC
>JAGPKU010000001.1:8779-166896 GCA_018053845.1 Syntrophobacterales bacterium
GGCCGCCTTCCGCCTCAAGCCGGGCGAGGTCAGCCCCGTCATCGAAACGCCCCAGGGGTTCGCCATCATCCGCGCCCTCGACCGTCGGGGCGGCGGGAGCCTCTCGGTCAAGGCCACCCGGGAAGACATAGAGGACCGGCTCTACCGGATGAAGATGGAGAAGAAGTTCGAAGAGTGGCTGGCGGAACGGCGGCAGAAGGCGCATATTGAGATTCGTCTGTAAAAACCAGGCGCAGGGCGCATGGCATAAGGCTCAGGGCAAAAAGAAAGAAGAATCTCCCTTTCATCCTCGCAGGGAAATCTCTTCCTCAGCCTTCCTCTCCCCTCCGCGGAAGAGGATTGAGGTGAGGAGGGGAACATCCCCCCTCCTCCCCTTCCTCCTCCCACCGGTGGAGGAGAACAGGGGAACGGATTTCCATAGGGGGAAAGAGGGGGATTTGAGTCAACATGAAGTTCATCCGCATCAAGGGTGCGTCCCAGCACAATCTCAAGAACGTCAGCCTCGACATCCCCCGGGACAGCCTTGTCGTCATCACCGGCGTGAGCGGATCGGGCAAATCCACGCTGGCCTTCGATACGATCTACGCCGAGGGGCAGAGGCGCTACGTCGAGTCGCTGTCGACCTACGCCCGCCAGTTCATCGGCCAGATGGACAAGCCCGAGGTGGAGTCCATCGAGGGCCTTTCGCCGGCCATCGCGATCGAGCAGCGCAGCGCGAGCCACAACCCCCGGTCCACCGTGGGGACCGTCACGGAGGTCTACGACTACCTGCGCCTGCTCTACGCCCGCATCGGCGTGCCCCACTGCACGCAGTGCGGCCGGGAGATCCGCTCGCAGACGATCGACGCCATGGTGGAGCAGCTCCTGGCGCAGCCCGGGGGGACGGCCGTCACCCTCATGGCCCCCGTCATCCGCGGCAAGAAGGGGGAGTTCCAGCGCGAACTCGCCCGGCTGCGGCGCGAGGGCTACGTGCGGGTGAGAGTGGACGGCGAGACCCGGGACCTCGGCGACGAGATCGCCCTGGACCGCAACAAACGCCACGACGTCGACGTCGTCGTGGACCGCCTCGTCATCCGCGAGGGGATCCGCAAGCGCCTGCGCGATTCCCTGGAGATCTCGGCCCGCCTCTCCGACGGGCTCGTCCGGGCGGACGTCGCCGGCAGCGGCGAGATCCTCTTCAGCGAGCGCTACGCCTGCCCCGACTGCAACGTGAGCCTCCCGGAGCTCGCCCCGCGGATGTTCTCCTTCAACAGCCCCTACGGGGCCTGCCCGGAGTGCGACGGCCTGGGGACCAAGATCTTCTTCGACGAGGACCTCGTCGTGCCCGACCCGGGGCTCTCGATCCGGGACGGGGCGATCGCCCCCTGGCAGAAGCGCAACTCCATGCTCTTCCATCAGATGCTCGAGGCCCTCTCGGAGCACTTCGGATTCGACATCAACACGCCCTTCCGGGAGCTTCCCGCCCCGGTCCGGCGCGTGCTCCTCTACGGCTCCGGCGACGAGCCCATCCGGTTCTACACGGACAGCGGGGGCAAGCGGCACTTCACGCAGAAGCCCTTCGAGGGGATCATCCCGAATCTCGACCGCCGCTATCACGAGTCCGATTCCTGCGACGTTCGCGCGGAACTGGAGCGCTACCTCAACACCAGCGAGTGCCCCGCCTGCGGGGGGGCGCGCCTCAGGAAGGAAAGCCTCTCCGTGACGGTGGGCGGCAAGAACATCCATGAGATGTGCCGCCTGTCCATCGCCGACGGCATGGCGTTCCTGCAGTCGCTGCCGCTCACGAGACCGGAGGCCGCGATCTCGGAACGCATCCTGAAGGAGATCCGCGACCGGCTGCGGTTCCTGCTGGACGTGGGCATGGACTACCTGAGCCTCGAGCGGGCCTCGGGGACGCTCTCGGGCGGCGAGTGGCAGCGCATCCGCCTGGCCACCCAGATCGGCTCGGGACTCACGGGGGTGCTCTACGTCCTGGACGAGCCCACGATCGGGCTGCACCCCCGTGACAACGGCCGCCTCATCGCGACGCTGGCGCGTCTCCGGGAGATGGGCAACACGGTCCTCGTCGTCGAGCACGACGCCGACATGATGACGGCCTCGGACCGGATCGTCGACATGGGCCCGGGCGCGGGGCGCGAGGGCGGCGAGGTCGTCTTCCAGGGGACCCCGGCGGAGATCCTGGCGTGCGAAACGTCCCTGACCGGCCAATACCTCTCGGGCCGCCGCCGCATCCCCGTGCCGCAGCGGCGCAGAGCCCCCGCGGGGCGGCACATCGTCCTCGAGGGCGCCACGGAAAACAACCTCAAGGACATCGACATCCGCATCCCGGTGGGCGTGCTGACCTGCGTGACCGGCGTGTCGGGCTCCGGCAAGAGCACCTTCGTCCTGGAGACCCTGTACCGCGTCCTGGCGCGGCGCCTCTACCGGTACCGGGGCAAGGTCGGCAAAATCCGCAACGTGCGGGACCTGGGGGGCATCGAGCGGGTCATCGTCATGAACCAGCAGCCCATCGGCCGGACGCCGCGATCCAACCCCATCACCTACACGGGGGCCTTCGCCTTCATCCGCGACCTCTTCGCCCAGCTGCCCGAGTCCCGCACCCGGGGATACAGGCCGGGGCGTTTCAGCTTCAACGTCAAGGGAGGCCGCTGCGAGGCCTGCGAGGGCAACGGCCTCATCCGGATCGAGATGCACTTCCTGCCCGACGTGTACGTGACCTGCGACGTGTGCCGCGGCAGCCGGTTCAACCGCGACACCCTGGACATCCGCTACAAGGGCAAGAACATCGCCGAGGTGCTGGACCTGACGGTGAGCGAGGCCATCGGCTTCTTCGAGAATGTCCCGCCGATCCGCTCGAAGCTCATGCTCCTGAACGACGTGGGGCTGGGCTACATCCGGCTGGGGCAGTCGGCGACGACGCTTTCCGGCGGCGAGGCCCAGCGGATCAAGCTCGCCCGCGAGCTGGGCAAGCCCTCACGCGGCGACACGCTTTACATCCTCGACGAGCCGACGATCGGGCTGCACTTCGCCGACGTGCAGAAGCTGCTCGACGTGCTCATGCGCCTGGTCGACATGGGGAACTCCATCGTCGTGATCGAGCACAACCTCGACGTGATCAAGTCGGCCGACTGGATCATCGACCTGGGGCCCGAGGGAGGCCCCGGCGGGGGCAGGATCGTGGCGGAGGGGACGCCGGAGGACGTGGCGCGGGCGGAGGGCTCGCTGACGGGGAAGTTTCTGCGGAAGGTCCTGCACGAAAGTGCAGGCTGAAGAATCGGAACAAGAGAGGGACAAGAAAATCCCCCTCTGTCCCCCTTTGTCAAAGGGGGATGAAGGGGGATTTGTCTTTCACGGCTTTTCTATTTTTCGAGGATCAGCTCGTCCTGGAGCCTGATGCAGTCCTTGACGCTCTGGGCGGCGGGGCAGCGCGTGATGTAGCCCGCGAAGGCCTCCTTCGCGTCGGCCGCCTTCTCCTCGGGGCATTTGAGGTGCATCTTCACGCGGATCGTGGTGATCTTGAGCACGCCCCCCACGTTCTCGATGTCGCCTTCCACGTCGGCCCAGTAGAGGTGCTCGGGGGTGGGGATCTTCTTTCCGGCCATCAGCGTGGCCAGTGTGCCCATCATTCACCCCGCCGTGGCGGCGACGATGTGATCCAGCGTCGCCGCGTGCTCCTTCTCGGGATCGACCTTGTAGAACCGCTTGATCCCCCCGTGAACCCCGTAGTAGACGGGTTCGGAGAACCCCTCGATCATGGCCCTGCGGGTGGGGCCCGTCTCCCGGACAATCCTGATTCTCGAGGTGTGAACCACGTCGCCCATCGATTTTCCCTCCTTCGCGGGTTTCGTTTTGGTACCCGGTCTTGCCGTCGAGCGCAGCGACCCGGCCCAATCCGGGACGATCCCTTGCGTCCGGATGAGCCTTCATGCTCCTCACTTCCGATCTCCCTGACTGCTCAACTTCGAAGCCGGAAGGCTCACGGCCGCGAGGTCGTCGCCAGTCCGTCGAGGAAGTCGTCCATCCACTCGTTGATCATCCGGAATAAATTCAGGTCAGCGAGCATGTCCGCCGGCCCCTGGACGAAGAGCCCCTCGGTGAGATCCTCCCGGCAGTTCTGCACGAGCTGCTCGACACTCTCCCTCGTGGACTCGAGGTGGAACTGCAGGGCCACGGCCCGGTCGCCGAAGGCAAACGCCTGGTTTTCGCAGGCCCTGCTCCGGGCCAGGTGAACGGCCCCGCGGGGGATCTCGAACGTGTCGCCGTGCCAGTGGAACGCGGCGAACCGATCGGGCAGGAAGCGCGCCAGCGGCGATTCGGGGGCCTGCGCCGTCTTCTCCACGGGGTGCCAGCCGATCTCGCGGCAGGGGCTCCCCGTCACCCGGGCACCCAGGACGCAGGCCATCAGCTGGGCCCCGAGGCAGATGCCGATGACGGTCTTCCCGCTGTGGAGCGCCTCGGCGATGCACCGCTTCTCCCGGGCCAGCCAGGGGTAGCGGTTGTCCTCGTAAACGTTCATGGGCCCGCCGAGGATCACGAGCCAGTCGAACTGCTCGACCGGGGGCAGGGGCTGGCCGGCAAAGAAACGGGTGGACGTGAGGCTGTGGCCACGGACCATGGCCCAGGGCTCTATGGACCCCGGCCCCTCGAAGGGGACGTGCTGCAGACAATGAATGCGAAGGCGTTGTTTCTGCGCTATCACTCTTGTGGCCCTCAAGTTCCTGCCGCTGCGTCACACCACGAGGTGTCAGGTACCAGGTAACAGGTAAAAGGGTCCTTTCTTTCCTGTCACCTGTCACCTGGTACCTGTTTGTACAGCCCGTGCCTCTCGATGTACTCCCGCACCGCATCGGGCACCAGGTAACGGATGGACCGGCCCTGCCTGACACGCTCCCGGATGTCCGTCGCCCCGATCGCGAGGGCCGTGACCTGCGCAAAGGCAACCATGGTGCCCGAGGGGCTCCGATAGGCGCCGGCCTTGCGGTCATAGGCGAACCGCGCGGCATCCTCGGCGGGCAGGGCCCTGCGCAGCGCAGCCCTGCGCCAGCCGGGCCTCGACAGGACGATGAAGTGGCACAGGGTCAGCAGGCGCCGCCAGTCCTTCCAGCGCCGGATGTCGTCGAAGGCGTCCTGCCCCAGGATGAAGAAGATCTCCAGCTCTTTCCCGAAGGTCTTCCGGAAATACCCGATCGTGTCCACCGTGTACGAGCGTCCCCTGCGCCGGTTCTCGACGTCGGAAAACGCGAAGTCGGGGTTGCCCTCGACGGCGAGGCGCACCATGCGCTCGCGGTGCTCGTAGGGGGTGATGCCGGGGCCGTGCTTCAGGGGAGGGGTCGCCGAGGGGATGAAGACGATTTTGTCGAGATTGCAGTCTTCCAGGATCTCCTGGGCACATCGCAGGTGGGCCAGGTGAATCGGGTCGAACGTGCCGCCCATGAGTCCCCATCTCATGTCATCAGCCCCTTTGAGGGTCGGGAAGCAACGGACCCGCAGGCGATTCCATGATCGGGAGGTTAAGAAGTTAGGAAGAGCAGAACATCGGACAAGATCTCTTTTCCGCGCTTCCGCTCTTCTTCACTTCCGCTCTTCCGGCCCCATCAGGGGCCCGCGCCTACGAGGTGCGCACCTGCCCGCTGCCGTAGATGATGAACTTCTGCGTCGTCAGCTCCTCGAGCCCCATGGGCCCGAAGGCATGCAGCTTTGTCGTGCTGATCCCGATCTCGGCGCCCAGGCCGAGCTGGAAGCCGTCGCTGAAGCGGGTCGAGGCGTTGACGAGGACCGTCGAGGAGTTCACCTCCCGGAGGAAGCGCTGCGCGTTGTCGTAGTCGCGGGTGACGATCGACTCGGTGTGCAGGGAACCGTAGCGCTCGATGTGGCGGATCGCCTCGTCGATCCCGTCGACGACCTTCACCGCGAGGACGAGATCCAGGTACTCCTCGTGCCAGTCCTTCTCCGTGGCCTCCGCGATCCCCGGCAGGACGGCCCGGGTCCGCTCGCAGCCCCGGAGCTCCACCCCCGCGCTCTGCAGGGCCTCCGCCACGGCGGGCAGGAACGCGCCCGCCGCGGCCCGGTGGACCAGCAGCGTCTCCATGGCGTTGCAGACGCCCGGACGCTGCACCTTCGCGTTGAGGCAGATCCGGACGGCCATGTCGAGATCGGCGCCGGCGTCGACGAAGACATGGCAGACGCCCTTGTAGTGCTTGATCACGGGGATCCGGGACTGGCTGACCACGGCCCGGATGAGATCCTCGCCGCCCCGGGGGATGATGAGATCGATGTACTCCTCGAGCTGGAGCAGCGCCTGGACCGCCTCGCGGTCCGTCATGGGGATGAGCTGGACGGCGTTTTCGGGAAGCCCCTTGACCCGGAGCACACCGCGCAGGATGTGACTCAGGGCCCGGTTGGAATGGATGGCCTCGGAGCCGCCCCGCAGGATGACGGCATTGCCGGCCTTCAGGCACAGGGCCGCCGCGTCCACCGTCACGTTGGGGCGCGACTCGTAGATGATGCCGATGACCCCCAGCGGGATCCGCATCCGGCCCACGAGAAGCCCGTTGGGACGCCGCCACATGGAGGTGACCTTTCCCACGGGATCGGGCAGTGCGGCCACTTCCTCGAGCCCCCGGGCCATGGCCCGGATCGCCTTCTCGTCGAGGGTGAGCCGGTCGATCATGGCCTTCGTGAGGCCCTTCCGGCGGGCGGCCTCGAGATCCTTCTCGTTTGCCTCGATGAGATCGTCCGCGTGGTGGATGAGCTGCACGGCCATCTCGACCAGCGCCTCGTCCTTCTCGGCGCTCGAGAGGTTGGCCGCGGCCGAGGCGGCCTGCCTGGCGTTCTCCGCGATCCGGGTGATTTGCTCGTGGATGTCCATAAATGACCTATACCGTATGGCTTAGGGCAAAGGGCTTAAGGCGTAAGGCTAAACAATCAACGACCTGAATAACAGGGCTTAGAACAAAAGGGGGAAACAGAAAATATTCTCCATTCATATCATCGCCTTATGTCTTACGCCTTATACCCCATGCCTGCCTTTAATTCAAGCGGTCGGCGCATTTCGGCGGGGCGTTGAATTTCGGGGGCAAGTGGATTATGATGGCGCACTTTCGAGCCATCGGGGTGTCGGACGGAAATGGAGAGGCTCTGCATTCGCGCGGGGCAGAGAGCCCTGGAGATGATCCGGGACGGGGGGTTTCGCTTCGACCGGGTCGCGGCGTACGTGGGCCCCGGCGTGGGGCCCCGCTGGATCGTGGCGAGCGGCTTCGACCTGACCCTCCTGCGCAGCGGCGCCCTGGGCTCGAAGTCCCGCCCCGTCCTGCTTGCGGGCTCGTCGGCGGGGGCGTGGCGCTTTGCCGCCTGGCTGCAGCCCGAACCCGAGAAGAGCTATCGCAGGCTCCTGGATGCCTACATCGGCATCCCCTGCGACCGGCGGAGCACCCCCGCAAGCCTCCAGAAGGCACTCCGCGACGTCATCGACGCCTACCTGGAGGATGACGCCATCCCCTTCGCACTGGCCCATGACCACTACCGGCTCGCCGTGACGACGGCCCGGGCGAAGAACCTCGCGGCCTCGGAGACCCCCTGGGTCCAGAAGCTGGGGCTTGCGATGTGCTACGTCTTCAACCGTCTCGACCGCCGCCACCTCTTCCGGTTCTTCGAGCGGGTGATCTTCCACAGCGGTCCCCTGCCGCCCCCGTTCTGCCTCCGGCCCGGGTTCCGGGGAAGGGCCGTGGCGCTCAACCCCATCAACTTCAAGCACGCCGTCCTGGCCTCGGGCGCCATCCCGCTCGTCATCGAGGGGGTGCAGGACATCTACGGCGCGCCCCGCGGCGTCTACCGCGACGGAGGCGTCATCGACTACCACCTCGATCACGACTACGCCGTGCAGCCCGGCGACGTGACCCTGCTGTTCCATCACGGGGACCGGGTCATCCCGGGGTGGCTCGACAAGACGATCAGGGGCCGCAGGCCGCAGGCCGAAGCCCTCGACAACCTGCTTCTCGTCTATCCTTCTCCGCAGTTCGTGGAAACCTTCCCCGGCGGGAAGATCCCCGATCGCGACGACTTCGTGACCTTCATCGACGACCCCGCGGGCCGCATCCTGAACTGGCGCAAGGTCGCCGGGCTGTGCGCCCCCCTCGGGGAGGAATTCGCCGAGCTGGTGGAAAGCGGCGGGATTCGAGCGACGGCCGAGCCGCTGCGTCTTGACCAGGCGATGGTCGAACGGGGGAGCGTCCTCCCGTCACAGAAGGTTGGAAGGTGAGAGGGTGAGAACGTTGGATCCGTCGATCGCAGAATTCGTGCCCGCAGTTCCTCCAACCCTCTCACCGTCAAACCCTCTTACCCTCTGACAAGGGAGGCTCTTGCATCCGGGATTGTTTGCCCAAACGGCTGACACGAGACCCATGATAGAAACCTTGAAGGCGCGCATCCCCATCCTGCGGGAGAGGATGCGCCGATGCAGCCTGTGTCCGCGCGAATGCGGCGTCAACCGGCTCGACGGCCGGACCGGGTTCTGCGGCCTCGGTGCCGGGGCCGTCCTCGCGAGGGCCCTCCCGCATTTCGGCGAGGAGCCGCCCATCTCCGGCACGGCAGGGGCGGGCACCCTTTTCCTCTCCTCCTGCAACCTCCGGTGCCCGTTCTGCCAGAACTACCGGATCAGCCGCGAGAGGATGGGGGAGGCGACAGACCGGGAGACCCTGGCGGGCCGCATGCTCGAACTGGCGCTGAAGGGCTGCCACAACATCGAGCTGGTGACCCCCTCGCCCCAGCTGCCGGCCGTTCTTGAAGCCCTGCTGGCAGCCCGCGAGTGGGGGCTGAATCTGCCCCTCGTCTACAACTGCGGCGGCTATGAGAAGGCGGACGTCATCGGCCTGCTCGACGGCATCGTGGATGTCTGGCTGCCCGACTTCAAGTACGGCAGCGAAGGGGATGCCCTCGCATGCGCAGCCCCGGCCGACTACCCGGAGCATGCCCTGTCGTCGATCGGGGAGATGATCCGGCAGGCGGGGGAGAGACTGCAGACTGCGGGCGGGATCGCCCGTCGGGGCGTGATCATCCGGCACCTCGTCCTGCCCGGGCGCGTGCAGAACAGCCTCGACGCCGTCCGCCTCATCGCGGAGCGGCTCTCGAAGAAGGTCCCGTTGAGCCTCATGGCCCAGTACACCCCGACCCCGGCCGTAGCGGATGACCCGCTGATGGGCCGCCGCGTGACGCGGGAGGAATACGAGGCGGTCGTGGACCACGCCCTCGACCTGGGGTTCGAGAACCTCTTCATCCAGGAGGTGGACGACAAGAACCTCGTGCCGGATTTCGACAGGGAGGAGCCGTTCGTGTGGGAGTAAAATTCCCCCGTCATCCCCCTTTGCCAAGAGACTGTGCCGTAATATTGAGAAACGCCGAAATCGTGACATTCCCTCTATGTTGAAAAGCAAGTCTCTTTTTTCAACGCAGGGGAAGTCGATGCTTCGTTCTTGGATTCTGCAATCCTTCAATCAGCCTGCGGGAGCGGGAATCCAGAACGCACTGAGAAAGCCGGATACCGCATCGCGCTTCGCTTGTGCGGAATGACAAAATAGGCAAAGCGACACAGTCTCAAAAAGGGGAAAGAGGGGATTTGTACGGGACAGACCCAATCGACGCGATACCGGAGGGAGTCATGCCTTTTTTCATCTGCGAGCACTGCGCCTTCGAGACGCAGGACCCCCGAAAAAGGATCTGCGACCATTGCAGGTCGGAGCTGCTGATGAAGTGCCCCTGCTGCGGGAGGACGATCGAGAAGGAAAGAACGATCTACTGCGGCCACTGCGGGGAAAAGCTCAAGATCTCCGTCGTGCCCATCCAGTGACGGGATGCAGAAGCCCCCGCTTTGCCACGGGGGCTTTTGCCCTTCCTCGTCTCCCGCCGTGCGGCCCCGTCTCAGGGCTTCGGGCAGGCCCAGAAACCGGCGCTGGTCCAGACCACCTTCATGCGGTGGTCCAGTTCGCGGGTCGCTTCCTGGATGTTGTCCAGGGTGCCGCAGACGATCTCCGGCTTCGCCGCCTTTTTCGTTTTGCCTTTCATTTCCTTTGCCTTCATGTCTATCTCCTTTCCGAAGACAGACCCCTCGACCGATGCATTCCATATCACAGGACCGGGCCCGACGCTGTAGGACCCTCCCTGTTTTTTTCATCGGACGGAGTCCTATGCGCCGATCCGTCACTGACTGCAACCGGCCCCGATTTCGTCCGGGGTTATCGATGAAAGAAACGGGCTCTGCAAAATCCTCCCCGACCCTCCTTTTGAGGCTGTGCCGCAATAGTGAAAAACGCCGAAATCATGTCATTCCCGCGGAAGCGGGAATCCAGAACTCATTGGAAAGACCGGATTCCGCATCGCGCTGCGCTTGTGCGGAATGACAACATCGACATTGCGACGCAGTCTCTTTTCAAAGGAGGGTCCCGAATCTTCCCCCTTTGCAAAAGGGGGACCGAGGGGGATTTTCTGCGCTCGGCTCGAGCCGTTTTTGAAGAGGATCACCGCCCTTGACTCCGCGCCTTTCCCGTACTACAGTTTCGACTGACTCCAGGGGGGATTATCCATGGGAGGCTGCTTCGACTTCGGCAAGACCCTGATCATCATCGGTCTCGTCATCGCCATCGTCGGCGTCCTGATCGTCATGGGCGGCAAGGTCCCGTGGATCGGCCGCCTGCCCGGCGATTTCACCTTCCGGGGCGAGAAGTTCACCTTCTACTTCCCCCTGGCCACGAGCATCCTCATCAGCGTCGTCCTGACGCTGCTCTTCTGGTTCATCGGAAAAAGATAGGTCTCAGGGCAAAGGAAAAAGGCAGGCAAAAAATCCCCCTCGTCCCACCTTTTGCAATGGGGGATGCAGGGGGATTTTCTCATCCCCACAACACAAGTCCCACCTCCTGTTTCGACGCGAGGTTGCGGCTGTAGGGCAGCACGCGCACGCCGTAGAGGTGGGGGCCGTTCTCCTTGACGATGTAGACCCCCGTGAAGGTGAGGATCCCCGAGGCGTCCTTGCCCATCAGCGTCAGCGGCACGCAGTCGGGCTCGCCGATGAACTCCTGGCCGTCCCGCCTCCCGATGACCAGCTCGGCGAGGATCTCCTCGGGCTCGAGCTTCCCCGGGTCGACCCGGACGCTCACGACGAAGGGGTTGCCCACGAAGACGCAGTCGCCCGTGATCCCCTCGACGCTGACCTCCAGCAGCCGCGTGGCGGAGAAACGCATGGGGACCTTGCGCTTCCAGTCGGCCACGTCCTTGGCGAGCCGAAAGCCGTCCTTCACGAGATCCTGCTCCCGCTCGGCCGCCGGGAGGTACATCTTCGCGTAGTACTCCAGGAGCATCCGCTCCGTGTTGAACCGGGGGACCAGCGTCTCCATGGACCGCTTGGCCATGTGGATCCACTTCTGGGGGATGCCCGAGGGGTCGCGGTCGTAGAAGAGCGGCACCGTGGATTCCTCCAGCTGGGCGAAGAGCGCGCCGGCGTCGGCCTCGTCGGAGACGGGGATCTCCTCCGCGAGGTCCCGCACGACGGGGCCGATCACCCAGCCGTTGGTGCCGTCGTAGCCCTCGACCCACCAGCCGTCGGAGACGCTCAGGTTGATCGCGCCGTTGATGGCCACCTTCATGCCGCTCGTGCCGCTCGCCTCCAGGGGCCTGCGGGGGTTGTTGAGCCAGACGTCGACGCCCTGGACGAGCCAGCGCGCCGCCTCGATGCCGTAGTCCTCGATGAAAAAGATCTTGCCCCGGAAGCGCTCGTCGCGCGTCATCTCGATGACCCTGCGGACGAGATCCTTCCCCATCTGGTCGTTGGGGTGGGCCTTGCCGGCGAAGACGACGTGGACGGGCCGCGTCTCGTTGCCCAGGATCCGCTCGAGGCGGTCGAGGTCGGAGAACAGCAGGTCGGCCCGCTTGTAGGGCGCAAACCGCCTCGCGAAGCCGATCCACAGCGCCGCGGGGTTCATCCGCCCCAGCACCTCCTCGCGCCAGGTCTTCGAGTACCCGTAGGCCGCCCCGTGGCGCGAGATGTGCTCGCGGAGGTAGTTGACCAGGTTCTGCTTGAGCTCGTAGCGCACCCGCCAGAACACGGAGTTGGGGATGTTGTGGACCCGCTTCCAGCGCTTGGGGTCGCCGATGCTGCGGTCCCAGTCGAGCCCCAGGTAGGTGTCGAGGACCTCCTTCATCCGGGGCGCCACCCAGGAGAGCATGTGGACGCCGTTGGTGACGTACTGGATCGGGATGTCGGAGTCGTGGAAGCCCTTCCAGACGTCGCGCCACATGCGGCGCGCCACGGCCCCGTGGAGACGGCTCACGGCATTGCTGCGGTGGGAGAACGTCAGGGCCAGGTTGGTCATGAAGAAGGGCCGGTCCTCGCCGATCTCCTTGCGCCCCAGGTTCGAGAACTGCGACCAGGTGATGCCGATGCGCTTGACGAACCCCGAGAAGTAGTACTCCATGAGGTCCTTGCTGAAGCGCTCGTTGCCCGCCTCGACGGGGGTGTGGGTCGTGAAGACGGTGCCGCCGCGGACGACCTCCGAGGCCTCGTCGAAGGAGAGGCCCTCCTCGGCCATGAGCTTGCTGACGCGCTCCAACAGGAGGAAGGCCGAGTGGCCCTCGTTGATGTGCCATACGCGGGGCCGGATGCCGAGCTTTTCCAGCAGCCGCACGCCCCCCATGCCGAGCAGGATCTCCTGCTCGATGCGGGTCCGCTGGTCGGCCGTGTAGAGCCGGTCGGTGATCTTGCGGTCCTGGGCGGTGTTGCGGGCCACGTCGCTGTCGAGCAGGTACAGCGAGATCCGCCCCACCTTCACCTCCCAGATGCAGGCATACAGCGTGCGGCCGGGCAGCTCGATCGAGATCTGCACCTCGTTGCCCCGGTCGTCCTGGACGATCTGGACGGGCATGTTGGAGAAGTCGCTCTCGACGTACTCGGCCTGCTGGATGCCGTCCTTGTCGATCGTCTGCCGGAAGTAGCCGCACTTGTAGAGAAGCCCGACGCCGACCATGGGGATGTTGAGATCGCTGGCCGTCTTGAGCGTGTCGCCCGAGAGCACGCCGAGGCCGCCGGAGTAGATGGGGAGGCTCTCGTGGATGCCGTACTCCGTGGAGAAGTAGGCCACCGGCGCCGACCACCGGATGCCGTTGAGTCCCGCCGCGGCCTTGGCCAGCCCCCGCTCGCCCATGTAGTCGTCGAAGCGCTGCAGGATGCGGCCGTAGAGATCGGCGTAGCTCTCGTTCTCGGCCGCCTCGGCGAGCCGCTCGGGGCTCACCGTCTCGAGCATGCGCACGGGGTTGTTGCCCATCTGCTCCCAGAGCTTGGGGTCGAGGAGCGAGAAGAGATCCAGGGCCTCGGGGTTCCAGGACCACCAGAGGTTGTAGGCCAGCTCCCGGAGGCGGGCGATCTTCGCGGGCAGGTTGACGACGGCCGTGAAGGTCCGGAAGTGCGGGTGGCTGGAGCCCGAGCTCGAGAAGACGTGGCGCATCTCCTCGCGGGACTCGCCGATCCGCGCGGCGCGCGACTGGGCGCCGGCCATCGCCCTCTCGAAGGCCCGCAGGTACTCGGGGAAGAAGGTCTCCCAGCCGGCCCTGACGGCGATCCGGCGGGCCTCGCGGCGCTCCTGCAGGACCTCCGCGTCGGTCAGGCCGACGAATTCGCTCAGGATGCCGTAGAGGCCCTCGACGATGGCCGCCGTGTCGAGGCCCCGCCGCCTGAGGACCCGGATGGCCCGGCTCTCGCCGGCCGTGGCGAGCACCCAGGGGCCGAACCCCGCCTGGTCGACGGTGACGGCGGGCACGGCGTAGGCGGCGCACTCGTGGGGCGAGTAGCCCCAGGGCTCGTAGTAGGACGGGAACACCCCCAGGTCGCAGCCCGAAAGGAGCTCGTGGTAGGTCATGTCGAACAGGCCGTCGTGGCCGTCCAGGCAGGCGGGGTTGAAGATAACGCTGACGCGGTTCTGGGCGCCGTTCTTGAGGCCCAGGCGGCTGCAGGTCTCGAGGATCGGGTCCGAGGCCTCGTAGCTCAGGCGGTGCGTCGCGATGGGCACGGGTCCGCCTTCGGTCTTGCCGGAGCCGGCCTGCAGGGACGGCACGAGGTCCATGTGGCCCCCCATGAGGCACAGCAGCGCCAGCACGCTTTGATCGCCGGTCATGTCCCTGTCCAGGCGCCCCAGGGCCTGGAGGAAGACGTCGATGCCCTTGTTGCGGAACTCGTAGCGCCCGGAGGTCATCAGGATCCTCGTGCCCGCGGGCAGCGGCCTGCGAAGGAACCTCGCCGCTGCGGCCAGGATCCGCTCGCGGGCCCTGAGCGCCGGGGCGCGCGATTCGGCCAGGTCGGGAATGCTCGCCACGTCGATGCCGTTGGGCGTCACCACGTCGGGGGAGCGGCCCAGGAAGTTCTTGGCCTCCAGGGCCGTGATGTCGCTGACCGTCGTGAGGCAGTCGGCCTCGCGGGCGCAGGCGGCCTCCAGGGAGTAGCGGGCGGCGCAGTTGTGCGCGGCGGCCTCGCGCTGGGGCGAGATGTGCTCCATCTCGGCGTAGATGTCCATGCCCGAGGCGGCCAGCGTCTGCCCCAAAACGGTCGAATGCAGCGTGAGAACCGTCCCGGCCTCGGGGACCTTTTTCTTCACGCCCAGCAGGCCCGCGCCGCACACCCAGTCGTGGAACAGGGCGACGGCCCGCAGCCCCTTCGGCCTGACCTTGAGATTGTGAAGCGTCTCGATGACCTCGCCGCAGGCATATCCGAACATGACCCGCTCGACGTAGTCCCAGCCGCCCGAGATGGAGTCGACGCCGTAATCCTCCCAGAGATGGAACAGCAGCTGGTCCTTGTTGTACTTCTTCGTGAAGTTCACCAGGATGACCCGCGGCTCGCCCGGCACCTTCCAGCGGCCGAAGCGGCAGGGGATGTCCTTGATGGCCGTGTTCTCCCGGATGGAGAGCCAGAAGTCCTCCTCGGTCTCCTCGAACTCCGGGTTGTTCTTCAGGTCCGGCCCCAGCAGGACGTAACGGTCCCCGAAGGCCCGCACCGTGGCGGGGATCTTGCTGCGGACGGAGGCATAGACCTCGCCGACCTGGTTGCAGGCCTCCCAGCTCACCTCGAAAAGGTAGTCTTTGCGCTCAGTGCTCATGGGCGGACCCCCGACTCCCCCCCGATCCTGACGGAGAAGTCTTTCAGAATGTTCATGGTATGGATGTAGGCGTCGTAAGGGGAGGCGCAGGGATGGGATGCGCGGGCCGGATCCCCTTCCGACAGGCCTTTTGTGCACATGGCCTCGAGATAGTCCGACGCCTGGAGCCTGCGCCAGGTATCGAGGTGCCTGCGGCTGCCCGCCCGGCGGACACGCCCCTCCAGCGCGAAGAGCGTTTCGGCGGCATCCCGCTGCAGGTGGTTCGACAGGAAGGCCTCGCGCCCCGGCCCGGACGGCAGCGGCCGGGCCGTCCGCTCCGGCGCACGGAGGGCCGCCGCCTCGGAGGGCGTGCAAAAACGCCAGTTGCGGCGCTTGAGCAGCAGGCCGGGAACGGTCTCGAGAAACCGCATCACCGCCCGGCCGCCCGCGTCGTCCCACCCGAAGCGCCCGCATTCCGTCACGAGGCTGATCACCTCGTCCCCGCCGAAGCCCTCGGCCAGACGCCCCGCGAACGCCCCGGGCTCCTGCCTCACCATCTCGTCGGAGAGCCGGTCGTGCCGGGGCAGCATCGTCAGCGCCCCGTTTCCCCACGGCCGGCAAAGGGCTCCTTCGCCGCGGTCAAAGGCACCCCCGGCCAGGATCACCCGGAAACCCATGGAGCGGGCGATGCGCGCCACGGCCTCGTCGCAGATGCCGGCGGTGTTGTGGAAGACGACCGGCGTCAGGCCGAGAAGCGCCCGGATCATCCGTCGGTGCAGGGCGATCTGCCGGCGGAATTCCGCTTCCGAAAAAAGGGAGGCCAGCGAGTGATGGGACGTTGAGCACACCCACTCCACGCAGCCCGTGTCCGCCAGCCTTCGAAAGCTCTCCAGGAGCGGCTTCTGCCCCTTTTTCAATTGTTCAAGAAGCATGCCAGAGACCGAGAGGGAAACCCGGAACCGCCCCCGGTGGCGCCGGATGAGCCGGAGCATCAGCGCGGCGGCCGGCAGGGCGAACCCGTCGGCGAATCGCCCGAGGTCCGCGCGGCTCCCCTCCCCGTCGAAATAGTCCCCCCCGCGCCCGATGTCGAAGAAGCCGAACTTCCTCAATCGCAGGGGCAGGTGAACATCGAAATGCAACACAACGACCGGCAATGTTTATCCCTCAGTCAATCGAGTATAATTCGTCCTGAGCCTTTTCACACTCGAGGCAGCAGGTTACAGGTAGCAGGCGGCAGGAAAGAAAAAGCATCCACAGGAGGAACCTGTCACCTGTCACCTGTCACCTGTCACCTTCTCGTAGACGTCCTCGATCAGCCGCGCGGCACGCTCCCAGGTGATCGTCTCGAGCTCCTCGCGGCCGCGCTCGACCATCTCGCGCGCCAAGGCCTCGTAGGTCAGCACCGCGCAGATCTTGCCCGCGAGTTCGTCCACGTCCCAGAAGTCCACCTGCAGGGCGTGGTGGAGGACCTCGGCGACCCCGGACTGCCTCGAGATGATCACCGGCACATCCGCGCGCATCGCCTCCAGCGGGGCGATCCCGAAAGGCTCGGAAACGCTGGGCATGACGTAGAGGTCGCTCAAGGCGTACATCCGCTCCACCTCCTCGCCGCGCAAGAACCCCGTGAAGAGGAACCGGCTTCCCAGGCCGAGTTCGGCCGCGCGCTCGATCATCCGCGGCATCAGATCGCCGCTGCCCGCCATCACGAACGTGACATCGGGCAGGACGCGAAGGACCTTCGCGGCCGCCTCGACGAAGGCCCCGGGGCCCTTCTGGTGCGTGATCCGTCCCAGGAACAGGACGATCTTCCCGCCGAACGGTTTCGATTCCCCGGTCGTCCCGGCCGCCTCGCCCCGCGAAACGGCGTTGTGGACGACGCTGACCTTCCCCGGGTCGATCCCGTAGCGCTCCGCGATCCTGCGCTTCGTGAAGTGGCTCACGGCGATGACGCGGTCCGCCTCGAGGAGACCCTGCCGCTCGATTGCAGCGATGCGGGCGTCGACGGCGCCGCCGCTGCGGTCGAACTCCAGGGCGTGGACATGCAGGACGAAGGGGCGCCCGCTGACGCCGCGGGCGCGAAGGGCCGCCGGCACCGAGAGCCACTCGTGGGCGTGGATGACGTCGAACGGGACCCGCCGGGCGATGAGACCCGCCGCTTCGGCATAGCGCCCGAGCTCCGAGAACAGATCGGGGCCGTAGGGCCCCGGGCTTGCCAGAAGGCTCTCCCGGAGAAGCCCGTACGCGGGCGGGGCCATGTAGGGCCGCAGGGGCGACTCGACGGGCCGCACGGCGATCCCCGCAGGGGGCCCGCCCTCGGCTGCGTCGGCGAACCCGGGGGCCGCCATGAGCGACACGTGGGACGGGCTGCCCGGCTGCGGCAGGAAGGGGACCACGAAGGTGATCCGGTGGCCCCTCTGGGCCAGGGCCTTCGTCATGCCGAAGCACGCCGTCCCGAGACCCCCGCTGATCACCGGCGGGAATTCCCACCCGAACATCAGGATCCGCATGGCCTGCGCCCCGCCCTCCCGTTTTCCATCCATTCGATATCCCTATCGGAAAAACCGCGCGGCGTCAATGCCCCGTTGACGAAGGAGCGAGGTTCGAGGCGCGAGGGTCGAGGCCCTTTCTGTATCCTCGGTCCTCGTTCCTCGGACCTTGAACCTGCAAGCCGCCGAAGGCCCGATATTTGCATGGTGACAGGACGGCTTCCTGCGCCCGACGACCGGGGCAGGCAGGGGCCCTCGGGAAACCACACGGGGGAAGGCACCGGCGATGGGTATTCTGAACATCAACGATCTCAAGGAAGGCATGACGCTTGCTGCCGACGTGAAGAACAAGCACGGCAACATCATGATCAAGCAGGGCATGACCCTCACCGAGAAGCACATCATGCTCCTGAAGGCCTGGGGCATCCCGGATGCCGACGTGGAGGGCGCCGACCGGGAGCAGCTGCACCAGGAGGAGATGAAGACCGTCGCGCCGGAGGTGATCGAGGCTATCGAACGGGAGCTCAGCGGGATCTTTCCGCCCCTCGAGGGCAACGAGCTGATGTCGGAGATCTACCGCATCTCCAAGAAGATGAAGATCCGGCAGGCCCTGGAGTCGTAGAGACGCCGGCCCGCGGAAACCGCCATCGCAGAGAACCGAGAGACCATGAACGCCAAGGATATCGAACGGATCGTCAGTTCCCTCGACAGGATCCCCACGCTGCCGGTCATCTACTCCAAGCTCGGCAAGCTGCTGCAGTCCCCCGACGCGACGATCGCCGCCGTCAGCAACATCATCTCCGAGGACCAGGTCATCGCCGCCAAGGTTCTGAAGTTCGTCAACTCGGCCTTCTACGGCTTCCCCCAGCGTATCGGCAGCCTCCAGCGCGCCATCGTCATCCTCGGGTTCAACACGATCAAGAACCTCGTCTTCGCCACCTCCGTCTTCGACATGTTCCGGGGCATGGACACGGGAGGGGCCTTCGACAAGAAGAATTTCTGGAAACACTGCATCGGCTGCGCCGTGGCGGCGCGGGTGCTGGCCGAGGCGGCGGACCTGCGCAACCCCGACGAGGTGTTCACGGGGGGGCTGCTGCACGACATCGGCAAGCTCGTCACCGCCGTCCACTACCCGGAGAAGTACAGCGTCGTCGTCAACGACGTCCAGGCTACGGGCTTGCCGATGGTCGAGGCCGAGCGCAAGGTCTTCGGCTACGACCACTGCCAGGTGGGAAGCGCGCTGGCCGTCCAGTGGCGCTTCCCGGCCGAGACGGCCCAGATGATCGGCGCCCATCACCTGGCCGACGGGGCCGTCCCCGCCCGCAAGGACATCGCCGCCGTGCACATCGGCAACATCCTGTGCATGGCCCTCGGGCTCGGATCGGGCGGCGAGAGGAAGCTCGCGGCCGTGAACCCCGGGGCATGGGATCTCCTGGGGCTGAGCCTCAGCAGCCTCGAGCTCGTCATGGACAAGACCTTGAAACTCTACCGGGAAAACACGGAAATCCTGGAAATGTAGCGGCGCGCGGGGAGATCATGCAGGAACTCGGCGAGATGGCCGTCGACAGCGGCGACCACCGGACGATGCAGAAGAGGATCCAGTACCTCGACGAGCAGAACCGCGCCCTCGTGGCGATCCAGGACAAGCTCGAGCGCCTCTCCGACTTCCGCTCCGACATGATCCTGTCGCACGACATCCCGGAAATCCTCCAGTCGGGCATCGCCAAGTTCCAGGAGCTCGTCAAGACGGAGGCCTGCTCCGTCTTCCTCGTGGACGAGAACGGGTTCGAGTTCCGCCACGAGATCTCCATCCCGGATCGCGTCGCCCCGCTGATGGAAAAGGAGATCGACGCCCAGATTCTGTCGGGCACCTTCGGATGGATCATCAGCAGCGGAACGCCGGCCTGCGTCCCCGCGGAGGTCTTCGGAAAGGCGGACAGCCGGAAGCTCAGCGTCATGATCGCGCCGCTGTCGAACAAGGAGCGCACGCTGGGGGCGGCCACCATCGTCTTCGAGCAGGACGAGGACTTCATCCGGCAGCAGACGCTCAAGCTCCTCTACATCCTGTCGGGCTTCTTTTCGCTGTCCCTCGAAAACGCCTACCTCTTCGCGGACCTCAAGAAGAGCTACTTCGACACGATCCGCGCCGTGGCCAACTCCGTCGAGGCGCGGGACGCCTACACCCGGGGCCACTCCAACCGCGTGGCCGCCATCTCCAAGATCATCGCCGCGGAGATGGGCTGGGGCCGACGGGATCTCGAGATGATCGACTGGGGCGGTGTGCTGCACGACCTCGGCAAGGTGGGCATCAGCGACACCATCCTCAACAAGCCCGGCCGGCTCACCGACGAGGAATTCGCCGTCATGAAGACTCACCCGTCGATCGGCGCCCAGATCATCGGCGGCATCGCCTTCCTCGAGCCGCTGATGCCCTACATCGCCCAGCACCACGAGCGCTACGACGGGCGGGGCTATCCCGCCGGGCTCAGGGGCGAGGAGATCGCCATCCAGGGCAGGCTGCTGGCCATCGCCGACACCTATGACGCCATGACATCGGACCGTCCCTACCGAAAGGGGCTTGCGGCCCAAGTCGCCTACGACGAGATCCTGAAGTGCTCCGGCAGCCAGTTCGACCCCGTGCTGGTCCGGGCTTTCGAGAAGGCTTTCAAGGCGGGGAAGATTGTGTAAAGAAAGGCATCAGGCATTGGGTCTCAAAGGAACAAGAAGATTCCGCATCAGGGAGGAATGACTGCAACAGGAGAGAGGAGCGGGGCTTGAGTTCCGATCCTCTTTTTTCACTCCTGATGCCTGATGCCTGGTGCCTTATGCCTATCTCTTGATCACCTCCACCCCGGCGGGGGGCTTGAAGGTGAAGAGGCTGTCGGGCAGGTCGCGGTCGAGCTCGACGGCCGAAAAGGCAAGGGTCGTCACGTTGCCGTAGGGGTCGAAGAGCACGACCCTGACGATCTGGAACGTCTCGCGGCTCACGGCGATCTGGAGTTTCCGCACTCCCTCCTCCGGTTTCACGGGCACCAGATCGAGCACGTAGCTCCCCGATTTGCCGGCTTCCTTCCCCGGGGCAAAGGAAATCCTGAAGTCGTCCTTGAGCTTGCCGATCCCGGCGAGGAACCGCACGCTCACGGTGGACCTGAAGATGCCCTCGGCGTCCTGCACGTAGGCCATCCTGTCGGCGGGGACATAGAGCCAGGCCTTCTCCGGGTTGATCACGAGCTCCTTCGCGGCGGGCTTCGTGTACACCCATCGCATGCGCCTGGGCTTCTTGAAGTAAAAGACCCCTTCCTCGCGCTCCGTCTTCTTCATGGCCTTCAGGGTCACCGTCTGGGTGAACCGGGCCTTCACCTGGCCGGTCCGCTCGTAGGTGTCCTGGATCTTGCGGATCACGTCGTCGAGGCTCAGGGCCTCATCCCCCCATGCAGGGGCCGAAAAAAAAATGATCAGCAAAAAAACAAGGGCTGAAAAGGGGTTTTTCATGGTCCGCTCCACTTCAGGGGGGGAAGGTGATTTCACGACGGGGAAAGTGGCATGATTTTTCAATGTGAACAAGTCCGCGCGGAGAGGGCCGTCAAAGGCCGGAAAGGACGAAAAAATATCCAATGAATTGAAATCATTGATATTTTTATGTGCTCATTCCCTGGGCAATTTGGTAAAAAACGCCGTGATTCTTGAAGTTAACTCTTCCTTCAACAGCTTTGTCCACATATCTGTCCACACCGTTGTGGATGTTCGGATCACCCATCCGTGCCGTCCCCGACTAATCGGTCTTTCATGGCACAGCGGCCCTGGGAACTGCCAGGGGAAAGGCTTTGACATGCCGCCCCGAAGGAAAACCGCAAGGGAGGGGCCCGGCGGAATGCCCCCTCCCCGCGGGCTTCTGATCACGCGATTTTCAGCCTCCACCCGAATGGATCCTCGGCCATGCCGTACTGGATCTCGAGGATCTGGTTGTAGAACCTCTCCGTCACGGGCCCCGTCTTGCCGCCATGGATCAGCAGCTCCTTGCCCCGGCAGAAGATCTGGCCCACGGGGGAGACGATGGCCGCCGTGCCGGAGGCGAAGCACTCCTGGAGGGTGCCCTTGGCCCCGGCTTCCAGGATCTCGTCGATCGAGAGCGGCCGCTCGGTGACCTTCATGCCGTTTCGCTTCGCAATCTGGATGACCGAGTCCCGCGTGATGCCCGGCAGGATGCTTCCCCCGAGCGGCGGGGTGATGAGCTCGTCGCCGATGACGAAGAAGATGTTGCTCGTGCCCACCTCCTCGACGTACTTGCGCTCGACGGCATCGAGCCACAGCACCTGGGTGTAGCCCTGGGCGGCCGCCTTCTGGCTGGCCATGAGGCTTGCCGCGTAGTTGCCGGCCGCCTTGCAGTAGCCGATGCCCCCCCGCACGGCGCGCACGTATTCCTCCTCGACCCAGATCTTCGTGGGGCTGAAGCCCTGCGGGTAGTAGGCACCCACGGGCCCCACGATGACGAAGTAGAGGTACTCGTTGGCCGGGCGCACGCCGAGGGCCGGCTCCGTGGCAAGCATCGTCGGGCGGATGTACATGGAGGTCCCCAGTCCCCTGGGGATCCAGTCCTTTTCCAGGACGACGAGCTGCTTGAGCGCCTCGAGGGCGAGCGTCTCGTCGAGGGCGGGCATGCAGAGCCTGACGGCCGACGCGTTCATCCGCCGGATGTTCTCCCAGGGTCGGAACAGGTACACGGACCCGTCGGCGCCGCGGTAGGCCTTCAGGCCCTCGAAGATCAGCTGACCGTAGTGGAGGCTCATGGCCGCCGGGTCCAGCTGAAGGGCACGGTACGGCTCGATCTGCGGGTCGAACCAGCCCCGGCCCGTCCTGTACTGCATCGTGAAGAAATGATCGGTGAACAGCTGCCCGAACCCCAGCTTCGACTCGTCCGTCGGCTTCGGTTTCATCCTGTCCGCGGGAACCCTCGTGACTTTGATTTCCATGGCTCTCGATGCGTCCTCCTCTTTCCTGGAATGTTCCTCCCCCCGAAGTACCAAACCTGCAACAGGCGCGATGTCCTCTGCCATACGCCTTTGTGCCCTGTTAGTCAAGACCGCCCCGGTGATTTCTTCCGGGCTGATCGAGAATGCCCGGACGCAAGGCACCCTCTCATGCAGAGAGTAAGAGGGTTTGAAGGTGAGAAGGTTGGCGAAGCGGGAAGCAGGAATCCCGCCACCGACTCATCCAACGTTCTTACCCTCTCGCCTTCTTGCCTTCTCTGTCAGCGGGATGCCCCCGTCAATTCCCGCGGTACTGCAGCAGGTTGTCCTTGCCGATCTTCGAGATCTCCAGGCCCTTCATGGGCTCGCCCAGCGATTTGGACACCTCGGCCAGGATCTCGGGGTTCTTGTAGTGCGTCACGGCCTTGACGATGGCTGCGGCGCGCCTGGCCGGGTCCTTGGACTTGAAGATCCCGGAGCCCACGAAGACGCCGTCGGCGCCGAGCTGCATCATCAGGGCCGCATCGGCCGGGGTGGCGATCCCGCCCGCCGAGAAGTTCACCACGGGGAGCTTGCGGTCCTTCGCAACGAGCCGCACGAGCTCATAGGGCGCCCCGAGGTTCTTGGCCTCCGTCATGAGCTCCTCCTCGGGCAGCACGGAGAGCCGGGCGATCTCGTCGTGGATCGTCCGCATGTGCCGGACGGCCTCGATCACGTTGCCCGTGCCGGCCTCGCCCTTGGTCCGGATCATGGCGGCCCCCTCGCCGAGACGCCGCAGGGCCTCGCCCAGGTTCGTGGCGCCGCAGACGAAGGGGACCTTGAAGTTCCACTTGTTGATGTGGTGCTTCTCGTCAGCCGGCGTGAGCACCTCGCTCTCGTCGATGTAGTCGATGCCGAGGGCCTCCAGGATCTGGGCCTCCACGAAGTGGCCGATGCGGCACTTGGCCATGACGGGGATCGTGACGGCCTTCATGATGCCCTCGATGATCGCGGGGTCGGTCATGCGGGCCACGCCGCCCTCGGCCCGGATGTCGGCGGGCACCCGCTCCAGGGCCATGACGGAGACGGCGCCGGCGTCCTCGGCGATCTTCGCCTGGTCCGCCGTGGTCACGTCCATGATCACGCCGCCCTTGAGCATCTCGGCCAGGCCGGCTTTCACGGTTAGGGTTCCAAACTTTTCCATGTAACTCTGTTCCTCCTTGATCAGCGTGCCCCCTTCTTTATCGGGAGACGACGGTTTTTCTCGAATCACGATTATCGTCTGTGCAGACCGTGCAGTTTCCCAAAGACTGTTCAAACCTTCCCGGATGCAAGGCGCCCTCTCACCTGCTTCCCTTCTCCGTCAGCGGGATGCGCCCCCGGTCGACAGTCCGTCACACTGCGGAGCGGTCCAACGCCCTGTACTGGATCGCCTCGCTGACGTGCTGCGGGCCGATGTCGGCCTCGCCGTCGAGGTCGGCGATGGTCCGCGCCACCTTGAGCACGCGCGTGTAGGCCCGCGCCGAGAGCCCCAGCCGCTCCACGGCCATCTCCATGAGCCTCTGCGACTCCTCGTCCAGCAGGCAGTACTCGCGGATCTGCCGTCCCGACATCCGCGCGTTGAGCCGGTTGGGGCCGCCGTCGAACCGCTGCTGCTGGATCTCACGGGCCTTCTGCACCCGCCGGCGCACGGCCGCCGACGATTCCGCGCGCCCGGTCGCCGCCAGCTCCCGGTAGGGAAGCGACGGCACCTCCACGTGGATGTCGATCCGGTCCAGCAGGGGCCCCGACACCCTGGCGCGGTACTGCCGGATCTGCTGGGCGCTGCAGCGGCAGCTCCTCCGCGCATCGGCCAGGTACCCGCAGGGGCAGGGGTTCATGGCCGCCACGAGCATGAACTTCGCCGGGTAGGTCGCCGTGACCGCCGAGCGCGTGATCGTCACCTGCCCGTCTTCGAGGGGCTGCCGGAGCACCTCGAGGACGTTGCGCCTGAACTCGGGCAGCTCGTCAAGGAACAGCACCCCGTTGTGCGCCAGGCTGATCTCCCCCGGCTTCGGCATGTGGCCGCCCCCCACGAGCCCCGCGTCGGAGATCGTGTGGTGCGGCGCCCGGAAGGGCCTCGCCGCCACGATCGCCTCGCGCCGGTCGAGAAGCCCCGCCACGGAGTAGATCCTCGTCGTCTCGAGGGCCTCCTCGAAGGAGAGCTCGGGCAGGATCGTCGGGATCCGCTGCGCGAGCATCGTCTTGCCCGACCCCGGGGGCCCCGTCATCAGGATGTTGTGGCCGCCGGCCGCGGAGACCTCCATGGCGCGTCGGGCCTGTTCCTGGCCCTGGATCTCGCCGAAGTCGACGGGGTAGCTGACCGCCGAAGCACAGGCCGCCTCGGCCCTGCAGGCCACGGCGGGGATGTCCTTCGCACCGTTGAGGAAGTCCGCCAGGTCGCTCAGGTACGCCACGGGGATGACCTCGAGCCCCTGGACGAGGGCCGCCTCGCCCGCGTTTTCCGCGGGAACGACGAGGCCCTTGACGCGGTGCGCGCGGGCCATGAAGGCCGAGGGCAACACCCCCTGCACGCCCTTCACCCGGCCGTCGAGGGAAAGCTCGCCCATGACCACGTAGTCCCTCAGCCGGTCGCGCCCGACGAGGCCCTCGGCCGCCAGGATCCCCAGGGCGATGGGCAGGTCGAACCCGGTTCCTTCCTTCCGGATGTCCGCCGGGGCGAGATTCACGGTCACCCGGTTCTCGGGGAAGCGGTACCCGGAGTTCTTCATGGCCGCCTTGATGCGGTCCCTGCTCTCCTTGACGGCCGCATCGGGAAGGCCCACCGTCGAGAACTGGGGAAGGCCCGTCGAGATGTCCACTTCCACGTCGACGGGAAACGAGTCGATACCGACCACAGTGCTGCTCAGGACCTTGACGATCAAGACGGACAACCCGGAAGCGATCAATTTTCCTTATGTTCCACTTGGTTGCGCATATTATAACACGATTTGAAATTTGCAAGCACTTTCGGCTTCCGTTTTCTCGAGGCCTGATGTATGAAGAGCGCCTCGATAACGCACGGGAAGTTATCGAAACCAGAACAGGTCAAGGTGTCCGGTCACAGGAGACAGGTGAGAGAAAAGACACAATGGGGGCGATCCTGATGTGTGAGCAGACCAGCCGGGGCAAGCGGATCGTCTTCCGCCTGTTGCCTGTCACCTGATACCTGTTGCCCAGCTGAAGAGATGATTGGATTCTTCGACTCCGGTTTCGGGGGGCTCACGGTGCTCAAGCGCGTCGTCGAGGCCCTGCCGCAGTACGACTACGTCTACCTGGGCGACAATGCCCGCGCCCCCTACGGCAGCCGCTCCCAGAGCGTGGTCTACCGGTTCACCCTGGAGGCCGTGGAGTACCTTTTCCGGCTCGGCTGCCCCCTCATCATCATCGCCTGCAACACCGCCTCGGCCAAGGCCCTGAGGCGCATCCAGCAGGAACACCTGCCCGGCGCCTTCCCCGACCGCCGCGTGCTGGGGGTCGTGCGGCCCCTGGCGGAGGAAGTGGCCGGGAGAACCACCTTCCGCAGGGTCGGCCTGCTGGCCACGGAGGGGGTTGTCGACTCGGGGGCCTATCTCCGGGAGATCGGCAAGCTGGACCCCTCGATCCGGGTCTTTCAGAAGGCCTGCCCGCTGCTCGTGCCCATCATCGAGGCGGGGGAGCAGGACTGGGAGGGGGCGGAAATGATCGTGCAAAGATACCTCGGGGAGCTCATGGCCGAGGCGGGCTCGATCGACGCGCTGCTGCTGGCCTGCACCCACTACCCGATCCTCCTCGACACGATCCGGCGCCACCTGCCGGCGCACGTGGAACTGCTCGAGCAGGGCCCCATCGTCGCCGAAAAGCTCGCCGACTACCTGCGGCGCCACCCCGAGATGGAGCGCAGGCTCTCGAGGGGCGGCACGCAGGAGTTCATCACGACGGACCGCACCGAGCGGTTCGACCGCCTGGCCCGCACGTTTTACGGCAAGCCGATCCGCTCGAGGATCGTTTCGCTCGGATAGCCGGCGATGCAGCGCAGGCGGTGCGTTCCCGAACTGTAACGGCGCGGGCTCAAAAATTATCCAATCATCCCGAGTGGTTGCGTCCCCTTCCCGTGCCGCTGCGGCCCTGCGGCAAGCGCCTTGACGGGCCTTTTCTTCTATGCTAGCTTACGCCATTATTTTTTCGGCGGGCAATCCAGCCGTCGCCGGTGGAGCATGCCGCAGTTCACGCACCTCGACGAAAAAGGCAAGGCCCGGATGGTCGACGTCTCGGAGAAGCGCACGACCCTCCGCGAGGCCGTGGCCCGGGGCAAAGTCCTCATGAAGCCTCAGACGGCCCGGGCCATCGAGAGCCAGACGATCGCGAAGGGCGACGTGCTGGCCGTCGCGAAGATCGCCGGCGTCATGGCGGCCAAGAAGACCAGTGATCTCATCCCCCTGTGCCACCCGCTCGAGATCACGGCCGTCGACGTGAGCTTTCGCCCCGATGCCGGCCGGGGTGAAATCGAGATCGAGGCCTCGGTCCGGACAAGGGGCCGCACGGGCGTGGAAATGGAGGCCCTCACGGCCGTGAGCGCCGCGGCGCTCACCATCTACGACATGTGCAAGGCCGCGGACCGGGCCATGACCCTTTCGGACATCCGGCTCGTGCTCAAGCGGGGCGGCAAGAGCGGAACCTTCCGGCGAAAGGATTGACGGAAACACCCCCGTCGTTGGAACCCATGTCAACCCGCATCTACACCATCAACAGGGCGCTCGTCCTGCCGCTGGCCCTGAATGCCGTGCTTTTGCTGACGGTGCTCGCCCTGACGGCCGTCCGGCCCTCGACGGCGGCCGAGAGGGTGCTGCTGGCGGCGGCGCTCGTCCCGATGGCCGTCATCGCCGTGGAGGCGTCCCTGCGCCGGGTCGCCGTGGGTGACGCGGGGCTCGTGCTGTCGAAATTCTTCAAGCAGCGCTCGTTGCAATGGGCGGACATCACCCACGTGGGCGCCCTGGCGGTGCGCAGGAAGGTCTACCTGGTGCTGACCACCACGAAAGGCTTCCACGTCCTGTCCAACGCCTACGGCCGGTTCGGGGACCTCGTCCGCGACGTGCTGGCCCACGTGGAAGCCCAACGGGTCGAGGAAGGCGCGCGGGAGATCCTCGAGGCCGCCGGCGAGAACCGCGCGAATCGATTTGCAGCCTGGCTTGCAGCGGTGCTGCTGCTGGTCGTCGCGGCCATGAAGATCGCAGCCTGAAGCCGTGTCGGCCCCCGTGCAACCCGCACCGCGCAGCAGAGGAGAGGACATGAAAGTCACCAAGGCCCCGCCCACCCGCAGGACGGCATCGACGCTTCCCGGCATCGACGAGATCTTCGAGAAGAAGCTCGAGGAGCTGATCATCGTCCTGTCGGCCGGCCAGGGCGCCAAGAGCCAGGTGTACGAAGAGGTCCTCGCCCTGGTGGAGCGCGGCCTGATCCGGATCGCCCTGCAGCGCAACAACCATGTCAAGTCCGCGGCCGCTTCGTTTTTGGGGATCAACCGCAACACCTTCCAGAAGAAGATGGCCGCGCTGGGCGTCCCCTGCAAGAAATCGAAATAGGAATCGTCGGGTCCCATGCCATCCGTCCACACGATCAGCACTCCGCGTTCTCTCTGCCCCTCTGCATCCGACCAGAAAGCCGGGCCCACCGGCGCCGGGGGTGTCCCCCCGGCGGGCGGCGGCCCGCGCCAAGAGGGAACCGCCCCATGAAGGTCGGCGTGCTCGCCCTGCAAGGGGCTTTCCGCGAACATGTCCGGATGCTGCGGGCTCTGGGCGTCGAGGCCGTCGAGATCCGCCTGCCCGCCGGTCTCGACGAGGTCGACGGGCTGATCCTCCCGGGCGGCGAGAGCACGACGATGCGCAAGCTGATGGCCGAGTACGGGCTGGTCGGCCCCATCCGGGAATTCGCGGCATCGGGGAAACCCGTGTTCGGCACCTGCGCCGGCCTCATCGTCATGGCCGACCGTCTCAGCGGCCGCAGGCAGGAGCTGCTGAACCTGATCGACATCGACGTGGAACGAAACGCCTACGGCCGCCAGGTCGACAGCCGGGAGGCGGACATATCCGGCGATGCCCTCGGGCCCGAGCCCTTTCACGCCGTGTTCATCCGCGCCCCGCAGATCCTGAGCACGGGGCCCGGGGTGGAGCCGCTGGCGCGTTACCGGGGCCAGGTCGTGCTGGCCCGGCAGAAGAACATCCTGGTGGCGACCTTCCACCCCGAATTGACGGGCGACACCCGGATCCACGAGCTTTTTTTGCGGATGCTCGACCGCAAGGCACGATAATTGAAGGATTTCAGGGATTGAGCGCACCCGCTGAGGGTGCGCCCGAGGCTGCCGCCGAAGGGGCATCCCCCGAGGCGGACGGGATCCGACAGGAAACGATGACCGTACGAACCCTCTTGAAGACGCTCCTTTCCCCTCTCGCGCGGTGGCATCTCTGTGTCGGCCGCTCGCCCCGAAAGGCGCCCCCGCACTCGATCATCCTCTTCCCGGCGGACGAGACGCGGCTGTGCTGCGGCATCGCGGGCATCCTCGCCGTCAAGGGCGCCCCTGCGCCGGCCGCCGTCGACGCCGGCTCGAATCTCGCGCGGTGTTTCGCCGAGATCCGCCGGGCTCCCCTGTCGCAGGTGATCGCCGGCAGGACCCGCCCCGAGGGCTATCTCTCCGGCGAGTCCCCCCTGCGGGAAGCCGAGCGGGACCTGCTGCTGTTGAAACAGGAGACCCCTTTCCGGACGCTCTTTTTCGATCCCGGCAAGACCTCGGCGCTTCGCGCCCTCGTCTCGGAGACGGCGGCATTCCTCGCCGCGGAGGAAAGCCTGCTGGAGGCCGAAGCCGGACGCTTCACGACGGCGCAGATGGAGACCATCACGAGCCGCCTGATCCTCCTGAAAGACATTCTCTGGGGCCTCGAAAAGGACCTGCTCGCCAACATCGAGAAGATCCTGCACCTGGCCGCCGCCGAGCGCGTCGAAGAAATCACCCCCGAGAGCTTCGTCAAATTCGCCCGGGTCAATGTCCTGCTCAACGCCATCGACCGGCTGGAGGTCAGGGGGCGGGACTCGGCGGGCCTCCAGGTCTCGCTCACGATCAGAGACCGCGAAACCCTGGGCCGGATCATCGAGGAGATCCGGCGACAGGGGCTTCACGACGAGTTCCGGCGGCGCTCCGTCGAACGCGATCTGATGAACGGGACCATCCTCGTGGCCGACCACGTCCACGCCGACGGGGGCATCTGGCTCTCCTTCGTCTACAAGACGGCCTCCATCATCGGCAAGCTCGGCGAGAACGTCTGCAGGCTCCGCGAGGCGATCCGGGCGGACCGGGTTTTCCATGCCTTCGCCCGGGAGGCCGCGATTTCGGAGTCGGTCTTCGCCCACACGCGCTGGGCCTCCGTGGGCTCCATCACCGAGGCGAACTGCCACCCCATCAGCGGCTACAGCCTCTGCGCACCGGGCTCCGACGGGCAGATCCCCCCGGCGGGCCTCTGCTCGATCCCCGAACCGATCGCGGAGAAACTCGCCGACGGGAGTCCCCCGGGGACGAAGTTCTACCCCGCCTACGGGCCGGGCTGCTGGACGCTGAGCGTGGTCCTCAACGGCGACATCGACAACTACCCGATGCTGCGGTCCCTGCTCGAGTCGGCCTACGGCTATGCGATCGACCCCGAAGTCACCTCGGACACGAAGATCATCCCCCTGCAGGTCGAGCGCCATCTCAAGGCCGGAGCGACCCTCGAGGAGGCCTTCCGGCTGGCCGCAAACGACTTCGAGGGCTCCCACGCCATCGCGCTGGTGAGCAATCTGGAGCCGGGAAAGATCTTCCTCGCCCTCAAGGGGAGCGGTCAGGCGATCTTCGTGGGCCTGCGCGAGGACCAGTACCTCTTCGCCTCCGAGCTCTACGGCATCGTGGAGGGAACGTCGCGCTTCATCAAGATGGACGGCGAGAAACCCCGCGACCCCGACAACCCCGACTCCTCCGGCCAGATCTTCGTGCTCGACCAGCACTCGGCCGGAGGGCTCGAGGGCATCCGGGCCCTCACCTACGACGGGCACCCCGTGAGGCTCACGGAGTCCATGATCCAGAAGGCCGAGATCACCACCCGCGACATCGACCGGGGGCCCTTCCCCCATTTCTTCCTCAAGGAGATCACCGAATCGGCCCAGTCGGTCCGCAAGACCCTGCGCGGAAAGTACCGCATCGAGCCGAAGAAGGACGGCAAGAAGAGGGTCCGCTTCAACCTCGGCCGGGACATCCTGCCGGAGAGCTTCGTGAAGAACCTCAAGTCGAAAAGGATCCGCCAGGTCTTCGTCATCGGCCAGGGCACGGCCGCCGTGGCCGGCCAGGCCATCGCCGACGGCCTCGCCCTGTACCTCAAGGGCGCGTCCGTCAACATCCTGGCGAAGAAGGCCACGGAGATGAGCGGGTTCTTCCTCTGCGAGGACCTTTCGGACACGCTCGTCATCGCCGTGACCCAGTCGGGCACGACGACGGACACGAACCGCGCCGTGGCCATGGCCGCCGAGCGGGGCGCCACGATCCTCTCCATCGTCAACCGCCGCCAGTCCGACATCACGACGAAGTCCCACGGCGTCTTCTACACGAGCGACGGCCGCGACATCGAGATGTCCGTGGCCTCCACGAAGGCATTTTACTCGCAGATCGTGGCGGGGTACGTGCTGGCGCTGGCCTTCGCCCAGATCCTGAAGACCCGGTCCGACGAGTTCATCGCCGGGGAGCTTGCGACCCTCGAGACGACCCCCGGCCTCATGCGACAGGTGCTGGAGAAGAGGGACGAGATCCGCCGCTCGGCCGAACAGACGGCCCGGCAGAAGAAATACTGGGCCGTCGTGGGAAGCGGCCCCAACAAGGTCTCGGCCGACGAGATCCGGATCAAGCTCTCGGAGCTGTGCTACAAGACGATCTCGTCGGACGTCATCGAGGACAAGAAGCACATCGACCTCTCCTCGGAGCCCCTCATCCTCGTCTGCGCCGCCGGCAACCCCGAGACCGTGGCGGGCGACGTGGTCAAGGACACGGCCATCTTCAAGGCCCACAAGGCCTCCGTCGTCGTCTTCGCCGAGGAGGGAGAGACGCGCTTCGACCGCATCGCCGACTCCGTGATCCGCGTCCCGAGGGCGCCCATGCCGCTGCCGGTCATCCTGAACACGCTGGCCGGGCACCTCTGGGGATACTACGCCGCCTCCGCGATCGACGACGATGCGGCCTTCTTCCGCGGCTTCCGCAACGAGCTGAGCCTCGCCGTCGTCGAGCAGGACCGGAAGCACTACACCCTCTACCAGCGGCTCCTCGACCGCAACCTCCACCGGGTCCTCAAGGAGTTCTCGCAGCAGTTCACCGAACGCAAGAACCGCGGCAGCTTCAGCCTGCTGAGCGCCCGCACGATGACGGACATCTCGCTGCTGACGAAATACGCGGCCGGCAAGCTCCCCCTGGAAGACTTCTGGGCGGACTTCGGCGAGGAAGACGGGAACGGCTCGCCCATCGACCTCCTGAACGTCGCCTTCGGGCATGCCATCGACGAGCTCTCGCGGCCCATCGACGCCATCCGCCACCAGGCCAAGACGGTGACCGTCGGCACGAGCCGCAAGGAGGAGATGCCCCGGGGCGTGCTGTTCGACCTGCTGGCCGGCCTCAAGATCACCGCCAAGAACCTGAAGGCCGACAACCTCCTGGCCCTGGACCGCATCCAGAAGGCCGTCGCCGGTGTCCGGGGGTACACCCTCTACGAGATCGACAACCTCGACGCGGAGGGGCATCCCACCGACGACACGACGATCTCCGTCGTGAACCGGGGGGGGATATCCGTCGGGATGGTTTCCCGCACCGAGACGTCGAAGAGCCTCATCGGCACGAAGCGCACGCTCGTCCGGACGGGGGAGCTCTACGTGGGACGCGGGCGGGTGGACGGCAGTCCGCTCGTCATCGTCCCCCTGCTCAAGGGGGCCGCGGGCGTCAGAGGGCTGCTGCTGGCCCACGTGGAATTCCACCCGGCCCTGTCGCCCGAAGACAAGGCGGAGGTCCTGGGCGACCGATACCGCGACATCCGCAACCTGATCAACGAGTACAACCTCCCCTGGGACGACCGGTATCTCGAGCCCCTTTCCCTGGAATCCCTCTTCGGCGAATCCGTTGAAACCATCGTCGAGCGGATTCGGTTGACACTGAGTGGATGAAGAACCATTTCCCCGGCCGGCCTTGCGGAAACGAAAAACCCGTTGACCTTCATGGTTCCGATCGCAGATGATGAAACCGTTGCGTCCGCCGGCAGGGCGCGACCGGGAGGTCCGGTGGCATTGAAGCCGAGAGCTGAAGCGAAGATCGCTCAACTGCTGAAAAAGGGGGTGGACATCCCCAACCCGCTGACCCTGGACATCGGGGATGACGTCCCGATCGACCGGATCTCCGCACGGGGCGTCACCCTCTACCCGGGCTGCAGGATCTACGGGGAGAAGACGGTGATCTCGGCGGGCTGCAGGATCGGCTACGAGGGCCCGGCGACCGTCGAGAACTGCCGGCTCGGGACCGGCGTGGAGCTCAAGGGCGGTTTCTTCAGCCGGTCCGTCTTCCTGGGAAAGGCCAGCATGGGCCTGGGCGCCCACGTCCGCGAAGGCTCCATCCTCGAAGAGGAAGCCGGGGGCGCCCACTGCGTCGGCCTGAAGCAGACCATCCTGTTCCCGTTCGTGACGCTGGGGAGCCTGATCAACTTCTGCGACTGCCTGATGGCGGGGGGCACGAGCCGCCGGAATCACAGCGAGGTCGGCAGCTCCTACATCCACTTCAACTTCACGCCCGACGCCGACAAGGCGACGCCCTCCCTGATCGGCGACGTGCCGCGGGGCGTCATGCTGAACCAGCCCCCGATTTTTCTGGGCGGCCAGGGGGGCCTCGTCGGCCCGTTGCGGCTGGGATACGGCAATGTCGTGGCGGCCGGATGCGTGCTGAGACACGATCACCCGGAAGGCAACCGGCTGATCCGCGAGGCCGACGCCGCCGCGGGCGAGAGAGATTTCGTGCCGGGGGCATACCCCCGCTTCGGGCGCATCGTGGAGAACAACCTGCTCTACCTGGCCAATCTGGCGGCCCTGGAGGCGTGGTACCGCGACGTGCGGAAGCCCTTCCTGGAGGCTCAGGAATTCGGCGCGCTCCTCTATGCCGGCGTCATGGAGCAGCTGGCCGCGGCCCGAACGGAGCGCCTCGAGCGGCTCGAGGCCATGGCGGAAAAGGCCGCCTCCGCCGTCACCTCGGGCCGGCCCGCGAAAGCGGCCCGAGCCAGGCGGGAATTCCATGCGCGCTTCGAGGCCGTCGAGGCCGCCCTCCGGGAGCCGGTGCCGGGCGACGAGACGGAACGATCCCGAGAGGCATTCCTCGAGGCCTTTCAGCGCGCGGCGGGCCGGGACCGCTCGAATTACATCGCGGCGATCCAGGGCCTCCCGGCGGAGGTCTCTTCAATAGGCGTTCGATGGCTCGGCCGCCTGGTCGATGACCTCTGCGCAGGGGCCGCCGCGGCGGTGCCGTCCCTGGGGTTGTTCAACGATCCGGCATGAATCACAGGACGAACGAGATTGCGGATGGGTAAGCTGTTCGGGACAGACGGGATCCGGGGAGAGGCGAACCGGTATCCCATGAACGCGGAGACCGCCTTCGCGGTCGGTCAGGCCGTGGCGCACGTGTTCAAGAAGGACGGGCACCGCGCCCGGGTGATCATCGGCAAGGACACCCGGATTTCCGGGTACATGCTGGAAAGCTCCCTCGAGGCGGGAATCACCTCCATGGGCGGGCACCCGTACCTGGTGGGCGTGCTGCCGACCCCCGGGATCGCCTTCATCACCCAGAGCATGCGCGCCGATGCCGGCGTCGTGATCTCCGCATCCCACAACCCCTTCCAGGACAACGGCCTGAAGATCTTCGGGGGCAACGGGTACAAGCTGACCGACGCCGAGGAGGAGCACATCGAAGAGCTCATCCTCAACAAGAAGCTCACCGACCTGCTGCCCACGGCGAAGGGCATGGGGAAGGCCTTTCGCATCGACGACGTCCACGGCCGCTACATCGTGTTCCTGAAAAACACCTTTCCGCGCCGGCTCTCCATGGAGGGGATGAAGATCGTGATGGACACGGCCAACGGCGCCGCCTACCGGGTCGCCCCCGAGGCCTTCATCGAGCTGGGCGCCGACGTGGAGGTGATCCACAACACGCCCAACGGCATCAACATCAACGACCGGTGCGGCTCCCAGCACACGGCGGACCTGCGGAAAAAGGTGGTGGAGTCCGGGGCGGCCGTCGGCCTGGCCTTTGACGGGGACGGAGACCGCCTCATCGCCGTCGATGAAAAGGGCAGGGAGATCACGGGCGACCAGGTCCTCGTCATTTGCGCCGACCGGCTCAAGAAAGAAGGGAAGTTGAAGAACGACCTCCTCGTCACCACCGTGATGAGCAACCTGGGCCTGAGGGTCGCCTGCCGGAAGTACGGATTCCGGCACCACGCCTCCCAGGTGGGGGACCGTTACGTTCTGGAGGACATGCTGCGCCTCGGGGCCGTCATCGGCGGCGAGGACGCGGGGCACATGATCTTCCTGGAGCATCACACGACGGGCGACGGCATCATCGCCGCCATGCAGCTGGTGGCCGCGATGGTCCGGGAGGGGAAGCCCCTGTCCGAGATGGCCGCCATGATGGACATCTACCCGCAGAAACTGATCAACGTGGACGTGCAGCGCAAGCCCGCGATCGAGACCGTCCCCCGGCTCATGGAGGCCATCCGGCAGGCGGAGCGCGAGCTCGGCGACGAGGGGCGCGTCCTGGTCCGTTACTCCGGAACCCAGCAGATGTGCCGGGTGATGGTGGAGGGGCCGTCCGCCGAGGTCACGGAAAAGTACTGCACCCGGATCGCCGACATCGTACGCAGCGAACTCGGCGGAACGACCGGAGAGGAGGGAGCCGGGTAAGGACAAGGGCAGGGCGAAGCTCCCCGCCCCCGGGGCGCGTCCGCCCGGTGCTCCCGTCGAGTGCATCGCCCCCGGCTCCGCAAGACCCAGAACCCCGGCAAGGAGAGATCCCCCATGATCGCCATTCTCGATTTCGGATCCCAGTACAACCAGCTCATCGCCCGGCGCGTCCGCGAGTGCCGGGTCTACTGCGAGATCCTGCCCCACGACATCTCTCCTGAAACGCTGAGAGCGAAGCCGGTGGAAGGAATCATCCTCTCCGGGGGGCCCGCCAGCATCTTCGACCGGGGCGTCCCGACCTGCGATGCGGGGATCTTCGAGATGGACGTCCCCGTCCTCGGGATCTGTTACGGCGTGCAGCTCATGGCGCACACGCTGGGCGGGACGGTCACGGCCTCGCCGCTGCGCGAGTACGGGCCCGCCGAGCTCGAGCTCAACGACCGGGGGAAGCGGTCCCTGCTGTTCGCCGGCCTCGAGGGGCGCCAGCGGATCTGGATGAGCCACGGCGACCGGGTCACGAAGCTGCCGAAGGGGTTCAGCGTGACCGGCACGACGGCCAACTGCCCCGTGGCCGTCATGGAGAACCCCGGGCGCAGGCTCTACGGCGTGCAGTTCCACCCCGAAGTGCACCACACGGTCAACGGCATCGCCCTCATCCAGAACTTCCTGTTCCGCATCTGCGGCTGCCGCCCCACGTGGACCATGGGCTCCTTCATCGAGGAGAACGTCCGGCGCATCCGCGAGCAGGTGGGCGACGAGCGCGTGCTCTGCGCCCTCTCGGGCGGCGTGGACTCGTCGGTGCTGGCCGTGCTCCTCCACAAGGCCATCGGGAAGCGGCTCGTCTCCATCTTCGTCGACAACGGCCTGCTGCGGGAAAACGAGGTGGAGGAGGTCGTCTCCACCTTCCGGGACCAGTACCACCTGAACTTCCGTCTCGTGCGGGCGGGCGAGCGCTTCCTCAAGAGGCTCGCCGGCGTCGCCGACCCCGAGCGCAAGCGCAAGATCATCGGCCGTGAGTTCATCGCCGTCTTCGAGGAGGAGGCGAAAAAGCTGGGACGCGTCCGTTATCTCGCCCAGGGGACCCTCTACCCCGACGTCATCGAGAGCACCTCCTCCTTCGGCGGGCCCTCGGTGGTCATCAAGAGCCATCACAACGTGGGCGGCCTGCCGGCGAGGCTCAAGATGTCGCTCGTCGAGCCGCTGCGGGTTCTCTTCAAGGACGAGGTCCGGGAGCTGGGCCGCGAGCTGGGCCTGCCCGAGTCCCTCGTGGGGCGTCACCCCTTCCCGGGTCCGGGGCTGGCGGTGCGCATCCTCGGCCCCGTCACGAAGGAGAAGCTCGCCGTCGTGCGCCGCGCCGACGCCATCCTGCGCGAGGAGGTCTGGAAGGCCGGCCTCTTCAACCACGTCTGGCAGGAGCTGGCGGTGCTGCTGCCCGTCAAGACCGTCGGGGTCATGGGCGACGGGCGGACCTACGAGAACGTGATCGCCCTGCGGGCCGTCACGAGCACCGACGGGATGACGGCCGACTGGGTGAGGTTCCCCCACGACGTGCTCGAGAAGATCTCGAGCCGCATCGTCAACGAGGTCAAGGGCGTCAACCGCGTCGTCTACGACGTGAGCACCAAGCCGCCCAGCACGATCGAGTGGGAGTGACGGACCGCCGAAGGACACAGCGGTCTGCGTTATGAGAGTTGAGTGTTGAATAAGGATGGATCGATGCAGGCGAAAAGAATGAATCCGAACCTTCAATACGAAATTCAAAACTCATCACTTGACAGGGTCCGCTGAAGCGGACACAGATAGACCTGAGAAGGTGGCGCCATGCGCACGAAATACATTTTCATCACCGGCGGTGTTCTGTCTTCCCTGGGCAAGGGGCTTGCGGCGGCCTCCATCGGGTGCCTGCTCGAGGCCCGCGGCCTCACCGTGACGAACATGAAGCTCGACCCCTACATCAACGTCGATCCCGGCACGATGAACCCCTTCCAGCACGGCGAGGTCTTCGTCACCGATGACGGGGCCGAGACCGACCTGGACCTGGGCCACTACGAGCGCTTCACCAGCTCGAAACTCGGCAAGCTCAACAACCTCACGACGGGGCAGGTATACTACTCCGTGATCTCCAAGGAGCGCCGCGGCGACTACCTGGGCGGCACCGTGCAGGTCATCCCCCACATCACCAACGAGATCAAGGACTACATCCACCGGGCCTCGGAGGGCTGCGACGTGGCCATCGTCGAGATCGGCGGCACCGTGGGCGACATCGAGGGACTGCCCTTTCTCGAGGCGGCCCGGCAGTTCCGCTTCGACGTGGGCAAGCAGAACGCCGTGTTCATCCACCTCACCTGGGTGCCCTTCCTGAAGACGGCGGGCGAGGTGAAGACGAAGCCCTCCCAGCACAGTGTCGCGGCCCTGCGGCAGATCGGCATCCAGCCCGACATCCTGCTGTGCCGCGCCGAGAACTACCTGGCCGACGGCATCAAGGCCAAGCTGGCCCTGTTCTGCAATGTCGAGGTGGAGGACGTCTTCACGGCCAAGGACGTGGAGCACATCTACGACGTGCCCCTCATGTTCCACCAGCAGGGCGTCGACGAGAAGATCGTCAACCTCCTCAACATCTGGACGGGGCAGCCGCGCCTGGGCGAGTGGGAGGAGATGGTCAACCGCATGAAGAACCCGAAGCACGAGGTGACGATCGCCGTCGTCGGCAAGTACGTCAACCTCGTGGATTCCTACAAGAGCCTCAACGAGGCCCTCGCCCACGGCGGGATCGCCAACGACGCCCGCGTGCAGCTCGTCTTCACCGACTCGGAGAAGATCGAGAAGGAGGGGGTGGGCGACAAGTTCAAGGGCGTCGACGGGATCCTCGTGCCCGGGGGGTTCGGCAACCGCGGGATCGAGGGCAAGATCCAGGCGATCCAGTACGCGCGGACGAACCGGGTCCCCTACTTCGGGATCTGCCTGGGCATGCAGGTGGCCGTCATCGAGTTCGCCCGAAACGTCGCCGGGATGAAGAAGGCCAACAGCACCGAGTTCGACCCCGACACGCCCTACCCCGTCATCGACTTCCTTCCCGAGCAGCGGCAGGTGACGGAAAAGGGGGGCTCCATGCGCCTGGGCGCCTACCCCTGCGTGCTGGACCCCAGGTCCTTCGCCTTCAGCGCCTACTGCGACCGCGAGATCGACGAGCGGCACCGTCACCGCTACGAGTTCAACAACGACTTCCGGGAGGCGCTGACCAAGAAGGGCCTGAAGATCACGGGGACCTCACCGGACAAGCGCCTGGTCGAGATCGTCGAGATTCCCGATCACCCGTGGTTTTTGGGCTGCCAGTTTCACCCCGAGTTCAAGTCCAAGCCCCGCAGGCCGCACCCGCTCTTTGCGGCCTTCATCGGCGCCTCGCTCAAGGCCAAGCTGCAGAAGGGCAAAAACGGGAAAAAGAAAAAGGGGGCGTAGTAGAGGACAGGGTCCAGGGTACGAACGACAGGGGATAGGGGACAGGGCAGAAACGACGAGGTTCAGACGCCAAGGTACAGGGTCCAGGGAAGACAAGGCATAAGAAAGAGGGCAGGGCCGGAATTCGGCTCTGCCCTCTTCTGCGTTTTTTGGTCACGGGCCTGGAAAAGACGGAAGTCAGGAAGCTGGGAAGTTGTGAAGAGCGGAATGGAAGGTAGAACTTCTTGTCCGCTCTTCCTCACTTCTGCTCTTCCGCTCTTCGCAAGCTTCCTGTTCACAGGCGAACGCAGAGCCATCAGCCTGTTGCCCGGTAAGCCTTGGTGAATCGACCTGGTGTGCTTCCAGGGACATCGCCTTCTCCAGCGAGTTGAAGAAGTTCTGATAGGGCTTGGCCTCCGTGACGGGGCTCCGCTGGTATTCCGCGCTGGCCCGCACGAGGAGTTGCCTCTCGCCCCGGGGCCGCACCGTCACGGTGATTCTCAGGCTGGCATAGACCTGCATCTGCATGGAATCGGCCCGCGCCTTGCTGGCTGTGACGACGCCGAGGGTGGAGTCGGCCCGGTCGAGCATGAAGCCGAGATCCTGCAGGGTGGCGATGATGGCCCGCATCGTCTTCTCCTTGTCCGCCGTGTCGAGGCGCCTCGTCTGCATCTGCCTCCGGGCGAACATTTCCGGCGTCAGGTTCAAGTCCCTGTCGAGCGTGACGGCGTAACACCCCGTCATCAGCAGCAGTGCCGCCAGAGCAGCGCACCCGAAGCGAAAAGGCAGCCTCATGGGAATCAGAACGTAGAAGACCGGTAGGCGAAGTCGCGCACCTTCTTCTGCTCGTCGAACTTGACGATCACCGTGAGAGACTTCTGCGTCGAGGAGCTGGCGCCCGAACTCTGCCCGGCCAGGCCGCCTCCCCCGCCGGAGCCGCCCGTGAGGATGCCGAGGATCAGGGCCGAACTCGACGAGTAGACGTTCTCCGTCGAGATCCGGTCGCAGACCCAGACCTCCCTGCCCTTCTCGTCCGTCGTGAAGACGTTCGGGGAGCCGAGGGCCTCCACCACCTGGGCGCCCGACATCCCCACGCGGATCTCGCGCTGCACCGTCCCGACGGTGAGCTTGTCGCCCTCGCGGGCCTTCTGCACGTCCGCCGCGTGCATGGAAGCACAGCCTGTCAGCAGGGCAATCGACAGAACGATCAGCACAGCCGGATTCCCGTGTCGCATGGTTCCTCCCCTGGTGCGGCGTCCCGTCATCCGGGACGACCGGCCGTTTGGGGCTGTTTTGACTCCGGACGTTTTTTGTCAGGACCTTTTGCGGGATGCCGCAAATTCCCTGTGGCCCCCCGGGCCCGCTGCGTATAAAATATGAGAAAAGCCGCCCGGAGATGCCATGAAGGCGCCCCCCTGTGCATTCAGCGAGATGGTCGGCAAGATCCAGGTGCTGACCCTGGAGGTGCGGACGGCACTGTCCGCGGAAGAGCTCGACGCACGGATGAGAGCCTGCTTCGGGGCCGGGGGCCTCGGGCTGAACCTCGAGGAGGAACCGACCGACCGCCTAACCTTCACGGGCGGCGGGGGGCACGTGTCGGCGACTTTACGCCCGGATGGCGGGGGGACGCTTTTGCGGATCGTGACAAGCGGGTGGGCCGTCCAGGTGAAGCGATTCGTCAACGAGCTGCCCTGAACCGCCGTCCGCCCCGGGGCACGGGGATCCTCCCGCGAGCGGGGACGGGGGCGAAAAAAGACAGGAGGGAACGGTGATGAAGATTCGAACCGGGTTGTCGCTCTGCGCGGCTGGGCTGGCCCTCTGCACATTCGCGGCCCTGACGCCCGCCTCCGGGCAGGACCTGCAGAAGACCATGACCTACGACGGCTACGCCGCCCTGCCGAAGCTCGAGATCGTGACCGAGGAGGTCGGGGGCACCTTCGCGGCGGCCCGGATCGAGCACGTCTCTCTCAAGGACGTGGAGGGCATCGACCGCTACCACTTGACGGGCATCACCGCCAAGGGCAGGGCGTCGGGCATGAAGCCCCTCGTGCAGGACGACAAGAAGGTCCGCCTCGCTGCGAAGGGCCTGATGGCCCGGCTGTGCGGAAAGAAAAAGCCCGTTGTGGAATCGGACCTGCTCTACCCCGACCACTTCACGACGCAGTTCCGGTGCCGGTAGAAACCCGGATCGGATCCATGACGCTCCGGGATCGGGCAGTCACCTGCCCGATCCCTACACCCCGCCCCCCGTCTTTCAGGCCCTCAGGCCGACGACGAGACGCCCGCGGATTTTGCCGGCCAGCAGATCGACCGCGTACTTCGGAACGTCACCGAGCGGGATGATCCCCGGCGTGATCTTTTCGAGCGCGGCGGCCGGAAGGTCCCTGACCAGCCGCGACCAGGCCGCCTTGCGGCGCGGGATCGGGCACATGACGGAGTCGACGCCGCGAAGGCTCACGGCTCTCAGGATGAAAGGCATGACCGTCGTCGGCAGATCGGAGCTTCCTGCGAGGCCGCAGCTCGCCACGCAGCCCCCGTAGTTCATCTCGGCCAGCACCCGGGCGAGGACCCTGCCCCCCACCGTGTCGATCGCGCCGGCCCATCGCTGGGCCTCCAGCGGCCGGGGCGTTTCCGCCCACTCCGGCCCTGCGACGAAGTCCGTGGCGCCGAGATCCTGCAAATACTCGTGCGTGTCCTCCTGGCCGGGGGCCGTCAGCACGGCGACCCGGTATCCCAGGTTGGCCAGGACCGCCACGGCCACGCTCCCCACACCGCCCGCCGCCCCCGTCACGAGGACCGTTCCCCCGCCGGGCTTGACCCCCGCCTCCTCGAGCGTCATGACGCAGAGCATGGCCGTGAAGCCGGCCGTCCCGATGGCCATGGCCCCATGCGTGCTCAAGCCTTCGGGCAGCGGGACGAGCCAGTTGGACTTCACGCGGGCCCTCTGGGTGTAGCCGCCCCAGTGGCGCTCCCCCACGCTCCAGCCCGTCAGGACGACCCGGTCGCCCTCCTTGTAGAAGGGCGACTTCGACTCCAGGACGGTGCCCGCCAAATCGATGCCCGGCACCATGGGGTACTCGCGGACGATCTTGCCCGTTCCGGTGACGGCCATGGCGTCCTTGTAATTCAAAGACGAATACTCGACGGCCACGAGCACGTCGCCCTCGGGCAGATCGTCCGCCGTGAGCTGCTCGACGGCATGCCGGACCGTTTCGCCATCCTGCCTCAGCACCAGCGCCTTGAACGTGTCGGCCATCGTCTTTCTCCCCCCACTCGTTCCCTTTACCTGTTACCTGTTACCTGTTACCTGTCACCTCCATTATCCCGCTTCCGCGATCCTCACCGGCTTCTGCTCGAACTCGTCGCTGCGGATGAACTCTACCGCGTTCTTGAAAAATGCCAGGCCCATCCCCTCCTCGGGGAGATCCTCACGGGTCCAGCGGGGGTGGTTGGTGAAGTGGGTGTAGGCCTCGGGGTGCGGCATCAGGCCGAAGAGCCGCCCCGTCTCGTTGCAGATCCCGGCGATGGCGTCGACGGCGCCGTTGGGGTTGGCGGGGTATTCCATGGTGGGCTCGTCGCCGTCGGGCGAGCAGTAGCGCATGACCACTTGCTGCTGCCTGTGCAGTCGCCTGAGGATCGCGGCGCTCTTGGCCATGAACTTCCCCTCGCCGTGGCGCACGGGGAGGTAGACCTTTTTCAGCCCGCGCGTGAAGACGCAGGGCGACTCGGCGTTGACCGCAAGCCAGACCCAGCGGTCCTCGAAGCGCCCCGAGTCGTTGAAGGAGAGCGTCACCGTCTGCCGGAAGCACTCGCCGTCGAAGGCGGGCAGGATGCCCAGTTTCACCATGAGCTGAAAGCCGTTGCAGACGCCGAGGATGAGCTTGCCCTCGCCGATGAATCGCAGGAACTGCTCGCGCAGGGGCTCGCCGCTCCCCTTCACCCTGGCGTGGACGATCCGGTTGGCGGCCGCCTTGGCCGAGCCCAGGTCGTCGCCGTCGAGGAACCCGCCGGGCAGGTTCAGGAAGTGATAATCGTCGAGGCGCTTCTCGCCGTTGAGGATCTCGTGGATGTAGACGATGTCCACCTCGTCCGACCCCGCCAGCCGGCAGGCGTGGGCCATCTCCCGCTCGCAGTTCGTCCCGTTGCCCGTCAAGACAATCGATTTTACAATTCTCGGCATTCTCTTCCTTCCCTGATTTGCAGTTGAGATTCGAAGGTTCCGTAGCCCGAGTTACGGCTTTTTCGGGCACCGCACTCATCGAAGCGGAGCGGCCGCAGCGCAAGCTGTTTGAGCCCGAAGGCGAGTTTTTGCGTCTGCAGCGCAGCGGGATGCAGTACGGTCGAACAAGCCGTATCGGGCGAGGAACGCTTTCAATCGAAATCGCTAAAATCGAAGCGTCCTCTGCCACGCTTCCTTCAGATCCCCGATCGTCTCCTCGAGGATCACGCCGCCCTTGAGGCCCTTGACGCGGAAGAGGCCCTCGCCCGTCACGGCGCCGACGCAGGCCAGCGTGTTGCCCGCCATCACCGCCTCGAAGGCCGCCTTCTTTTCCGGGCGCACGGTCACGACGAACCGGCTCTGGGACTCGGAGAAGAGCATCTCGTCGTCCCGGGAGATCCCGGTCGCGGGGACCGCCGCCAGGTCGACGTCCATGCCGAGGCCCCCCGAGAAGGCCGTCTCGGCCAGGGCCACCCCGAGGCCCCCGTCGGAGCAGTCGTGGCAGGAGGCCACGAGCCCCTCGGGGATGACCTTCGCAAGGGCCCGGTAGAGCGTCAGGGCGCGCTCGCCGTCCACCTTCGGCACGTCGTTGCCGATGAAGCCGTGCAGGGCGTACCACTCGGAGCCGCCCAGCTCCCGTTTCGTCTCGCCGAGCACGTAGACCAGATCCCCCGCGCGTTTGGCGTCCATCGTCACGGCCCTGCGCACGTCCTCGATGCGGCCGATGACCGAGAAGAGCAGTGTGGGCGGGATGGAGATCTTCGTCTCGCCGATCTGGTAGTCGTTCTTCATGCTGTCCTTGCCCGAGATGCAGGGCACGCCGTAGAGGCGGGTGAGCTCGTAGAGGGCGAGGTTGGCCCGCACGAGCTGGGCGAGCTTGTAATGGCCGTCGGGCGTCTTCTCCGACTGGACGGGATCGCACCAGCAGAAGTTGTCGAGGCCCGCGAGCCTCTCGAGCGAGGCGCCCACGGCGACGGCGTTGCGCACCGCCTCGTCGATGGCGCAGGACGCCATGTGCCAGGTGTCGATGTCGCTGTAGCGCGGGCAGATGCCGTTGGCCACGACGACCCCCTCGAAGGACTCCAGCACCGGGCGGATGACGGCGGCGTCACTGGGACCGTCGTTGGCGATGCCCACGAGCGGCTTGATGACGCTGCCGCCCTGGACCTCGTGGTCGTACTGGCGCACGACATACTCCTTGCTGCAGATGTTGAGGCGCGAAAGCATGGCTTTGAGGGCCCTGCCGTAATCGGCGGGCTCGGGAAAATCGGGCTCGGGGTGGCGCGGGGGCGCCCACTTGGCCGTGAGCTTCATCTGGGGCACACCCTCGTGCAGGAACTTCATGTCGAGACAGGCCGCCGTCCTGCCCCCGTAGCGGACGCGGAACTTGCCCGTGTCGGTGAAGGTGCCCAGGACGGTGGCCTCCACCTCCATCTTGCGGGCCAGGGCCATGAACTCGTCGATCTTCTCCGGCGGGACGGCCAGGCTCATGCGCTCCTGCGCCTCGGAGAGCAGGATCTCCCAGGGGGCGAGACCCGCGTACTTCAGGGGCGCGTGGATCAGGTCCAGCTCCGCGCCGCCCGACATGCACGCCATCTCGCCCACGGAGGACGAGAGACCGCCGGCGCCGTTGTCGGTGATGGCCCGGTACAGGCCCCGGTCCCTGGCCATGAGCAGGAAGTCCGTCATCTTCTTCTGCGTGATGGGGTCCCCGATCTGGACGGCCGAGACGGGCGAGTCCTCGTGGAGCTCCTCCGAGGAGAACGTCGCGCCGTGGATCCCGTCCTTGCCGATGCGGCCCCCGGTCATGACGACGAGGTCCCCGGGCCGGATCGACTTCACGTGGCTCGGCTCGCCGAGGATCTCGGCGGGCATGATCCCCGCCGTGCCGCAGTAGACCAGCGGCTTGCCGAGGTAGCGGTCGTCGAAGACGATGCAGCCGTTCACCGTGGGGATGCCGCTCTTGTTGCCGCCGTGCTCGACGCCCTCGCGCACGCCCTCGAAGATGCGCCGCGGGTGCAGGATCCGCTTCGGCAGCGGCTTGTCGTAGAAGGGGTCGGCGAAACAGAAGACGTCGGTGTTGAAGATGAGCCGCGCGCCCTTGCCGGTGCCGAAGGGGTCGCGGTTGACGCCCACGATGCCCGTGAGCGCCCCGCCGTAGGGGTCGAGGGCCGAGGGCGAGTTGTGGGTCTCCACCTTGAAGACGAGATTCCAGTCGTCGTTGAACTTGATCACGCCGGCGTTGTCCACGAAGACCGAGAGGCACCAGTCCGCCGCGCCGAGGCGCTCGCGGATCTCCTGTGTCGAGCGCTTGATGCAGGTCGCAAAGAGCGAGTCGATCTCGAGCCGCCGGCCGCCCTCCTCCTCGTAGGTGATGAAGCTGTTGAAGATCTTGTGCTTGCAGTGCTCCGACCAGGTCTGGGCGAGCACCTCGAGCTCCATGTCGGTGATCCTGGCGCCGAGCCCCACGGTCCGGCGGGCCTCGATGACGGCCGGATCGTTCAGGTAGGCCTGGATGGCCTTCATCTCCTCGAGAGACAGGGCGAGCGTCCCCCGGCTGCTGATGGCCATCAGCTCCGCGTCGGGGACGTTGAGGTCGATCTCCGCGATGCGCGGGTCGTCCGAGCCTGTCACCTTGGGCACGGTGGGCTTCATGCCCTGCTTCGGATCCCAGCCCCTGCCGTCGACGATCTCGTAGCGCTCGATGAGGTCGTTGGCGAGCACGCCCGAGGCAATCCGCTCCGCCTCGTCGCGGCTGATCCTGCCGCGGATCACGTACTGCCGGGACGTGTAGACCTTCAGGGGCGTGCGCCTGCCGATGAGCAGCTCGATGGCCTCGGTGGCCGTCTTGCCCACATTGTCCGTCACGCCGGGGCGGAAGCCCACCTCGATGAGCCAGTCGAAGTTCTCGGCCAGGCCGCGGTTGACGGCGTGGCGCTGGATCACGGGGTCCGACAGGGGGCCCGCGGCGGCCTGCCGCAGCTCCGCTTTCGTCAGGGCGCCCTCGATGGTGAAGACGTCGATCGTGCCGACCTGCTCCACGTCGAGCCGGAGGTTCTCGACGATGCGACGCCTGACCTTTTCGCCCAGGGCGTCGCGGATGTTCTTCCTGAAACCGATTTCGATCCGGTTGACCATGGTCTCTCTTCCTTCCGCGCTCAGCGGAGACTGTATTTTGCCAGCTTCAGATGCAGGCCCCGGCGGCTGAGGCCCAGCTGCCGGGCCGCTTTCGAGATGTTGCCCTCGCACTCCTCGAGCACCCGGATGATCATCTGCTTCTCGATGTCCTCCGTTTTCTCCCGGATGAGCTCCTTGATGGACCGCTTCTCGTCCGGCGTTCCGGCCTGCGTCCGGGCCTCGACGGCCTCGATGAGCTCGGCGGGGACGTCGCCCATGACGATCGTCTCGCCCCGGGCCATGAGAACGAGCCGTTCGGCGAGGTTCTCCAGCTCCCGGATGTTGCCGGGCCAGTCGTGATCCATCAGGAGATCCACGACCTCGGGGTCCGCCCCGGCGATGCGGCGGCCGAGCTTGCGGTTGAACTTCCCGATGAAGTAGTCGAGCAGGGCCGGGATGTCCTCCTTGCGCTCCCGCAGGGGCGGGACGTGGATCGGCATGACGTTGAGCCGGTAGAACAGATCCTCCCGGAAGCGGCCCTCCCGGACGTCCTGCTGGAGGTTGCGGTTCGTGGCGGCCACGAGCCGCACGTCCACCTTGATCGTCTGGATGCCGCCGACGCGCTCGAACTCCTGATCCTGGATCACCCGCAGGAGCTTGACCTGCATCTCCCGGGGCAGGTCGCCGATCTCGTCGAGGAATAGCGTCCCCTTGTGCGCCAGCTCGAAGCGCCCGGGCTTGCTGGCAACGGCCCCCGTGAAGGCGCCCTTCTCGTAGCCGAACAGCTCGCTCTCGATGAGGTTCTCGGCGATGGCCGAGCAGTTGATCTTGATGAAGGGGTTGTGCTTCCGGGGGCTGCCGGCGTGGATCGCGTTGGCCACGAGCTCCTTCCCGGTCCCCGTCTCGCCGGTGATGAGGATCGTCGTCGTCGTGGGGGCCACCTTCCGGATGATCTCGAAGATCTTCGCCATCTGCGCGCCGGACCCCACGATCTCGCTGCGGTCGATCTCGGCCGGGGCCAGCTGGATTTCCTCGTCGCTCAGCACCCTCGTCTTGACGGCCTTGCCGATGACGCGCTTGAGCTCCTCCTGGTCGAAGGGCTTGGTGATGTAGTCGAAGGCCCCCTTCTTGAGGGCGTCCACGGCCGTGGCCACGGTCCCGTGGGCCGTGATGAGGATGACGGGGACGGCCGGGTACTCCTCGGCCATGCGGCTCAGGAGGCCCATGCCGTCGAGCTTCGGCATCTTGAGGTCGGTCACGCAGGCCGTCACGTCGTGGCGCTTCAGCAGGGCGAGGGCCTCGAGGCCGTCGGCCGCCGATTCGACCTCGTAGCCCTCCTTGGTGAGCATCGCCTTGAGCACGAGGCGCATGTTGACCTCGTCATCGACGATGAGGATTTTTTTCGGCGGGATTTTCGACACGCGAGTTTCCATGGACGGGAGATTGAGAGTCAGACTTTAGTGTACTTTGCCCCGGTCGTCAAGGCCCTTTCAGGATGCGGTCTTCGGGACAAGTTCGTCACGAATTCAACTTGCCGTGGTGTTCACCGCGGATAGTCGGAGACCCTGCATATTCCTGAATGCCATCGGAGAACGTCATTCCCGCGAAAGCGGGAATCCACAAAGAACGGGATGCCGGATCGGGTCCGGCATGACATGCAATGATGGTTGCCGACGGAGCAGCTCATGCCGAAGGCAAATTCAGCCGGATGTAAAAGATCGACCCGTAGCCGGGGATGGACTTCGCCCGGATGGAGCCGTTGTTGTTCTGGACGATCCGCCGGCAGATGGCCAGCCCCAGGCCCACGCCCCGCTCCTTCGTCGTGAAGAACGGCTTGAAGATGTTCTGGAGGTCCTCCTTCGACATCCCTCTGCCCGTGTCCCGGACGGAGATCCCCACGGCCCCTCCCTCCTCGCTCTCGATGCGGGTCGTGCGGATCGTGAGGGTTCCCCCGTCGGGCATGGCCTCGATGCCGTTGAAGGCGATGTTGAGGATCACCTGCTTCATCTGCTCGCCGTCGACGAAGACCTGGGGCAGGTCGGGGTGGAGCTCCGTCGCGACGGTGACGCCCTCGGGCAGACCGCTCACCCGGATGACCTCGACCGCCTTCTCGATGATCCCGTTGACGTCATAGAGCTTCGGGCTCACCGCGTAGGGCTTCGCGTAGTTCATGAACTGCGTCACCACGTTGTTGAGGCGGTCGGCCTCCTCGACGATCACGTCGAGGAGCTTGCGGCTCTCGGGGTTGTCCGTCTCGGAGCGCAGGTACTGGCCGGCGCCCTTGATGGAGCCCAGGGGGTTGCGGATCTCGTGGGCCAGGGCCGTGGCCATCTCCTCGAGCAGCTGCGATTTCTCCTTTTCCAGTTCCTGGTCGAAGCCGTAGATCGACGAGAAGATGTCCTTCGCCTCGGGGAAGAAATAGTTGAAGACCTTCTTCATGATGAACCGGAAGGGGTCGTAGGAGATGACGATGATGAAGGAGGCCGTCAGCACGTGGGTGAAGTAGACCGGCGTGATCGTGCCGAAGAGGCCCAGGATGAAGAAGAAGACGCTCGTGGCGAAGAGCGTGACGACCGAAACGACGAGGCCGCGCACCATGATCTCGTAGAGCTCGGGGAGGCGCGGGTGCAGGATGATGATGAGCACGAAGTACAGCAGGCCCGCCAGGGCCAGGTTGGAGACCGGGGGGAACCGGAAGCCCAGGTAGTGGAAGACGTCCAGCAGGCTCACGGCCGCCGTGACGGCGCAGGCCATGGTCACGTAGACCATCCGGGTGCGCTCCACGCCGGGGGCGCGCCGGCGGATGAACAGCAGCAGGGCGCCGAGGCAGTAGAGGATCGCCAGGCCGAGGTACGCCTGGAGCGCCGGCTCGAACCACGTGGCCCGGGCAAAGGGCGTGAAGAGCCCGGCGGCCCAGAGCACGCTCATGACCGACGCGGCGGCGACCTCCTTGCGGGACAGGAAGCTCTTTCCGCGGAGCAGGCTGCGGGAAAACTCGAGCAGGCAGGGCGGCAGGCACAGCAGCCCCGCGCTGCTCACGACGCGCCATAGAGGATCCGCGAAGAGGCCGTCGAAGAAGGTGCCCCCCTTCTGGAGGAAGAGGGCCAGGCACACGAGCGCAAAGGAGACCTGGACGGCGTCCTTTTCCTTCTTGAGGAGCAGGGAGACGGCGATGGTGAGGCTCACCGCCGCCAGGATGAAGAGTTCCATAAGGAGCCCCGGCCGGGGTTAACGAAAAAAGACCATCCCCGCGAGCTCACTCGGATGAGGCTGCGGCATGGCCCCAGGACAAGGGCCCCGGTTCACGCATGATTCCGGGGGCTTGCTTTTCCGGCATCATACCGGCAACGGCGGGCCAAGTCAATACCGCGGATCTTTCTTCCAGTCCCCATAGAACCGCCTTATCTATTTTTCCTACGATCCCCCTACATTGATTTTCACGCCGGGACCGGCAAGAATAGGCCGTGTTCTGTGCCAACCTTTTTCCGCGTTCCGGTTGTGCAGGATGCCTCTCAAAATTTCATCCTGCACAACCGAAACAGGCTTGGGGCGGCGTATTCCCGTCCCGTCGCATCCCGATAAAAGCAACCGCAGGGTTTCAGGGGTATTTTGCAGACAAGGGAAATCCAGTCGAAAGGAGGTGAAAGAACGGATTGTTGGAGCGGGAGGGCTCGAATGGGAGAGGCCTTCCACCGCTTCGGTTTCAGGCAGCTATTGTTTCCATTCATCGCTTCATGATCATCACCAAAAGGAGGACTCGTAATCATGGCACAAGAGCATACCTTCGCATCTCCCGGACCTGCCGGTCTGGGCGCCCTTGCTGTTGCTTGCTTTGGTTTTGGCGCAGTATTTATGGGCTGGGTAAAGGTAGAAGGCCTTCCCATCCTGTTTGCATGGCTCGTCGGCGGCGGCGTCGTCCAATACACCGTGGCCGTCATGGAATTGAAGGATCATAACATCACCGGCGGCAACGTCTTCCTGTTCTTTTCGGCCTTCTTCATGTTCGGCGCCTCGCTGAGCGTACTCGCTAAATTCTTCATGATCAAGTTCGGCATGGCGCCCCATGGCTACGTCGAGGGATGGACCTGGATGGCCGGGGCCGGCTTCCTCACCGTCGTGACCCCCGCGTACCTGAAGTCCAACAAACTCCTCTTCCTGCTCGTCGTCCTCATCGACATCGCCCTGTGGTGCATCGTCGGTCTGGACCTGGGCAAGATGGATCCCAATGTCGGCAAGCCCATCGTGGGATGGTGCCTGATCATCTCCGGCTGGCTCGGCGTCTACATCGCCGGCGCGGTGGTCTGCAACACCGTGTTCGGGCGCGTGATCTACCCGCTCCCTGCCCCATTTGTGAAATAGCGGAATGCCGGGTGATACCGGTTCGCGTTTGTCGCTGAAAAGCAAAAGGGCAGGCTCATCGGGCCTGCCCTTTTTTTCGTCGCGTTCATGGAATCGTCGCTTCAGAACTGGTTCGCGAGGTACTCTTGGAGACTGACCTTCTTCCCCCGCAGGTTCAGCTTCCTGCGGATCCGGTTCCGGTGGAAGTCGACGGTGCCCGGGGAGAGCCGCATGAGGGAACCGATCTGCTTGGAGCTTTTCCCCTTTTTGATGTAATCGGCAATCTGAAGCTCTCTTGCGGTCAGGTGCGCGTTTTCCTTGATCCGGATCAGGAAGGGGGAGGTGAGCGCACGCAGGTTCTCCTGCAGATGCTGGATGTGCGCCTGCGCCTGCTTTGTAAGCGCCGTGCCCTTGAGCCGTTCGACGCCGGGCATGATCAGGTCGTCGATGTTGGCCAGGATGCACCGCTCGATCTCTTTCCGATCGGCTTCCCGCTGTTCCAACAGTGTGCGCAGGGTGATATTGAAGGCCTCGAGTTTGACGGCCCGCCGCTGCAGCTCCTTCTCGCGGGTCCGCAATTCCTTTTCTGCCTTCTTGCGCTGCGCGATGTCCGCGGCGAGTTCCCGGTTGAGCTCGGCGATCTTCCGTGTCCGCTCGACGACACGCTGCTCGAGGAGGTCGCGCGATGCCTGCAGTTGCTCCTCCAGTTCCTTGTGCGCCGTCATGTCGACGAAGAACCCCTCGTAGTAGGCGGTCTTCCCCGCGGCATTGCGCACGGCGTGCATGCTCACGTAGCCCCAGCCCTGGCTCTTGTCCTTCCGGAGGAACCGGAACTCGAATTTCGCATGCCCCTCGGCCTCGACCCGGCGCAGGATCTTCTCCCGCAGGCTCCGGTCTGCATAGATCTGCCGGTATGTCGCCCTGATGTTCCGCTTCATCTCCTCAGGCGAGCGGTAGCCGAACAGCCGCGCGAGAGCCGGGTTGACGTTGAGGATCCTCCCCGACACGGACGTCTGGAAAATTCCCTCGCCTGCGTTTTCGAACAGGCTGTCGTAGCGTTCTTCGAAGCTGATCGGGACGGACGGGCCGTTCCTCTTCACGCCGCGTTTGCTCATCGAGTTCACCTGCCACGAGTCAAAGCGCGCCTCCTCCCAGCACCCTGTAGAGCGTCACCAGGTTGGTGAGCCGCGCCAGTCTGACGGCAATGAGTCCCTGCTGTGCACTGTACAGAGAGCGCTGCGCATCCAGGACGCGCAGGTAACTGTCGATCCCCCTCGTGTAGCGCGCATCGGAGAGGCGATAGCTCACCTCGGAGGCCTCCACGAGCGACCGCTGGGCCTCGAGCTGTTCCCCGAGGGTTGCGCGCTGGGCCAGGGTATCGGCCACTTCCCGGAATCCCGCCTGGATCGCCTTCTCGTACTGGGCCAGGGCGATCTCCCGGTCCACCTTCGTCACGTCGTAGGCCGCCCACGTGCGGGCATCGAAGATCGGCACGACGATCTGTGGGATGAAGGCCCAGGTCTCGCTGCCGGACTTGAAGAGCCCGGAGAGCTGGTCGCTCGTGGTGCCGATGCTCGAGGTGAGCGTGATGCGGGGGAAGAAGGCCGCCCGGGCGGCGCCGATGTTCGCATGGGCCGCGCGGAGCTGATGCTCGGCCGCCGCGATGTCCGGGCGGCGCTGCAGCGCCTCGGAGGGCAGTCCGGGCGTAAAGTCCCGGGGCGCCGTCACTTCGCTCAGCGCGTCCGCCAGAAGCTCGGCCGGGACGGGCGAGCCGACCAGGAGCGTCAGGGCGTTCTCGTCGAGGGCCACCTGGCTCGTGTACCGGGCGATGTCGACCCGCGCCGCGTCGAGGCGGGTCTGCGCCTGGCGCAGGTCGAGATCGGAGGAGGCGCCGACCTCGGCGCGCCGCCGGATCATCTCGTATGTCGCCTGCTGGGTCTCGAGGGTCGATTGGGCAAGCCTCAGATTCTCCCGGTCCGCGGCAAGGGCGAGGTAGACGTTGGCCACCTCGGCCACCAGCGCGATCTGCGCGCCCGCGCGGGCCTGCTCCGTGGCCAGGTACTGCTCGAGTGCGGCATCCTTCAGGTTACGCAAACGACCGAAAAGATCGATCTCCCATTGGCTGACACCCACGTTGACGTTGTAGAGCTCCGTCGTTTTCGGCTGCCCGCTCTGCGAAAGAATGCCGGGCACCCGCTCCTTGCTGAACGTCGCGCCGGCGTTCACGGACGGGAGTAACTCGGCGCGCTGGATGCGGTAGAGGGCCTGCGTCCGCTCGACATTCAGGGCGGCCACGCGCAGGTCGCGGTTGTTGGAGAGCGCGAGGCCGATGACCTTCTGCAGTTTCCCGTCGACGAAGAAGTCCTTCCAGGGAACATCGGCGGGCACCTCCCCCGGCTTGGCCGCCTCATGCACGGGCGGGACGCCGCCCGGCCAGGCGGCGGGTACGGGGGCCTCCGGGCGCGTGTACGTCGGCGCCAGGCTGCAGCCTCCCAGGAGCGCAACGAACAGGAAAGGGAGAACGATCCTTCTCATATCACCGATCCTCTGATGGGGTTGCGTCATCCGGCCCGGCCGATTCCGGTCTTCCCCGCTTTCCGGAAAGGCGCTCCCGGATCCCCGAGAGTCTCTCTTTCAGAGCTGCCAGGGTCGGGTTGGGGCCTCCCGCAGCGGCGGCGGGCCCTTTGCGGCCCTTGCCGATAAAGGTCTCGACGAGCACGAAGAAGAGGGGTGCAAAGAGAATCACCAGGACGGTGGCCGTGACCATCCCCCCCAAGACGCCCGTGCCGATGGCATTCATGGCCCCCGCCCCGGCGCCGGTCGCCACGGCCAGGGGCAAAACGCCGAACCCGAAGGCCAGCGAGGTCATGATGATGGGGCGGAAGCGCAGCCTCGCCCCCTCCAGGGTCGCCTCGACCAGCCCCATCCCCTGTTCCACGCCCGCCTTGGCGAACTGGACGATCAGGATGGCGTTCTTGGTCGTCAGGCCCAGCGTGGTCAGAAGGCCGATCTGGAAGTAGACGTCATTGGGCAGCCCGCGCAGGGTCGAGGCGATGACGCCGCCGACCGCCCCCAAGGGAAGGACCAGCAGGACCGAGATGGGGATGGGCCAGCTCTCGTAGAGCGCCGCCAGGCACAGGAAGATCACGAAGATGGAGAAGGCGTACAGCAGGGGCGCCTGGGAACTCGACATCCGCTCCTGGTAGGATACTCCTTGCCAGTCGTACCCGATGCCCTGCGGCAGATCCTTTATGAACCGTTCCATGGCCAGCATGGTCTCGCCGGAACTGCTTCCCGGCGCCGCCTCGCCCACGATGTTGATGGACGGGAACCCGTTGAACCGCTCCAGCTTCGGGGAACCGGAGGTCCATCGTCCGGATGCGAAGGAAGAAAAGGGAACCATTTTGCCCGTGTTGTTGCGGACGTAGAGCCTCTCCAGGTCGTTAGGCAGCATACGGTAAAGCGAGTCGGCCTGGACGTAGACGCGCTTGACGCGGCCTGCCTGGATGAAGTCGTTGACGTAGGCGCTCCCGAAGGCCGCCGCGATCGTGTTGTGGATAGAGGTGATGGGCACTCCCAGGACGCCGGCCTTGTCCCAGTCGATGTCCACCCGGTACTCGGGAACGTCCTCGAGGCCGTTGGGGCGGACCTTCGTCATCACCGGGTCCCTGGCCGCCATGCCGAGGAGCCGGTTGCGAGCCTCCATGAGCCCGGCATGTCCCAGGCCGCCCCGGTCCAGCAGCTGGAAGTCGAACCCCCTGGCCTGCCCCAGTTCGACGACCGCGGGGGGCGCGAAGGCGAACACCATGGCGCCGCGGATTTTCGAGAATTCGCCCATGGCCCTGCCCGCCACGGCGCCGACCTTCAGGTGGGACCCGCTGCGCAGATGCCAGTCTTTCATCTTGACGAAAGCCAGCCCCGCGTTCTGGCCCCGGCCGGCAAACGCGGTGCCGGAGACAGCCATGACGGACTCGACGGCATCCTTCTCCTGCTCGAGAAAATAGTCCCTCACCCGTCCCATCACCTCATCGGTCTGCTCCAGCGTCGAGTTGGCCGGGAGCAGCGCCTGCACCAGCACGATCCCCTGGTCCTCGTCCGGCAGGTACGCCGTGGGCATGCGAACGAACAGGATGCCCATGGCCGCAACGATCACGGCAAACACGGCGATGTAGCGCGCCTTGTCGGCGACGGATCGCTTGACCAGCCGCATGTAAAGGTCCCGGCTCTGGAAGAACCGGCGGTCGAACCACAGAAAGAACGGGCGCAGAAACCAGATGGAGCTCTCCGCCGGCTCGTGGCCCTTGGGGACCGGCTTGAGGAGCGACGCGCAGAGCACCGGCGTCAGGATCAGGGCCACCAGCACCGACAGCAGCATGGCGGATATGACGGTGATGGAAAACTGGCGGTAGATGACTCCCGTCGATCCGGGGAAGAAGGCCATGGGCCCGAAGACGGCCGAGAGCACGAGCCCGATGCCGATCAGCGCACTCGTGATCTGGTCCATGGACTTCGCCGTGGCCTCCCGGGGCGAGAGGCCCTCCTCGCCCATGATCCGCTCCACGTTCTCGACAACGACGATGGCATCGTCGACCAGCAGGCCGATGGCCAGCACCATGGCGAACATGGTCAGCATGTTGATGGAGAACCCGAAGAGCCCCAGGACCCCGAAGGTCCCCAGGATGACGACGGGCACGGCGATGGTCGGAATCAGGGTCGCCCGCAGGTTCCCCATGAAGAGGTACATGACCAGGAACACGAGGACGATCGCCTCGAAGAGCGTCTTGACCACCTCGTTGATGGCCACCCGGACGAATGGGGTTGTGTCGTAGGGGTAGATGACCTTCATTCCCGGGGGGAAGAACCGGCTCATCTCGTCCATCTTGTTCCGGACGTTTTCGGCCGTCTGCAGGGCGTTGGCCCCCGCGGCCTGGCGGACGGCCAGCGCGGCGGCGGGCTTGCCGTTGTACTCGGCCTGGATGTCGTAGGTCTCGGTCCCCAGCTCAGTCCGCCCCACGTCGCTGATGCGGACGACGGAGCCGTCGGGGTTGGTGCGCAGGGGAATCGCGGCAAACTCCTCCGGCGTCTTGAGCAGGCTCTGGACGATGATCGCCGCATTGAGGCGCTGCCCTTTCACGGCAGGCGCACCGCCGAACTGCCCTGCCGAGACTTCCACGTTGTAGGCCCGGAGCGACGCGATCACGTCCTGAATCGTCATCCCGTAATTGGTGAGCTTGTCGGGATTGAGCCAGATACGCATGGCGTATTGCGACCCGAAGAACTCCACCTCGCCGACGCCGGGAACCCTCGAGAGCACTTTTTCCAGATTGGACTGGGCGTAGTCGCGCAGGTCGTTGCCGTCCATGCTCCCGTCTTCCGAGATCAGGCCCACGATCATCAGCCAGTTCCGGGTGGACTTGCTGACCTTGACGCCCTGGGCGGCGACGACCTCCGGAAGATTCGCCATGGCGAGCTGCAGCTTGTTCTGCACCTGCGCCCACGCCAGGTCCGGGTCGGTCCCCGGGGCGAAGGTCAGCTCGATGCGGGACTGTCCGGACGAGTCGCTCACGGCGGAGAGGTAAAGCAGTCGGTCGAAGCCCGTCATCTTCTGCTCGATGATCTGCGTCACGCTGTTCTCGACGGTCTCCGCCGAGGCGCCCGGGTAGAAGGCCGTGATGGCGATGGACGGCGGGGCGATGGGGGGGTACTGCGAGACGGGCAGATTGTAGATCGCAAGCCCGCCCCCCGCCATCGTCATAATGGCAATGACCCAAGCGAAGACGGGGCGATCCAGAAAGAATCTCGACAGCATCGGGCGCCTCCCTCAGTTCGACTTCGCGGCCGGTGGCGCTGCGGTCTTGCGGTCTCCCGCCTTCGCCTCCGTAAAGGGGACGGCCCTGACGGTGCTGCCGGGCCTGACCTTCTGCACGCCCTCGACGATGACCCGGTCGCCCGGCGCAAGTCCCGCCGAGACGAGCCACTTGTCGCCGATCGTGCGTTCCAGAGTGAGCACTCGCTGCTGGACTTTGCTCTCGGCGTCGACGACCAGGGCAAGGGGATTGCCTTTCGGATCGCGGCTGACGCCCTGCTGCGGGACGAGCAGGGCCTTCTCGTTGACGCCTTCCTCCAGGACGGCTCGAGCGAACATGCCGGGAAGCAGGATGCGCTTCGGGTTGGGGAAAATCGCCCTCAGGATCAATGACCCGGTCGTAGGATCCACAGTGACGTCCCGGAATTGAAGTGTCCCCTCCAGGGGATAGGGCGTGCCGTCTTCCAGGATGAGTTTGGCCCGCGCCCGGTTTTCGCGGTCCCTCTTGAGAGTGCCTTTCGCAAAGCTTTCCTGCAGCCGCAACAGGCTGGCGCTCGACTGGGTGACGTCGACATAGACCGGGTCGATCTGCTGAATGGTCGCGAGGGGCACCGGCTGGTTGGCCGTCACCAGCGCACCCTCGGTGACCGACGATTTGCCGATGCGACCGGTGATCGGCGCGGTCACGCGTGTGTAGGCCAGGTTGATCCGGGCGGCCTCCACGGCCGCATTGCCGGCCTCGATCTCGGCCTCGGCCTGCTTGAGCGCAGCGACGGCATCGTCGTATTCCTGGCGGCTTACCGCCTTGATTTCCACCAGCTCCTTGTACCGCTCCGCCCGGAAGCGGATGGAGGTCACGTTGGCCTCCGCCCGGGCGAGTGCCGCCCTGGCGCTGTCGTAGGCGGCCTGGTAGGTGGAGGGGTCGATCTGGTAGAGCACCTCGCCCGCCTTCACGTCGGAGCCCTCCTTGAAGAGCCTCTGCTGGATGATGCCGCTCACCTGGGGCCGCACCTCGGCGATCAGGAAAGCCGAAACCCGTCCCGGGAGTTCCGTCTTGATCGCAACCCGCTCGGGCTTCATCTCCACAAAGGCCACTTCCGGCGGTCCGGCCTGCCCCTGCGCCTTTCCCGCGGAACCCTGGCCGCAGCCGGCCGGAATCCACGCAGCGGCCAGAAGCCCCGCAATCGCGATCAACCGGTATCCTCGACGGATCTGCATGCAACACCTCTTCAATTTGATGGGATCCCTGCGGCCCCTGTTCTCCTGACCCCGTCCCAACAGGCCTCGATGACCTGCGCGATCCCCGCGTCATCCAGGGAAAGAAGACCCAGAATGTGATCCCGGATCAGGACGATCAGGGGACCGAAGCTCAGCGCGAAATGCATGAAAATGGGCAATTCCTTCAGGACCTCCTGCGCCATCCCCTCCTCGAAGATGCTCTGGAAGAACAGACTGCCCTCGTCCGCCTGGCCGATCAGGCGTTCCCTCTTGAGGGCAATCCCGAAGGGGGAGTTCATGTACTGCTCCATGTAGCGGAAATGCAGGGGGTTGGCGATGAAATAGCGCATCACCGCGGCACCGACATGGAGAAACCGCACCCGGATGGGGTCCGCATCGGAGTACCCCTCCCTCAGGCAGGAAAGGAGCCTGCCCTCCAGCTCCCGATACAGCTCGGTAATGAGCGCCTCCTTGCTCTCGAAATAGCGATAGATCGTGCCGGCGCCCACGCCTGCCCGGTCGGCGATCATGGACATCGGCGCCCCGTGAAACCCGTGCTCCGCGATGAGCAGCAGGGCCGCCTGCAAGATCTCCTTTCTCTTGTCCGAGTTTCTCATGGCCCGGTCTGTATGCCACCCATTTCGGAATGAACGTTCATTCCCTATACGCTCACTTTCCCCACCTGTAAAGGATTTTTTTAGCCCTTTTGCTGTATACCCCCCTTCCCAGTGTGAAGCGAAGTACACACCCCCGAACCCCCTCCCTTGCCCCCGGCCACTGGCCAATTTGATGATTTCAAAATATATTCCAAATAGTTACATTCATCTTCACGGATCGCAATTCCCTGGCACAACGGTTGCTCATACACGGCCGGGTTGCCGGGAGGCGGCTCGATGTTCGAAGAGAGAAGAGAAGAAGCATCGAAGGAGACGACAGGAATGGCTGACGGCAAGACCGCCATCGTATTTCCGGGACAGGGTTCCCAGCGACACGGGATGGGCAGGGACTTCTACGAGAGCATCCCCGAATGCCGCCGGGTCTACGAGCAGGCCTCCGACGCCCTGGGGTGGGACGTGGCGGCGCTGTGCTTCGGAGAGGACGAGAGGCTCAACCTGACCGCCTACGCCCAGCCGAGCATCGTGGCGACGGAGATCGCCATGCTGAAGGCCGTCATCGAGAAGTACGGCATCACCCCCGACGTGTTCGGCGGGCACAGCCTCGGCGAGTACACGGCCCTGGTGGCCGCGGGCGTGCTGCCGCTCGAGACGGTGCTGCGCATCGTCCACATCCGCGGCAGCCTCATGCAGGAAGCCGTCCCGGCGGGAGAGGGAGCGATGGCCGCCGTCATCCGCAAGGACCTCAACACCCGGATGATCCGCGAGCTGCTCGCCGATCTGCCCATCGACGTGGCGAACATCAACTCGCCCAACCAGATCGTCATCAGCGGCCGCTCCAAGGCCATGCCCGAGGCCGAGGAGCGCCTCGCGAAGGCCCTGGCCGACGAGAACCCGACGCGGTTCGTGGCCCTCAACGTGAGCGCCCCCTTCCACAGCCGCTTCATGCAAACCATCGAGGAGCCCTTCGAGGGGGAGCTGGCCTGCGTGCGCAGGCAGATGAAGGCCGAAAACGCCGTAAGGGTGACCTCCAACTTCACGGGCGGCTTCCACTCCCCCGACAGGGAAGAGGTGATCGAGCGTCTCGTGGCGCAGCTCTCGGGCACCGTCCAGTGGTGCGACAACATGAGGGCCATCGCCTCGCAGGCGGACACCGTCTACGAAATCGGCCCCAACCGTCCCCTCCGGGACTTCTTCAAAACGATCGGCGTGACCTGCATCTCGCTGACCACACTCTCCTCCGCCGAGAGGACCTTCGCCGGCAACTGACCGGGAAGGCGCCGCCCCCTGCGGGGATCATCCGAACACGCACACACGCAAGGAGAACGCCATGGATTTCCGCCTCAGTGAAGACCAGCAGATGTACGTCGACACGGTCCGGCGATTCGTGAAAAACGAGATCCTCCCGAACATCCTGCAGATCGACAAGTCGCACGAGTTCCCCTACGGGATCATCGCCAAGGCCTGGGAGCTGGGCATCCTCAACCTGAGCGTGCCCAGGGAGGTGAAGGGGTTCGAGATCGACGCCGTCTCCTCGGCCCTCATCATCAAGGAGCTCTCCTACGGCGACACGGGCATCTCCACCTCGGCGATGTGCAACGACCTGGCCAACACGGTCATCGCCCAGCACGGCAGCGAGAAGCAGAAGCAGGACTTTCTGGGGCCCTTCGTCCAGGCGCCCCTGCTGGCCTCGTTCTGCCTCACCGAGCCCGGCGCCGGGTCGGACAACTCCTCCATGAGCACCTTCATCGCCAAGGGCGCCGACGGCCGGTACGTCCTCAACGGCGCCAAGTGCTTCATCACCAACGCCTCCTACGCCGGCCAGTTCACCGTCTTCTGCAAGGTCGGCAAGCCCACGGCGCAGCTGCTGGCCTGCTGCATCGTGCCGACGGAGGAGATGTTCCGCGACGGCAGGCCCAACCTGCCCGCGAAGCCCCAGACGGAGCTCACGGCCCGGGGCGGCGGCCGGATCGTCCTCGGCAAACCCGAGGAAAAGCTCGGCCAGCACCTCTCCAACACGGCCACGGTCACCTTCGAGGACGTGATCGTCGACGAGAGCCAGATCATCGGCGACCGCCGCCGGGGCTTCAAGTACCTCATCGACGTGCTCGACTACGCCCGGCCCATGGTGGCCGCCATCGGCGTGGGCCTGGCCCGCCGGGCCCTCGACCTGACCCTGCAGTACACCCGCGAGCGCAAGCAGTTCGGGCAGCGGATCTGCGACATGCCCGTGGCGAGGGAGACGCTCGTCGCCATGTGGAAGAAGGTGGAGCTGGCGGAGCTGGCCCTCATGAAGGCGGCCGTGAAGGTCCAGGAGCGCGACGAGGACCGCGGGATGTACTCGTCGCTGGCGAAGAACACCGCCGCCGAGGCGGCCCTGTTCTGTGCCAACGAGGGGCTGCACCTGCACGGCGGCTACGGCTTCATGCAGGAGTACGAGATCTCGAAGCTCGTGCGCGACGCCCACATCATCGACATCTACGAAGGCGTGCGCGAGGTGCAGCACATGATCATCGGCAGGGAACTGGTCTAGGCGCGAAGCGCCGGGCGCAGGAGAAAAAAACAGGGTGCGCCCGACGGAGCGAGGAAGAGCGGAGCACCCCGAATCATTGCGTTATCCGAGCTTCCTGACTTCCCGACTTCCTGGCTTCACGCACGGCCGTCACTGGCTGTCACAACAGGCGAAGGATCATCAAGAAGGCAATGCTGTACTTACACGGACTGGGGCACTTCTACCCGGAAAACGTGATCACCAACCGCTTCCTGAGCGACCTGGACATCGGCTCGAGCGAGGAGTGGATCGAGGAGCGCGTGGGGATCCGCGAACGCCGCACGGTGCTGCCCCTGGACTACATCCGGGCCACGAAGAACCGCGACGTCCGCGCCGCCCAGGAGGCGAGCCTCTACACCAACGGCCGGACGGCGGCGGCCGCCGCCCGCATGGCCCTCGAGCGCGCGGGGCTCGCCGCCGGGGATATCGGCATGGTGATCTCCGGCAGCTCGGCCCCCGACGTGGCCTCGCCGGCCGAGGCCTCCACGGTGGCCGCCGAGCTGGGGATCGACGTGCCCGCCTTCGACATGAACTCGGCCTGCACGAGCTTCGCGCTGCAGGTCCATTTCCTCTCGAACCTGAACCCGGGGGCCCTCCCCCCGTACATCCTGATCACGCAGCCCGAGAACCTGACGCGCTGCCTCGACTACTCGGATCGCCGCTCGGCATGCCTCTTCGGCGACGGGAGCACCGCCGCCGTCGTGTCGCCGACCGTGCCGTCCGACAAGGTCCTCGACGCCACGCACTTCGACGCCAAGCCCTCCTGCTGGGACAAGGTGTCGATCCGCCGAACAGGCCACTTCGGCCAGGACGGCAACGCCGTGCAGGGGTTCGCCATCCGCAAGACCACCGATGCCCTGCGCGTCATCCAGGCGGTCAACCCCTCGCTCAACGGGCACCTGAAGTTCATCGGACACCAGGCCAACCTCGGCATGCTGAAAACCGTCTGCGAGCGATGCGGGATCGGCCCCGAGAACCACTGGCACAACGTCGAGCTCTTCGGAAACACGGCCACGGCCGGGGCCCCGGGGTCGCTGAGCCTTCATTGGCGGGATCTCAGGCCCGGCGACCACGTGGCCCTCGTGCAGGTGGGCGCGGGGCTGTCCTGGGGCCACATGATGCTGACGGTCAAGGAGCGCTGATGACCTACCGGGAATTCATGGACAGGGACCATTTCGATCTGACGGAGATCCTCGCGATCGTCTACGGCAACCTCGTTTCCGATGCGCCCCAGGGCATGGACGCGAAGCTGCCCGCGCCGCCGCTTCTCATGGTCGACCGGATCCTCTCCATCACGAAGGACAACCGCCACGGGGCGATCGTGGCCGAGCAGGACGTCCGGCTCGACGCCTGGTACTTCCAGTGCCACCTGCCGGGCGACCCGGTCCAGCCGGGCTGCCTCTGCGTGGACGCCGTCTGGCAGCTTTTGGGCTTCTACTGCCTCTGGCGCGGGGCCCTGGGAACCGGCAGGGCCCTGGGCTGCGGCGAGGTCTTCTTCAGCGGCCAGATCCGGCCCTACAACAGGGTGGTGCGCCATGAAATCGCCGTCAAGCGCTTCCAGCACCTGAAAGACTCCGGGGCCAGCATCGTCATCGCCGACGCGAACATCCTCGTCGACGGCGATCTCATCATGACCGTGAAGGACGCCCGCACGGGTGTCTTCCACGGGATCGCCTACCCGGACTACCCCCACAAATCCAAAAACGCCGTCGGCGGCATCATGATGAAGGAGAAGCCATGAGCGACAAACCGGTTGCCATCGTGACGGGAAGCGGCACGGGGATCGGCGCGGCCTGCGCGCGGGCCCTGGCGAAGGAAGGCTTCCGCGTGGGGCTGCACTACCGCAAGAGCGCCGGGGGCGCCACGTCCCTCCAGGCGGAGCTGGGCGACGCCTTCCTGCTGCAGGCCGACCTGGCCGAGATCGACCAGGTGGAGGCCCTGGTGAACCGGATCAGGGAAGAGGCCGGTCGCGCCGACGTCCTCGTCAACAACGCGGGCCTCTCCATCAACGCCGACATCAACGCCATGAAGGTGGAGCAGTTCGACGAGCAGCGGGCCCTCACGAGGGGGATCTGGTATCTCACGAAACGGGTGCTTCGCCAGTTCATGCTTCGGAAGGGGAGCGGACGGATCATCAACATCTCGAGCGTCGTGGGGCACACGGGAAACGCGGGGCAGATCCCCTACACGATGGAGAAGGCGGCCCTCGATGTCTTCACGAAGTCGCTCTGCCGGGAGCTGGCGGGACGCAACATCCTCGTCAACTCCGTGGCGCCGGGATTCATCGACACGGAGATGACGGCGGTGCTGCCCGGGGAGATCCGGGAGCGGCTCCTGGCCGGCGTGCCGCTGGGCCGCATGGGCAGGCCGGAGGAAGTGGCCGAGGCGGTGGCCTTTCTCGCGACGAAGGGATCCTACATCACGGGAACCGTCATCCACGTCAACGGGGGGCTCTATGGCGGCTGATCGCGAAACACGGCAGAAGGTCCTGGCGGCGGTTCCGCAGCAGGCCCCCTTCCGCTTCGTCGACGAGATCCTGGAGCTGGACACGGAGCACGTCGTCGGCGCCTATCGGTTCCGGGAGGACGAATGGTTCTACCGGGGGCACTTTCCCGGCCATCCCGTCACGCCGGGGGTCATTCTCGTGGAGGCCATGGCGCAGACGGGCGTCGTCGCCTTCGGTCTCTACCTCGTCATGGCGCAGGGCCGGGAGGAAGAGCTCAAGAGAGGCAACCTGACGACGCTTTTCACGGTCATCGAGGCCATGGAGTTCACGGGCATGGTGGTGCCGGGTGAGCGCGTCATCATCCGGGGGGAAAAGGTCTATTTCCGCAAGGGCAGCCTCAAGGCGAAGGTCAGCATGGAGAGGGAGAACGGGGAGCCCGTCGCCTCGGGCGTGCTGGCCGGCATGGGAGTCAACCTGCAATGAGAACGAGGATCGTGATCACGGGTCTGGGGATCATGGCCCCCAACGGCCATGGCCTTGCCGAGTACGAGGCGGCCCTGCGGGAGGGGCGGTCGGGCATCCGCTTCATCCCGCGGCTCAAGGAGCTGGGGTTCGCCTGCCAGGTGGGCGGCGTCCCGCAGGGATTCGACGATCTCTGCCGGCGGTACTTCGACGCCGAGGACATGCTCTCGGTCAACGACAACATCGGCTATGCCTGCATCGCCGCGATCGACGCGTGGCGCGACGCGGGCTTCACCGTGCCGAAGCCGGACAGCACGGAGGTGGACTGGGACACGGGGGCCATCATGGGCTCGGGGATCGGCGGCATGGACACGATCGCCGGACAGGTCGTCCCGAAGGTCAACGAGCACCAGATCCGGCGCCTGGGCAGCACCGTCGTCCAGATGGTCATGAACAGCTCCACGAGCGCCAAGATCGCCGGAATGCTGGCCCTGGGAAACCAGGTGACATCCAACTCGTCGGCCTGCAGCACCGGCAACGAGGCCATCATCGACGCCATGCTGCGAATCCGAAACGGGCTGGCGAAGCGGATGATCGCGGGGGGCTCCGAGGGGTCCTCACCCTACATCTGGGCGGGGTTCGACGCCATGCGGGTGCTTTGCCGGAAGTTCAACGACGCCCCCGACAGGGCCTCGCGGCCCATGAGTGCGACGGCTGCGGGCTTCGTGCCCGGCTCCGGCGCCGGCGCCCTGGTCCTCGAGGACCTCGAGACGGCGCAACGGCGAGGGGCGAAGATCTACGCCGAGCTGCTCGGCGGGGCCGTCAACTGCGGCGGGCACCGCAACGGCGGCTCCATGACGGCACCCAACCCCGAAAGCGTCCGGCGCTGCATCCGCGCGGCCGCGGCCGACGCGGGGATCTCGCCGGCCGATGTGGACGCCGTCAACGGTCACCTGACGGCCACCTTCGCCGACCCCTACGAGGTGAAGAACTGGGCCGCGGCCCTCGAGCGCTCTCCGGCGAACTTCCCCTGGATCAACTCGACCAAGTCGCTCGTGGGGCACTGCCTGGGCGGCGCCGGGGCCGTCGAGTCCGTGGGCGTCGTGCTGCAGCTCCACAGGGGGTTCATCCACCCCTCGGCCAACTGCGAAGACGTCCACCCCGAGATCTCGGCCTTCGCCCCGCGCATCCCGCAGTCGGCAATCGAGGACCCCGGGGTGAAGATCATCGCCAAGGCCGGCTTCGGCTTCGGCGACGTGAACAGCTGTATGATATTCAAACGATGGGACGGCTGAGGGCTTAAGGCAAAAGGCTTAAGGCAAAAACAAAGTACAAAACGGCGTGAGGCGTAAGGCATAAGGCGCAGGGCAAAGGAAGGAAACATTCTTCGTAGTTGCCTTAAGCCATGAGCCCTAAGCCCTGAGCCAATCACCGCAAAGGAGTGTGAAATGGACGAGAAGAAGATTTTCCAGGAGCTGTGCAACATCCTCAAGCTGTACACGAAGAACCCCGAGCTTCTCGACACGGCGACCAAGGAAACCCATATCCTCAACGACCTGAAGGTCAACTCCGCGCGCCTCGTGGACGTGGTCATCAAGTGCGAGGACGTCTTCGGCATCTCCATCGACGACGACGAGGCGGACAAGATCCGCACCATCGGCGACGCCGTCGAGATCATCTTGAAGAAAGCGGCGTAGCCTGTTGACCGGGGCCCATCCCGCGTGGATGCGGAAGCTTGGAGGTTGGGAAGGGGTGAAGCTTGGAGAGGCCGAAAGCCCATCTCACGGTTTCCGCTTTTCCGAGCTTCCTGACTTCATCGCTTCGTAACCTCTGCCTTCTCTACAGGCGCGTTGCATCCAGGCACTTTCGAAGAGACTGGGAAGAGGCGGGAACCGGTATCGGGGTCGGGTCAAGAAAGCGCGGGCAGTCAGTAAGCCATTCCCGATTGCCGCGAAGCGGCATGGCTCACCTTCTGAACTTCTCGCCTTTCCAACTTCGCCGGGTCAGGGGCATCGGCGAGGTTGGGGGAGAAAAAGCGCGGGCAGAACGGAACATGAACCAGAGCAATCAGAGGTGGCTGGCGGTTCAGGATGTGCTGAGCCGCCTGGCCGCCTTCCTCTATATCCCCCTCGTCGCCGTCGTCATCCGGCTGATGGGCTATCGGTTCCGGGACCTGAAGGCCTTCCGGCATCGGTGCCTGGAGGCGATGCGCAGCCACAACGGGGGATGGCTCGTCTGCGCAAACCACCTGACGCTCGTTGACTCGGCCTTCATCGCCTATGCCATGCTGCCGCCCTGGCGCTACCTGTTCCGTTACCGTTGGCTCCCCTGGAACCTCCCGGAGCGGCGCAACTTCAACCGCAACCCCCTCGACACGACCGTCTGCTACCTGACGAAGTGCATCCCCGTCACGCGGGGCGGCGATCGCGAGGAGGTGAGGCGGACGCTCGAGAAGTGCGATCACCTGCTGAACACGGGGCATACGATCCTGGTGTTCCCCGAGGGCGGCCGCTCCCGGACGGGACGGATCGACACGGAGAATTTCGCCTACGGCGTCGGCCGGTTCGTGAAAAACCTCGGCCGGTTGAAGATCCTGTGCATTTACTTCAGAGGTGATTGTCAGGCGACGTGGAGCTCTGTCCCGAGACCGGGCGACACCTTCACCATGGCCGCCGAGGTCTTCGAACCGGAGGGTGTCGCGTACAACGGTCTCAAGGCCCAGAGGGACTATGCCGGGCAGATCATCCGGCAGCTGGCCCGGATGGAGGAGAGGTACTTTGAGAGTAGGCAACGACATCGTGGATTTGACGGACCCCAACAACAGGGGAAAGAGCAGGGACTCCCGGTACGTCAGCCGGGTGTTCACCCCGGCTGAGCGGAAGCGGATCGAGAGCTTCCCGGAACCCGACGTGCTGCTCTGGTCGCTATGGGCCGGCAAAGAGGCCGCCTTCAAGGTGCTCGCGAAGAAGGACCCGGCCCTGCCCTTCGTCCCCCGAAATTACGAGGTGCACCTGGATGAATACGGACTCCGGGGGACCTCGACGGACGCGGGGACCTGCAACCCCCACGTCGAGGGTGCCGTGCGGACCCCCGAGGGGACGGTTCCCCTGCGGACCTACAGGCGCTGCACCTACATCCACGCCCTTGCCCTGTCAGAGGGCGAGGAGTGCTTCGACTACGTCTTCTGGCGGGTGGAAGTTCTGCCCGAGCTGAAGGGCGTCGACTCCCTCGAGGTGGAATCGCGCATCGTCCGCGAAGCCCTCAAACGCTGCGTGGCCACGCACCTGGGATGGAACCGGAAGGAGATGGAGATCCGGCGCACCGAGTCGGGCGGCCGTCCCGGCCCGCCCCGCCTGTACTACCAGGGCAAGCGCACCACCCTGGATCTGAGCCTCAGCCACGACGGCCACTTCGGGGCCTATGCCGTGCTGATGCCCAGTCCCGACGACAGGCCGCCGAAGTCCGATCATCCGGACCTTACCTGCCAGGCGGAGGACGCAGCCCTGCGGTGATGCCGCCGGCCGGCTCGGCAACGGCGGCGCGGGAGGGCCTAGCGGGATTTTTCCTCGGGGTCGCCGGCGCTGAGGATTCGCATGATCTCGCTGCCGTAGATCTTCGCCTTCTTGGGCGAAAGGCCGCCGCAACGGACCAGCCCGTCGAGGGAGAGGGAATCGGTCTTCGCGATGTCGAAGAGGTCCTGGTCCGAGAGGATCATGAAGCGGGCCGTGTTGGTCTCCTGGGCCTTGCGGAACCGCCAGCGGTAGAGGTCGCGCAGTCTCCTCTTCTTCTCGGCCGGGAGGGTGTCGTAGCCCGGAATGCCCCGGTAGCCGCGGAGGTTGAACTTCTTCTCGGCCCACCGTACGGCGGCGATCCCTTCGAAGGCCCGCGCCGCCTGCCACTGCAGGCCCTTGGCCTCGATCTCCGCGTTGAGCCGGCGGTACAGCGGGATGAGGTACCGGGTGTCCTCGACGGCGTAGTGGAGCTGCTCCTCCGTCAGGGGCCGCTTCTCCCAGCGGGAGCGCTGCATCTTCTTGGGTTTCTCGAGGCGTACCCCCAGGTACTGCTCGATGACGGAGGAAAGGGACAGGTGGTTGGAGCCCAGCAGGGCGGCGGCCCGGTGGGTGTCGAAGACGTTGGCGAACTCGAAGCCGTAGTCGCGGTTCAGGATCCGGATGTCGTTGTCGCCGGCGTGGATGACCTTGACCCGGTCCGGGTTCGCGAAGACCCCGCCGAGGAAGGACAGGTCGGTGGCCGTGTCGAGGGGGTCGATGAGGTAGATGCGCTGCTCCGTCCCGATCTGCAGCAGGCAGAGCTTCTCCCGGAAATAGCGGAACGAGTCGTACTCGGTGTCGATGGCGACGACGGGGGCGCCCTCGATATCATCGCGGACTCTCGACAGTTTCTGCCGCCCGTCCACCCACAGCCACTTGCCCTTCATGCAGTCCGCCCGACAGGTTTATTCGCGCTTGTATATAAACCTCTTTTGCGCGGACTGCAACCAAAGATACCGGATCGCCGGGGGGACCGAAGGGGTCGGGGACGGCCGGCGAGAAAAGCGCGGGACCCGATCAGAGGGTCAGGAAGCGGATCGCCTCCACCCCGGACAGGAAGGCCGCAACCGCCAGCAGGGTTGCACAATCGGTCCGGGTGAAGTGCAGCTCGCGCAGGTACGTGCGGGGACCCCGGTGATAGCCGCGGCCCTCCATGGCCAGGGCCAGCTCGTCGGCCCGGCGGAACGTGCAGAGGATCAGGGGGATGACGAGGGTGGCCGTCTTCCGGAGCCGCCCCACGGGGCCGCCGGCCCTGAAATCGGCGCCCCGCGCCTCCTGAGCCTCCCGCATGCGCTCCACCTCCTCGAGCAGGGTGGGTACGAACCGCAGCGCCACGGAAACCATGAGGGCGATGTCGTGGGAGGGAACACCGATGCGGTTGAAGGGCCTGAGCAGCCTCTCGAGGCCCCCCACGATCTCCGAGGGGGCCGTCGTCATGGTGAGGATCGCGGCGCTCACGACGAGGGCGGCGAATTGCCAGGTCACACCGGCCCCGCGCCGGAGCCCCTCCCAGCTGACCGCGGGGAGAGCGGCGGCGATCGGCCGCCCTTCGGTCAGAAACAGGTGGAGGCCGAACAGGATCGCGAAGAACCACGCCAGGGGCCTGAGCGCCCCCGCGATGCGGCCGGCGGAGAGGCCGGCGAGCGCCGCGGCCGCCAGCAGGAACGACGTGACGGCGAGACTTTCGGCGGCGCCGGCGTCCAGGATGACGACGCTCGTCAGCACGGCGGCGGCGATCTTCACCCGAGGGTCGAGCCGATGGACGAAAGAGTCCCCGGGCACGTACTGACCGAGGTGGAGGGCCTTCATCGGCCGCCTCCCTTCGCCTGTCCGAGGAGGGCGGAGATCTCGCGCAAGGCCTCGTCCACGGAGAGGACATCGGGCCGCACCCCGCAGCCCTGCGCCCGCAGGCGCCCCATGAGCTCCGTGATCTGCGGCGTCGCGAGGCCGAGGGACCGCAGGGCATCGGCCTCCCGGAAGACGTCCCTCGGGGCGCCTTCGCTCAGGATCGTGCCGCCGCTCATGACGACGACGCGGTCGGCCTCGGCGATCTCCTCCATGCTGTGGGTCACGTGGATGATTGAGATGCCCTCCCCCCTCAGGTCCTGGAGGACATTGAGGACCCGCTCGCGCCCCGCCGGGTCGAGATAGGAGGTCGGCTCGTCGAGTACGACATAGGCCGGCCTCATGGCGAGCACGCCGGCGATGGCCACGAGGCGCTTCTCGCCGCCCGAGAGCGAGTGGGGTGCGCGCTTGGCGAGCCTCAGCATCCCCACCGTCTCGAGGGCCACGCCGACCCGCCCCCGGATCTCGGCGGGCGCCAGTCCGAGGTTGCCCGGCCCGAAGGCCACGTCCTCCTCGACGCTCATCCCCACGATCTGGTTGTCGGGGTTCTGGAAGACCATCCCCACGCGGCGGCGGATCTCGCGGTGGGCCTTCGGGTCCCTCGTGCTGAGACCGTCGACCAGGACCTCCCCCTCCTGCGGGACGAGAAGGGCGTTGAAGTGCTTCACCAGGGTTGTCTTCCCGCAGCCGTTGGGGCCGATGACGGCCAGGTACTGCCCCTCGGGGATCTCGAGGCTCACGCCCTGAAGCACGGGGGGACCCTCCGGGTCGTATCGGGTTGTCAGCCGATTGGCCTGGATCATATCCGGATGCGGTCCCTGACCTTGAGGGTGATGACCGAAGCGGCGGCGATCTTGAGCGCATCGCCCGGCAGAAAGGGCAGCACGCCGACGGCGGCGGCCTTTTCCACGGAGAGCCTGCCGATCAGGACGAGCTGGAGAACACCCAGGGCGTAGACGACGGCCGTGCCGGCCAGCATGGCGAACACGATCCAGACAAGCCCCGGCTTTTCACGCAACCGGACGAACGTTCCCGTCACGAAGGCGCCGGCGACGAACCCGATGAGGTAGCCGCCCGTGGGGCCTATGAAGACGCCGAGGCCGGCCTTGCCGCCCGAGAAGACCGGAAGGCCGATCACGCCCAGGACGATGTAGATGAGCTGGCTGAGCGCCCCGAGGCCCCCCCCGAGAAGCGAGCCCGCCAGGTAGAGAAACAGCGTCTGGAGCGTCACGGGGACGGGCTGCAGGGGAATCGAGACGAGCGCCCCGATCGCCGTGAGCGCCCCGAACAGGGAGGCGTAGATCATGCCGCGCGTCGATACACTTTCAGTGGTCATTGGCGACTGTCCTCAGTGGCAAAGGGCCGTTTTGTATTTTGCTTTTCGCCTTGAGCCCGTTTCGTTTTGCCCTTAGCCTCATGCCTTTAGCCTTTAGCCTGTTCCATATATTCCACATCCCCCGCGATCACGCGCTCGACGGTGCCGTCCGCCCCGGTCAGCAGGAGCACGCCGTCATCGTCGATGCCCGAGATGACGCCCTCCAGGTGCCGGTCGAACGAGCGCACCCGGACCCGCCTGCCCGCCATGTCGGAGAGTTCCCTCCAGCGCCGGATCACGGGCCCGAAGCCCTCGCGTCCGACCCGGCGGTAGTGGCGCTCGAAGCGCCCGAGAAAGTCGGCAAGGATGTCCACGCGGGCCACGGGGCGGCCGGCCTCGGCTGCAAGGGACGTCGCCCGGTCCCGCAGCTCTGCCGGGAAGCGCCGGATGGGGGTGTTCACGTTGATCCCCACGCCGATGATGAGATAATCGATGGCGTCGATCTCCGCGGCGGCCTCGACCAGGATGCCGGCGACCTTCTTCCCCCCTGCCAGGACGTCATTGGGCCACTTGATGCTCACGGGTGTCGGGACGACCGGGATGAGCGTCTCCGCCAGGGCGACGCCGGCCAGCAGGGTCGTCTTCGGCGCCTCGGCCGGCTGGAAACGGGGCCTGAGCACCAGCGACAGGTAGATTCCCGCCCCCGGCGGAGAGAACCAGCTGCGCCCCATTCTGCCCCGCCCCGCCTTCTGGGACTCGGCAACGACGAGCGTCCCCTCGGCGGCCCCCGCGATCGCCAGGTCCCTGGCCAGGCGGTTCGTCGAGTCCACCTCGCTCTCGAACACGATCGGGCGGCCGAGGCGCTCCGACCGCAGGGCGGACTCGATCTCGGCCGGGCGGATCCGGTCCAGGGCCTCGCGGAGCAGATAGCCCTTGCGCGTCGAGGATTCGATGACGTGGCCCTCCGCCCTCAGGCTGCCGACGTGCTTCCAGACGGCGGTCCGCGAGATCCTCAGCTCGCGGCTCAGGTCCTCCCCGGACACCCATCCGCCCCCCGACTCCTTGAGGCGGCCGAGCACATGCTGTCTTGCGTTGGGTTTCATAACCGGCGACGCCCCGTCGCGCAGGGGCGATATGCCATACCATCCGCCGCCGTGATTGTCAACCAGAAAAATCTTTTCAGTTGACAATCGCGGCCGTCCCCGGGGCCATGGGCTGCGAAACGCGATAGGGACTTGCCCGGATCGGTGATTTCGAGTATGATTCCCGACTCATGAAAGAAAACGGAGGTCACCCATGGGAAGCCACAAGAAGCACGAGAGGAAGAAGGAACTGCAGCGAAAGCGCAAGCGCCGGGAGAAGAGGCAGAAGCTGATCGCCAAGGGCCTCAACCCCGACGAGAGCAACAAGATCCGGAAGATGGCCTGATCGACCCCCCGCCGACTCAGGGCCGGCGCCCCTTTTCACGGCGGTGTCGGCACTGCCTGCAAGAGCATGATCACCCCCTTGCGGACCATCATGACGGCGATGGCCGCAAGGAGGATTCCCGCAAGCTTCGACAGGGTCCGCGAGCCGGAGCGGCCCAGGATCCGGTGAATGGGCTCGGAGAGCCAGAACACGGCGCCGGCGATCCCGATGTTGACCACCGTGGCCGCCACGGTGGGCACGATGCCGTACTCGCCCACCAGGACGAAGATCGTCGTCAGCACCGCCGGCCCCACGATCAGCGGCACCCCGATGGGGACGGCGCCGAGGCTGTCGGCGTCCACCTGGGCGACCCTCTTCTCCACGGCGATCACGTCGCTCAGCGAGATCGTGAAGAGCAGGATCCCCCCGGCGATCAGAAAATCCGCGACGGTGATCCCCAGGTAGTGGAAGACCCACTGCCCCACGGCGAGAAACGCCAGGGCCACGGCGAGCGCCGTGACCATGGACTGGACGATGACCCGCCGGACCACCCGGGGCTCGACCCCTTCGGTCAGGTGCATGAACAGCGGCAGGATGCCCACGGCATCGACGGCGACGAACATGGGGAAGAAGCAGAGCCAGAAGGCTTCCATCGTTCCAACGCTCTCAGAGGTTGACCGCCTTCAGGGCCGAGACGCGAGGTTCGAGGATTTGTCCTCGGTCCTCATGCCCCGGACCTCGAACCTTTATTTCGCCAGCTTGGCGGCGATCCGGGCCACGTGCCTCCCCTGCCAGCGGGCGGCGGCCAGCTCGTTTTCGCTGGGCATGCGTTCGCCCTTCCCGCCCGCGATCGTCGAGGCGCCGTAGGGCGAGCCGCCGGAGATCTCGTCGATCCGCATCTGCCCCGCAAAGGCGTAGGGCAGCCCGACGACGACCATCCCGTGGTGGAGCAGGTTGATGTGGAAGCTCAGGATCGTCGACTCCTGGCCGCCGTGCTGGGTGGCCGAGCTCGTGAAGACGCTGCCCACCTTCCCCGCCAGCGACCCCTTCGCCCAGAGCCCGCCCGTGGCGTCGAGGAACTGCCGCATCTGGCCGCACATGTTGCCGAACCGGGTCGGGGTGCCGAAGATCACGGCATCGGCCCCGGCCAGCTCGTCGACCGTGCAGACCGGGATGTGGGCCATGGACTTCTGGGCCTCGAGGGCGCCCATCTTCGCGAGGACGTCCTCCGGGAGCGTCTCGGGGACCCGGCGCAGCACCGCGTCCGCACCGGGAACCTCCTTCACCCCTTCGGCGATCGCCTGGGCCATTTTATAGGTGTGGCCGTACATGGAATAGAAGACGACGAGCACTTTCATGGTTTTTCTCCTTTCGTCGAAAGAACGGGCTGACGGCACAAGGCTGAGGGCTTACGGCAATTTACATCTCAAGACCCCTATCCGCGCCGGCATGCCCAAATCATGGAGAGGCGGGGTTTCAAATGCAGTTTTCGGTGAGACCCATCATTCCATCGTTGCGGTTCTCAGCCGCTGAACGGCACGGGCGATGATCTCGACGGCGCGATCCGCCTCCCCCTCGGTCGTGTACTTTCCCGTCGAGAGGCGGATCGTCCCGCGCGCCCACTCGAGGGGGACCGCCATGGCCCGAAGCGTTCTCGACACCTCCAGGGACGCCCCGTGGCAGGCGGCCCCGGCCGATGCGGCAAGCCCGTCCATCGCCGCGAGCAGGGCCCCCGCATCGAGCCCCCGGAAGCTCACGCTGAGCGTGTTCGGGAGACGACGGTCGGGGTGCCCGTTGACCCTCACCTCATCAACGGCCTTGAGCAGCCCCTCCTCGACCCGGTCCCGGGTGTGCTTCATGCGATCCCTGTTCGCCGCCAGGTCGCGCCGGGCGGCCTCGCAGGCCGCCCCCAGGCCCGCGATCCCGATGACATTCTCCGTGCCGGCCCTTCTGCCCGTCTCGTGCCCTGCGCCGTGCATGAACTTCTCCAGCTGCACACCGTCGCGCACATAGAGGACCCCCACCCCCTTCGGGGCGTAGAGCTTGTGCCCGGCCAGGGTCAGCAGATCGACGCCGAGGGCGGCCACGTCCACGGGGATCTTCCCGACGGTCTGCGCCGCGTCGGTGTGAACCAGGACGCCCCTCCGGCGGGCCATGCGGACGATCTCGCCGATCGGCTGGATCGTCCCCACCTCGTTGTTGGCATGCATGACGCTGATCAGGATGGTTTTCCCGGTAATCGATTGATCGAGCGCCGCCAGGTCGATGATCCCCTGCGCATCGACGGGAACATAGGTGATGTCGAATCCGTCGGCGGCGAGGGACTCGCAGACCTCGGTCACGGCGGGGTGTTCGAAGGCCGAGGTGATGATGTGATTTCCCTTGCCGCGATGAGCCCGCGCGGCACCCTTGACGGCGTGGTTGTTCGATTCCGTCCCGCCGCTCGTGAAGAGGATCTCGGAAGGCCTGCCGTTGAGCAGGGCCGCCACCTGTTCGCGTGCCCTCTCGACGCCCTTGCGGGCCGCGGCACCGTAGGCGTGGCTGCTCGAGGGGTTCCCGAAATGCTCCCGGATGTAGGGGAGCATGGCGGCGGCGACCTCCGGGTCGACGGGTGTCGTGGCGTTGTAGTCGAGGTAGATGGGTCTCATATCGGCCAGGGGCCCGAGGCAAAGGGCTTACGGTTATGGCGCAAGTGCCCGGGCAGACATGGCTGAAAGCCTCGAGGCCTGCTGGTCGAGGCTTCTAGAATGATCGCACATCGGGGAGGATCCCCGCAAGCACCAATCCCGAGAGGATGTTGAGAAAAAGGAGGATCAGCGTCATGGCGCCGGCCCGGCGGTGAGCCTTCCGGATCTCCGCGCGCCGCGCCGGCAGGACGAACTGCAGACCGCCCAGAACGGGTGTCGAGACGGCGGCGGACACCGCCAGGGCCCCCACCCAGGCGTGCAGCACCTCGAAGTGCGGGCCGCCGAACCCGGCCACGAAGGCGACGGCCGCCGCGAGGCCGCCCGCAACCGACAGGACCCCGCAGGCCCCCAGCGCCCTGTGGGCGCGGAGCCACCAGGGTTTTCCTCTCATGCGGCGGGCGATGGCAACGCCCGCCGCCATGAGCGAAAGACCGGTGATCATCAATCCGGCGTGGAGGTACAGGAGCACGATTCCCCTCCGTGGTGCGCTCCAGGGCCCCGCATCGCTGCGGGCGGCAGGGCCGGGCCTCCCGTCCGCGTTCTACACGCCCGGGGAATACTTCACGGTGATGGACCCCCGGATGTTGCAGACGGCGGTGATCTCGAAGGTGTCGGCGCCCGTGGCGGCCACCTGGAAGGTGTAGACGAAGGTGTCGCCGGGCTGCTTGGTGTACTCGCCCCGCGCGACGACCTGGCCGTTCTTCTTCACGATCACCTCCTTGACGTAGTGCCTGTCGGGGTTGTTCGAGGGGTGGGTGATCTTCACGGAAAGCGTCTGGGCCTTGATGTCGTAGGCCGCCTCCATCCTGTCGGGGCTGTGCGCCAGGCCCGCGCAGGGCAGGCTGAGGATCAGGAGGGCGGATACCAGGACGACCGGCAGGCATGTGGAAACCGTTTTCTTCATGGGGCACTCCTTTCAAGCATGTTGGGTTGTTCTATCACGGGGCCTCGAGCAGCCCCAGCATTTCCTTCACCGTGAACACCGGTTTTGAGCACGCGCAATTCCGGCAGACATACGCCGCGGCCCGTCCCCTGCCGGCCTTCATGTCCCGCGTGAACGGCGCGAGGTCCGTGATCGGGACCGACGCAGCCCCCTCGGGCCGGAAGAGCAGGACCCGGTTGGGCAGGAAGGATCGCCGCACGGCATCGAGCATCTCCTTCGTGTCCTGCGACCCGGGCTTGCCGGCGACCACGATCTCAACGGGGGGCGCCGCCAGGAACTCGAGGGCAACCATGAGATGGGAATAGGCCGAGGGGATCTGCCCGATATTGCGGGCAAAGGCGCGGGAGACGCCGATCGCCTTCTGCTCCAGGTCCGGCCTGCCCGTGATCCGCGCCAGGCGCAGGAGGTTGAGCATCATCACCGAGTTGCCCGAGGGGATCGCCCCGTCGTAACCGTCCTTCTGCCTCAAGAGGACCTGCTCGCCGTCGTCGGCCGTGAAGAAAAACCCCCCGTCCCGGTCATCGCGGAAGTGATCGTTCGTACTATCGGCAAGTTCGAGGGCCGTCTTTAGGAAGCCGGCATCGAAGGTCGCCTCGTAGAGTTCCAGCAGCCCCCAGATCAGGAAGGCATGGTCATCCAGCATCCCGGCCACGGAGGCCTCGCCGTCCCGCCAGCGGTGCAGGAGCCGTCCCCGGCCGTCCCGCAGTCTCTCGAGGATGAAACGGGCCGTCCGTGCCGCCGCATCGGCCCACTGCCGCCGGCCGAGCGCCGCCGCCCCCTTTGCCAGGGCGGCGATCATCAGGCCGTTCCAGTCCGTGAGGACCTTGTCGTCCCTGCCGGGCCGCACGCGGCGCCCCCGCCGCCGCAGGAGCTTCTCCCGGGCGGCCTGCCACCCCGCGCGGGTCCCGCCGGGGGGAGGGTCCGCCCCGGCGGCCCCCTCCTCGATCGGCCGGGCCAGGAACAGGACGTTCCGTCCCGTCCTCTCCCGCGTGGCCTCCTCGAGGTAGTTGCCCTCCTTCGCGATGCCGCAGGTCTCGATGACGAGGGCCGCCTCGTCCGGGTCGAGCGCTTCCCGGATCTCCGACTCGGTCCACAGGTAGAACTTCCCCTCCTCGCCTTCGCTGTCGGCGTCCTCGGCGCAGCAGAACCCGCCGCCCGGGGCCTCGAGGTCCCGCAGGACGTAGGTGAAGATCTCCTCGGCCGTCCGGGCGTAGAGCGTCTTGCCCGTCGCCTGGAAGGCCTCGATGTAGGCCATGGAGAGCATGGCCTGGTCGTAGAGCATCTTCTCGAAGTGCGGCAGAAGCCACCGCGCGTCGGTGGAGTACCGGTGAAAGCCGCCGCCGAGCTGGTCGTAGACGCCGCCGCGGCGCATGGCCGCGAGACTCGTCTCGACCATCCCGAGGGCCTTGGTCTCGCCCGTGCGTCTCCAGTAGCGCAGCAGAAACAGGTAGTGGTGAGGCGTGGGGAACTTGGGGGCGCCGCCGAAGCCCCCGTGGCTCGCGTCGAACTGCCCGGCGAGCGCGCCGAAGGCCGCGCGGCAGGCCGCCTCTCCCGGGGGGTCTGCCGCCGGCGCCTCGGCGGAGAGATTCCTCAGGGCCGTCATGACCTGTTCGGCCGACGCGCGCACATCGCCGCGCCGTGTGTTCCAGACGCGCTGGACCCCCGGGATCAGCTCCATCATCCCGATCCTGCCGTGACGGCCCTCCTTCGGGATGTAGGTGCCCGCAAAGAACGGTTCCCGGTCGGGGGTCAGGAGAACGGTCAGCGGCCAGCCTCCGCTGCCCGTCATGAGCTGGCAGACGGTCATGTAGACGCCGTCCACGTCGGGCCGCTCCTCGCGGTCGACCTTGATGCAGACGAAGGCCTCGTTCATGAGCCGGGCCACCTCGGCATCCTCGAAGGACTCGCGGGCCATCACGTGGCACCAGTGGCACGTGGAGTAGCCCACGGAGAGGAAGATCGGCCGGTTCTCCCGGCAGGCCCGCTCGAAGGCCTCGTCGCACCAGGGGTACCAGTCCACGGGGTTGCGGGCGTGCTGAAGGAGGTAGGGGCTCTTCTCGCGGATGAGCCGGTTGGGCTTGGTGTCGCTCTTCGAGCGGTCGGCACGCATGCCTGCTTCAACCTCAAGGTGCGGGAAATCACCGCCGGTGCCGTCGCTTCGACACGGGCATCAGGGGAAGAGCCTCGGGCGGCAGGACCAACCTCCCGGCCCTTCGCCGGCGTCATTTCTTCAGGATGGCCGTCAAGGCCTCCTGCAGCGTGGGGTGGCGGAACCGGAAACCGGCGGCCAGGAGCTTTCGGGGAAGCACGCGCTGCCCCTGCAGGATGACGTTTCCGAACTCCCCCTTCATCAGGCGGAGCATGAAACCGGGCACGGGGGGCAGGAAGGTCGGCACCCCGAGCACCCCGCCCAGCGTCCTCGTGAACTCCCGGTTCCGGACGGGTTCCGGGGCCGTGCAGTTGACCGGGCCCTCGAGGGTCCGGCTTTCCTCGATGAGAAAGAGAAAGATGCGGGCCAGGTCCATCTCGTGGATCCACGAGAGCCACTGGTTGCCGCTGCCGAGATCGGCCCCGAGGAACATCCGGAAGACGGGGACGATCTCTGCCAGCATCCCCCCGCTTCGGCCCATGACGATCCCGAAACGCATCAGCACGACGCGGGCGCCGTGCTCTCTCGCCCGGAGGGCCTCCGCCTCCCAGTCCCGGGACAGCAGGGCCAAAAAATCGGTGCCCGGGGGGGAGTCCTCGGTCAGGTCCTCGTCGCCGTGATAGCCGTAGTATCCCGCACCGGAGGTGCTGAAGAGATGCGTCTCCTTCCCTTTTCGCGGCGCCATGGCCTCGACGAGATGCCGGGTCGTGAGGATGCGGCTATCGCGGATGACGCGCTTCGCCTCGTCGGTCCACCGCGTGAAGATGGAGGCCCCCGCGAGGTTGATGAAGACCTCGTGCCCGGGGACCTCTTCCTGCCACGCCCCCCGGACCGTGGGGTCCCCCTGCAGGGCCCGCGCGCCAGGGGGAAGGTTCCGGGCCGGCTCGCCCTTGCGCATGAGCACCGTCACCGAGTGACCCTTCGCCGTCAGCTCGCGGGCAAGCGTCGTGCCCACGAACCCCGTCCCGCCGGTCATGAATACGTTCATGATTCGCTCCGCGGATAGGCATCAGGCATTGGGCATCAGGGCGGAAATCGTGCAGCAGGAATGCTTCTTCCTGAAGCCGGATGCCTGTTGCCCGGAGCCTGTTTTCATTGTTTGTCCCCGATCAGCGGGAGGACCTTCTCGATCCGGAAATAGACGACGAACTTGTTCTCGTCGCCGTACTTGCCGGCGACCTCGGGGTACTTCTTCCGGCGCATCTCGCCGACGAGCAGCGGGTCCTGGATCTCCCTCGTCATCCTGAGGTAGAGGCGCCTGCCGGTGTACTTGTCGCCCGCCTCCTTGAAGAGATAGCAGGCCCGCGGGTTCTGCCTGACGTTGTGGTGGGTGAGCCGGTCGGCCATGATGAACGCCACCGTTTCCTCGTCGATGAAGTGGGGCTTGGCGTAGACCGCCGCGTCGACGGCCCCGGCCGAATCGGCCGTGGAGAGGATGCCCATTCCCGCTGCACCCTCGAAATATTCGCTCAGCTTCATGGTCACCTCCAGGGGGGATGGTCTGTTTGGTCCATCGTCAGCAGCCGGCAGCAAGGATTCCTTCGTTCTTTTACCCTTGTTGCCTGCCGCTTGCTGTGTGATCCTGCGCCGCTCGTCCAAGGCGCTCAATCGCGTGATGGGCCGCGACGAGAAAGATCGGCCGGGGATCCATGCGGTGCGCCCGGAGGCACACCTCGGTGAACTTGACGGCGTGCTCGTCGCCCGTCTCGACGGCCCGCGCGACGAGGTCCTCTTTCGTTCCATCATAAGCATCGTAGGGGGCCCTGTCAATTTCACGCCCGATGGCGGCGTAGAGGGCCGCCGAGGCCTGCCAGGCATAGCGCAGGGCGACCCGGCTGATGTCGGGCAGCAGGCAGGAGGCCATGAGGAATAAGGCCCCCGGCCCGGTCACCCCGTGGATGAAGGTGATGGCGCTTCCCCGCGTCGCCGCGTTCGCGAGGTAGACGCGGACGAAGGCCTCGAGCAGATCGACGGTAAACGGGGTGATGTCGTCGGGCGGCTCCGTGAGGTTGATGACCTGCGCGAAGGGGGCAAAGCCGCCGAGCCGCTTGACCTTCTCGTAAATCAGGCCCTTCATCAGGCGCTGCTCATCGGGGAGCGTCGCGACGTCGTCAATGGCCTTCAGCGGATTGCGCGCGTCGACCCGGGGCGCCGGGAAGCCCGGCAGCGGCTGGTACCGCGCGGCCCAGTAGGCCAGGGCCCGGGCCAGCTCGCGAATCTTCGCGGGGGACTCCTCCCGGTTGAGGCTGCGCACGGCATGTCCCGTGCGGATGGCGCCGTGCCAGGCCGCCCCCACCACCCCAGGCAGAAGGCGGGGCACCCAGACGTTCAGGACGGTGCACCAGTCCTCCTCCCGCAGCTCTTCCTCGAAACAGGCCACCCAGTCGGCGTATCGGCCGATGCTCCCCAGGGCCTCGAACCAGTAGCCGGCGAAAACGGGCAGGCCCGGCGCCGGGTTGCCCCGGAGACGCCTGCGGTAGTCCGTCACCCAGTCCACGACGGCGTCCCCGCGGCCCAGGGCCAGCAGGGCCTCGGCGGCCATGGGCCCGTGACTCGAGAACCCGGGGCCGTACTCCGGCCCGAAGTCCTCCAGGAGTCCCAGGGCCTCATCCATGACATCCATACACGATGGCTCCCCGGCCCGTCTCCGCTTCGCCGTGCGGTGCCGCTCAGCGGGCGCCGCCCTTGAGCAGGGCCGAAAAACGCAGGTTGGCCGCCTCCCAGTTCACGATGCTCCAGAAGGCCTCGACGAACTTCGCCCGGAGATTCCTGTAGTCCAGGTAGTAGGCGTGCTCCCAGACGTCGAGAACCAGCACGATCGGCATTGCGGGATAGACATTCACGTTGTGCTTCTCGATCTGCATGACCAGGGGCCGGTTCGACATCGGGCACAGGGCAAGCGCCGCCCAGCCGGAGCCTTCATCGCTCACGGCCGCCTGGGCGAATTCCTTCTGGAATCGCTCGAAACCGCCGAACTCCTTGTCGATGGCCGCCCCGAGGACGCCCGTCGGCTTCCCGCCGCCCCCCTTGCCGGCCGGCGCGAGGCTTTCCCAGAAGAGGCAGTGCAGCAGGTGCCCTCCGATGTGAAAGGAGAGCTCCTTCAGGGTCGCCTTCATGTCGAGGTCGCTTCCGGCCTTGCGGGCCTCATCGAGCTTCTCGAACACGGCGTTGGCCCCGTTCACGTAGGCCTGGTGATGCTTCTCGTGGTGCAGCTGCAATTGCTCCTCGGAGATGTACGGCGCCAATTCCTTGTAACCGTAGGGCAGTTTTGGTAAAGAGTAGAAATGCGGCTTGTCCATGCTTCCGTCCTTTCCCGGGAAGTGCATCCCGATGCCGGCTCCCGGCGGGGAGCGCAAGCGGTCCTCGCGAAAGCGGCCCAACGGCCCTGGGACCCTGCGAGCCGCCCCGAACAGCGACGCATACAGGATACCTCAACGGGACCGGGAAAAACAGGCAAAAAATCGGGGAGGCGCGGGGCCGGTCCCGCCGCCGCACCCGGAGGGCCGATCGCATGAAAACGGATGAGCGCCGGACGAAAGCGGAGCTCCTGCAGGAACTCGACGCCCTGCGCGGCGAGGTTCGCCGCCTGCGGGCCGAACATGCGGGATCTCCCGAGGCCGAGCTGCGGGATCGCACTTTGGCGGAGAGCAACCCCCTGGGGATCTTCTTCCTGCAGCGGGGCGCGTTTACCTACGTCAACGCCCGGTTCGAGCAGAGCACGGGTTATCGCGCGGAGGAGCTGCTGGGGAAGGACTCGCTTTCGATCGTCCACCCCGAGGACCGCGAGAGGGTCCGCCGGGAGGCCTTGGAGATGCTCCAGAAGAAGCGGCAGGCCCCCTACGAGTTCCGGGCGATCCGGAAGGACGGCTCCGTCCGGTGGATCCTGGGCACCGTGGCACCCGCCATGCTCGCCGGGGAGCGGGCCGTCTACGGCAGCTACATGGATGTGACGGAGCAGAGGGAGACCCTGCGCAGGCTCCAGGAGCTCGAGACCCTCGAGGCCTCCATCCTCGACGCCCTGCCCGTGGCGGTGATCGTGCTGCGCGAGCGGAAGATCCTCTTCGCCAACCGGGCCGTGGAGGCCGTGTTCGGCTGGAAGCCCGAGGAGCTCCAGGGGCGCGGCACCCGCATCCTGTACCGCAGCGAAGAAGAGTACGAGGAGATCGGCCGGCACTTCTATCCCGTCCTGGAGAGGCAGAGGACCCACAGCGAGGAGTACCCCTGCCGGCACCGGGACGGCCACGATATCCTCTGCTTCGTCAGCACCTCGCGCATCGGCACGGATCTGCAGGAAAAGGGGATCGTCGCGACCTACGAGGACATCACCCTGCGCAAGCGCGCCGAGGAGGCCCTGAAGGGCAGCGAGGAGCGGCTGCGCGCCATCCTGCAGGGCTCGCCCACGCCCACGTTCGTCATCGACCGCGGCCACCGCGTCATCGGCTGGAACCGGGCGCTCGAGGTGCTCACGGGGGTGCGCAGCGGCGAGGTGGTCGACACGGAGAACCACTCCGTGGCCCTCTACGGCGAGAAGCGGCCCACCGTCGCCGACCTGCTCGTCGACGGCGCGGTCGATCCGTCCGCCGAGATCCGGAAATGGTACGGGACGCGCTATCGGCGCTCGGCGCTCCTCGAGGAGGCCTTCGAGGCCACAGGCCCCTTCACCTTCCCGGGCCGGGAGCCCCGCTGGCTCCACTTCACCTCGGCGGCCGTGCGGGACGGCGGGGGGACCCTCGTGGGCGCCGTGGAGACGATGACCGACGTCTCGGCCCTGAAGCGCGCCGAGGAGGAGCTGCAGCTCACCGTCGAGAGGCTGCGCAAGGCCACGGCGGGCATCATCCGGGCCATCGACCGCATCGTCGAGACGCGCGACCCCTACACGGCGGGACACCAGCACGAGGTGGCGCGGCTGGCCTCGGCCCTCGCGCAGGAGATGGCCCTGCCCGCCGACACGGTCGAGGCGATCTACGTGGCCGCCTCGATCCACGACCTCGGGAAGATCTACGTGCCCGCCGAGATCCTGAGCAAGCCGGGGCACATCAGCGACATCGAGCGGGGGATCATCCGCACGCACCCGCAGGTGGGCTACGACATCCTCAAGAGCATCGACTTCCCCTGGCCCATCGCGGAGATCGTGCTGCAGCACCACGAGCGGCTCGACGGCTCGGGCTATCCCCGGGGCCTGAGAGACGGCGACATCCGGATCGAGGCGAGGATCCTAGGCCTGTCGGACGTCGTGGAGTCGATGGGCTCCCACAGGCCCTACCGGCCCACCCTCGGGATGGAGAGGGCCCTGGCCGAGATCCGGAAGAACCGGGGCACCCTCTACGACCCGGAGGTCGTCGATGCCTGCCTGCGGCTCTTCGAGGAAGGGCGCTTCGCCTTCGAGGAGCCGCCGGGCGATCCCGACCGGTAACGCACGGCTCCCCGCGGGAGCCCGGGAAAGGAATGACTGCATGAAGAAACCCGTCGACACCATCGCCGTGGAAGACCGGCACATGCCGCCCTTTTTCACCAGGATCCCCCTGTCCATCGAACGCGGCGAGGGGATCTACGTCTGGGACGAGTCGGGGCGGCGCTACATCGACTGCACCGCCGGCTGGGGGGTCACCTGCCTGGGGCATGCGCACCCCGCCATCGCCGAGGCCCTCTGCGATCAGGGCCGGAAGATCCTCCAGAACCCCAACTCGGGGCTCACCTACTCCCCCGCCCGGGCGAGGCTCATCGCGCTGCTGACGGAGATCCTGCCCCCGAACCTGACGAGGGTCTTCTTCTCCAGCAGCGGCGCCGAGGCCAACGATGCCGTGATCAAGCTGGCCCGCAAGGCCACGGGCCGGATGGACGTCGTCTCGACGGAGCAGAGCTTTCACGGCAGGACGATCAGCACGGCCTCGGCCACGGGACAGGCAAAGCATCGTGAGCGGTTCAACCCGCTCATGCCGAACTACATCTTCGTGCCCTACGGCGACGCGGCGGCCGTCGCCGAGGTGCTGAGCGCCGACACGGCCGCCGTGATCCTCGAGCCCATCCAGGGCGAGGGCGGGGTCAACGTGCCGCCCGAGGGCTACCTCCGGGAGGTCGAGGCGCTCTGCCGCAAGGCCGGCGCCTGCCTGATCGTCGACGAGGTCCAGACGGGCTTCTGCCGGACGGGACCCATGTTCGCCGTCACGGAGATGGGCGTCCGGCCGGACTTCATGACCCTGGCCAAGGGGATCGCCGGGGGGTTCCCCTTCGGCGCCTTCGCCCTCACGGAGGCGATCTCGGCGAAACTCGAGAAAGGCGACCACGGCGGCACCTACTGCGGGAACCCCCTGGGATGCGCCGTGGCGCACGCCGTGATCCGGCACCTGATCGACCACGACATCGAACAGAACGTCCGCAGCGTCGGAGCCATGATCCACGAGCAGATGCTCCTGTGGCAGGAGCGGTTTCCCGCGATGATCTCCGACGTGCGGGGCCGGGGGCTGCTGCTGGCCATGGAGATGGCCGATGCGCCAACGGCCGAGCGGCTCTTCCACGAGGCCCTGCAGCGGGGCCTCATCCTCAACCTGATCCAGACCCGGGTCATCCGTCTCTGTCCCGCCCTCAACATCACGCCGGGCGAGGCCGAGACGGTGCTCTCGATCCTGGACGAGGCGCTGGACGCCGCTGCCGCAACGGTCTGATCGGAACGAACGGGTCCCACGCGACGGGGGAGTCCCATGAAGCTCAATTTCACCAGGACCAACGGCCCCCTGGACGATCTCATCGAGCGGGTGCTCGAGACCGCCGGGGGCATCGGCAGGCCCGGGCTCGTGCGCGAGATGATCATCGCCGCGCTCAAGGCCGGCCAGGAGGCCGACGAGAGCGCCGACCTCAAGCTCATGAACTCCACGCTCAAGGAGATGCGGTTCACCTCCAAGGTCTTCGGCCCCTACCGCAACGTCCGCAAGGTCACCGTCTTCGGCTCGGCCCGCACCCGGCCGGGAGAGGCAATCCACGAGATGGCGAGGCGCCTCGGGGCCCGGCTCGCCGAGTCCGGCTACATGGTCATCACGGGCGGGGGCGGGGGCATCATGCAGGCCGTCAACGAGGGCGCGGGCCCCGAGCATTCCTTCGGCGTCAACATCCGCCTGCCCTTCGAGGAGAAGCCGAATCCCGTGAGCGAGGGCAACCCGCGGTTCATCAACTACAAGTATTTTTTCAACCGCAAGGTCGCCTTCCTGAAGGAGTCCGACGCGGTGGCGCTCTTCCCGGGCGGCTTCGGCACGCTCGACGAGGCCATGGAGACGCTCACCCTGGTGCAGACGGGCAAGCGCAACCCCCTGCCGCTGGTGCTCGTGGACGACCCGGAACACCCCTACTGGCCACGCCTGATCCGGTTTTTCGAGGAAGACCTCCTGGCCCGCGGGTTCATCTGCCCGTCGGACCTCGCGCTCTTCGAACGGGTGGAATCCGTCGAGGCCGCGGTGGGGACGATCCTTCGCTTCTACCGCCGCTACCACAGCCTGCGCTACGTGCAGGGCCGGCTCGTGATCCGGCTCACATCGGCGCTCGGCCCCGACGAGATCCGGTCGCTGACAAAGAGGTTCGCGGACGTCCTGCTGCCCGGGGGGGAGATCGCGTCCACCGGGCCCCTGGACGAGGAACTCGACGATGACGACGAGACGCACCTGCCGCGGCTCGTGGTCGACTTCAACCGCAGGGACTTCGGCAGGCTCCGGAACCTGATCGACGCCATCAACGATTTCTGACGCACCCCGGTGCCGCCAATCGGGAGAAACCCATGGGCCCCGTGCATTTCCAAGACAACACCTTCCGCGACGGCCATCAGTCCCTCCATGCGACGCGGATGACCACGGAGGACATGATCCCTGTCGCCGAGAGGATGGACGAGATCGGTTTCTGGGCCGTGGAGGTCTGGGGCGGCGCGACGTTCGACACGATGCACCGCTTCCTGAATGAGGACCCCTGGGAGCGGCCGCGCATCCTGAAGAGGTACATGAAAAAGACCCCCTTCGCCATGCTCCTGCGCGGCCAGAACCTCGTGGGCTACCGGCATTACGCCGATGACGTCGTCCGGGCCTTCGTCGACCGGGCCTGCGCGGTCGGGATCGACGTCTTCCGCGTCTTCGACGCCCTGAACGACCTGCGCAACCTCGAAACCTCTGCCGCACGCATCCGGGCCAACGGCAAGCACTTCGAAGGCGCCGTCGTCTACTCGCTGACGGAGCGGCACCTGGGCGGCGAGGTCTTCAACCTGCCCTACTACGTCTCGAAGGCCAAGGCCCTGGAGGAGATGGGCGCCGATTCGATCTGCATCAAGGACATGGCCGGCATCCTGGCGCCCTACGACGCCTACACGCTTTTCTCCGAGCTCAGGAAGGCCGTCGGGGTCCCCCTGCACCTTCACACCCACTACACCAGCGGCATGGCGTCGATGACCTGCCTGAAGGCCATCGAGGCCGGGGTGGACATCGTGGACACCTGCGTGGCCCCCTACGCCATGCGGACCTCGATGCCGCCCCTGGAGCCGCTGCTGCTCGCGCTGGAAGGCACCGAGCGGGACCCGGGGATCCCCATGGACCGGATCCTGGAGATCGGGCGGTACCTGGAGAGCCTGGCGCCCCGGTACGAACAGCACATCGCCTCCAACGGCCTGTCCCTGATCGACGAGAGCGTGATCGCCCACCAGATCCCCGGCGGGATGACCTCCAACCTCGTCAGCCAGCTCCGGGAGATGAACGCCCTGGACCGCCTCCCCGAGGTCCAGCGGGAGATTCAGGCGGTCCGCCGGGAGGCGGGGATGCCGCCGCTCGTGACGCCCACCTCCCAGATCGTCGGGTCCCAGGCCGTTATGAACGTGCTGGCCGGCAGGTACCGGACGATCAGCAACCCCTTCCGCGACCTGCTGTTCGGGCTCTACGGGAAGACGCCCGCCCCGGTGGACCCGAAGGTGCGGGAGATGGCCCTGCGCGGCTACCAGAAGGGCGTCTGGATCACGGACCGGCCGGCCAACCACCTCAAGCCCGAGATGGACGCGGCCCGCCGGAAGCTCGGCGACCTGGCCCGGACCGAGGAGGACGTGCTGACCTATGTCCTCTACCCCGCCTCGGGGGAACAGTTTCTGAAACGAAAATACGGCAGGCCGTAGCGGGCCGGCCTGTCCCCGGGGAGGCGATGCGGCAGGAGGCCGTACTTCGGCCCAGGCGACCCGGTACCCGCCGAGGCCTTGACCGCCGATAAAGGGCCCTCCATGGAGTCGGTTTTCTTTACGATCGGGATTTGTCGCTGAACCCATTGATACAATTAGAGAATCTTGGAAGGCGCACGGCGTGCCGGGACACCACCGTCGGGCAGCTTTACGGGAAAAATCCGGCGCGGGACAGGGTTTTTGTCATGATTCCGAGACAAATCGGCAGGTTGGCGCTCAGGCATTTTTATTGCTAGCGAAAGTTCGGGATAGATCGTTTTTCAGGGATTGCCGATCGCCCTTGGGTTTTGCGCGCCCGGACCCTGACGTCGGGACGGGGCCCGCAGGACGCGCCCCGGGTTTCGAAAGGAGGGCGCCATGCCGGCCGCGAATCGTCCGAGAAGCATCCTTGCCGTCGTCTCCATCCTGATTGCCTTGCTCCTTCCCCCGCCCGCCGCGGCCGTCAACGAGGACGTCAACAAGTACTGGGACAGCATCCCGGCGGGCATCGACCCTACGGACACGACCGACTCCTTCATGTGCTGGGCGGCGGCGGCGTCCAACGTGCTGTCCTACACGGGCTGGGGCATCGACAACGCCTCCACGGCCTACCCGAGGGAATACGACATCTACCACGAATTCCTGTCGCGTCTGTCCAACGCGGGGGGATACGGCATCGCGGCCTACCAGTCATACTTCCAGTGGCACCCCGCCGTCGGGCCGTCGCCCGTCATCGTCCAGCTCTACCCGGACACGTCGCAGCCCGCCGTCTTCATCAGCCAGGCGCAGGGACTCCTCGCAAGCGGCTATGGCCTTTACCTCTCCCTTTCCATCGGGCACGCGGTGACGCTTTGGGACCTGGCATTGACCGGTTCGGGGATCGGCACCGTGACGATCACCGATTCCGACGACGGCTTTGAGGGCATTCGGACCTACGAGCTTGTTCAAATTACGGAAGGATTCTCGGAGGGCAACTGGGCCATCCGAAACTACCGGACCCCCTCCGGCATGACGATCGACGCCGTCCTGCGGCGCATCGACGCCCTGGCTCCCGACAGCTACCAGGTTGAGGAAGGTTTGACTTTCATTCCCTTGGGCGACGGGACACCGCTCGGCGGGAGCAACGCGAACAACTGGTATCGGGTCGACAACCCGATCTTCCTCCCCGGCGGTGTGATTCCCATCGCCGTGCCCATGACCCTCTTCCGCTACGCCGTGCCCGCCGGCTGGACGGCGGACGAGCAGGACGGTCCCTACGTGACCGTCCCGGAGCCGTCGACGGCGCTGCTGCTGGCGGGCCTGGTCGGCGTCGCCGCGTTCGCCCGGGGGAGAAACGGGAGGATCCGATCCTAGAGAAACGGCAGGGGGTCGTCCCGCCGCCAGGCCGTGGCCTGGCAGGACGCCATCAGGTCGCCCGCGGCGTTGCGGACCTCGATGAGGAAGTGGCTCACCCGGCGCGACCGGTTGACGAGCTTCGCCTCGGCCTGGAGGATATCCCCGTCGTTCGGGGCCTTCATGTAGGAAACGTTGACGTTGAGGGCGATCTCGATGCGGCCGCCGGCGTTCGAGGCGAACTGGAACGCCTCGTCGATGAGCGAGAAAAGGGCACCGCCGTGGCAGCGCCCGTAGATGTTGTGGTGCCTCTCCGAGAAGGTCATCCGGACGAGAGCGTAGCCGTCCTCGAGCTTCAGAAGCTCGAGGCCCAGCAGCTTCGCGTAGGGCTCATGTTCGGCCCTCCGTCGCAGGGCCTCGAAGACCGTCCCGCTCATGTCCCCTCCTTCAAAGAAAATCCCCCTCTGACAAGAGACTGTGTCGCAATATCGAAAAACGCCGAAATCGTGTCATTCCCGCGGAAGCGGGAATCCAGAACTCATTGAAACGACTGGATTCCGCATCGCGCTGCGCTTGTGCGGAATGACAACATCGGAAGTGCGACACCGTCTCTCAAGGGGGACGACAGGGGGATCTTGATTCAATCCTCTTGCCTCGCCGCTTGAGCCTCGAACCTGCTAGAGGCTGTACACCTTCTCCCCCGGCAGCACCGTGAACCCGCTCTTCGTCAGGATCTCGATGGCCCTGTCCGTGGCGTTGAAGCGGAAGATGATGATGGCGTGCTCGCCGCTTCGCTCCACGAAGGCGTACATGTACTCCACGTTGATGTTCTCCTTCGAGAGCGCCTCGAGGATGCTGTGCAGCCCGCCCGGGCGGTCGGGGACCAGCACGGCCACCACGCTCGTGCGCCCCACGGTGAAGCCGTTGTCCTTGAGGACCTGCTTGGCCTTCTCCGCGTCGTTGACGATCAGGCGCAGCACCCCGAAATCGGAGGTGTCGGCCAGCGACAGGGCCCGGATGTTGATGCCGGCGTCCCGCAGCACGCGCGTGACGAACTCCAGCCCGCCCGGCTTGTTCTCCAGAAAGATGGAAATCTGCTCGACCTTGTTCATGGATGCACCCCCTTCCGGCGGCCTCAGAAGGCCCGCTTGTCGATGACGCGCTTCGCCTTGCCCTCGAAGCGCTGGATCGTCTTGGGCTCCACGAGCTTCACCTTGGTTGAGACGCCCAGGTAGTCCTTGATGTCCTTCGTGATGCGGCGGCTGAGCTCCTGCAGGACCTTCACCTCGCCCGTCTCGGCGAAGAGCTTCTCGCCCACCTCGACCTGCACCTCCAGGGTGTCGAGATTGCCCTCGCGGTCCACGATGAGCATGTAGTGGGGCTCGATGCCCGGGATGTTGAGCAGTACGCCCTCGATCTGGGAGGGGAAGACGTTGACGCCGCGGATGATGATCATGTCGTCGCTGCGGCCCGTGATGCGGTCCATGCGCACGAGCGTCCGGCCGCACCGGCAGGGCGCCTTGACGAGCCGGGAGACGTCCCGCGTCCGGTAGCGGACGAGCGGGAAGGCCTCCTTGGTGAGCGTCGTGAACACGAGTTCGCCGACCTCGCCCTCGGGCAGCACCTCGCCCGTGTCGGGGTTGATGATCTCGGCGATGAAGTGGTCCTCGAAGATGTGCAGCCCCTGCTTGGCCTCGGTGCACTCCATGGACACGCCGGGCCCCATGACCTCCGAGAGCCCGTAGATGTCGAGGGCCGTGATGTCGAGCTTCTCCTCGATCTGCCGCCGCATCCTCTCGCTCCAGGGCTCGGCGCCCAGGATGCCCACGCGCAGCTTCAGCGAGCGCATGTCGACACCCATCTCCTCGCCCTGTTCGGCCAGGTAGAGCGTGTAGGAGGGGGTGGCGCAGATGGCCGTGGGACCGAAGTCCTGGAGGATCATGATCTGGCGTTTCGTGTTGCCGCCCGACATGGGGATGACGCTCGCCCCGAGCCGCTCGGCCCCGTAATGGGCGCCGAGGCCTCCCGTGAACAGGCCGTAGCCGTAAGCGTTGTGGATGATGTCGTTCTTCGTGAGCCCCGCCATGACGAAGCACCGGGCCATGAGCTCGGACCAGGTGTCGATGTCCCGCTTCGTGTAGCCCACGACGGTGGAGCGGCCCGTGGTGCCCGAGGAGGCGTGGACCCGGACGACACTCGACATGGGGACGGCGAACATGCCGTAGGGGTAGTTGTCCCGGAGGTCCTGCTTCGTCGTGAAGGGGAGCCTCCTCAAGTCGTCGAGGGACCGGATGTCGTCGGGCCTGACGCCGGCGTTGTCGAAGGTTCGCTTGTAGAACCCCACGGTGTGGTAGACGCGCTGGACCACCTGCTGGAGCCGCTTGACCTGCAGCGCCTCCAGCGCCTCGCGCGGCAGAGTCTCGAATTCTTCGTTGTAGATCATAATCCCCTCTTGCCTCCTCGTGTGGTTGTCGGAGCCGGAAAGCAGGCCGCACTATAGCCGAAATCCCCGCCCTTTCAAAGCGGATTTACTCGCCGGATTTCAAGGGAACACAGATGCTCCCGTCCCGGTAACAGCGCCGGATGTAGACGTAGCCGCCGGCCAGGGCGACGATGATCACGCCGATGCCGATGAGCTTCAGGCCGTCGAGGTCCTTCACGTCGAGGATGATGACCTTGCGGGCGATGGCGATCATGGCCACCGTCATGACGACCTCGACGTGGACCAGCCCGTGGTCCAGGTACATCCGAATGGACTCCAGGAGCTCGATCCCGATGAGGACGAGCAGGAACATGCCGAAAATTTCGAGGAGGCGGTTTACGTCGAAGAGAAGGTACGGCGGCGTGGTAAGATCCCGGATGATGATCCAAGCAAGGTCGAGAGAGGCGAAGAGGACCACCAGGGCCATCATGACGACCAGCGCCCGGATGACGACGCCTTCGAGCTTTTCCAGGTACTTGAGCATGGATGACCCCCCGAGCGCAGGATGATGGTCTTTTCTTAGCACAACGCAGGGGGGGCGTAAATGATTTGTGTTTGGAATCGGGGGGCGGCGTGCCTATAATAAAAGTCAAATGTTGTTGAAAGGAGCGCCGAATGCCCACCGTCAAGATCAAGGGGATGTCCTGCAACCACTGCGTCACGGCCGTCACGAAGGCCCTGGGAGGCATCGAGGGGGTCCGCAACGTGAAGGTGGACCTCGCAAGGGGCGAGGCGACCTTCGAGGAGGCGACGCCCGTGGACCGCAGCGTCATCGCCGAGCGGATCCGGAAGGCGGGGTACGACGTTGCCTGAGAAGATCGCTCTCGGCATCTCGGGCATGACCTGTGCGGCCTGCGTGCGGCGCCTGGAGGAAGGCCTGCGCTCCATCCAGGGCGTGCAGAGCGCCTCCGTCAACCTCGCCACCGGGAAGGCCGTCGTGGAATACGACCCGGCGTCGGCCGATCCCGATGCGATGGCCGAAACGGTCCGCTCCCTGGGCTACGAGGTGATCTCCCGGGAACCGGCGGGCCCCGGGGCCCTGCGGAAGACGACCGTCTCCATCGGCTCGATGACCTGCGCGGCCTGCGTGCGGCGCGTCGAGTCGGCCCTGCTGGAGGTCCCCGGCGTCGAAGAGGCCGCCGTCAACCTGGCCACGGGCCGCGCCACGGTGACCCACGGGGCGCACTGGGCGGGGCCGGGGGCGCTGCGCAAGGCCGTCACGGAGGCCGGGTACGAGTACCTGGGCCTCGTCGACGAGCTGCGGGAGGACCCCGTCGAGAAGGCCCGGGAGCGGGAGACCCGGGAGCTGACGGTCAAGTTCAGCGCCGGCATCGTCCTGAGCGTCATCATCTTCATGGGCACGATGCAGGAGTGGTTCCCCTTCCTCGGCTCCATTCCCCGCCGGGCGATGCTTTACATCCTCTTCGCCCTGACGACACCCGTCGTCTTCTGGGTGGGCAGCCGTTTTCACATCGGGGCCCTGAAGGCCCTGAAGCAGAAGACCTCCGACATGAACACGCTGGTGTCCATGGGGGCTCTGTCGGCCTACCTCTACTCCGCGCTGGCCACGTTCTTCCCGGCCGCCTTCACCCGTGCGGGGATGGAACTCCACGTCTATTACGACGGGGCGGCCTTCATCGTCAGCTTCATCGTTCTCGGCAGGCTGCTGGAGGCGCGCACGAAGGGCAAGACCTCTCAGGCCATCAAGCGGCTCGCGGCGCTCAAGCCCCGCACGGCTCGAGTGCTCCGCGACGGGCAGCCGGTCGACGTCCCCGTCGAAGAGGTCATGACCGGGGACGAGCTCCTCGTGCGCCCCGGCGAGAAGATCCCCACCGACGGCGTCGTCCTGACGGGCGCATCGGCCGTGGACGAGTCCATGCTGACGGGCGAGAGCATGCCCGTGACGAAGGAACCCGGCAGCGAGGTCTACGGGGCCACGATCAACCGCAGCGGCAGCTTCACCTTCCGGGCGACGAAGATCGGCGCCGATACGGCCCTGGCCCAAATCATCCGCCTCGTCGAGGAGGCCCAGGGCTCCAAGGCGCCCATCCAGCGCATCGCCGACCGCGTGGCCGCCGTGTTCGTACCCTCCGTCATGGCGATTGCCGCCGTCACCTTCGTCGTCTGGGCCTTTTTCGTCCCCGAGCCCCACGTCACGCGGGCCCTGCTCAACTTCGTCTCCGTGCTGATCATCGCCTGCCCCTGCGCCATGGGACTGGCGACGCCGACGGCCGTCATGGTGGGCACGGGGATGGGCGCCGAGAAGGGAATCCTCATCAAGGGGGGCGAGAGCCTCGAGAAGGCGCACAGGCTGACCCTGGTCGTCTTCGACAAGACGGGCACCCTCACCGTGGGCGAACCCCGGGTGACCGATGTCGTGACGGCCCCCGGCATCACGCGAAGCCGCGTGCTCCGGATCGCCGCCTCCGTGGAGGCCCTCTCGGAGCATCCCCTGGCCCGGGCCATCGTCGAGACGGCCCGGCGGGAAGGGATCCGTCCCGAGCCCGTCGAGGGGTTCGAGGCCCTCTCGGGTCTCGGCGCGCGGGCCGCCTTGAACGGCGCAGCGCTTCTTCTCGGCAACCGGAGGCTGATCGAGCAGGTCTCCCCGGGTCTCAACGGCCTTGCCGAGGCGGGCGAGCGGTTATCCTCGGAAGCGAAGACCTGCGTCTTCGCGGCCGAGGGGGGGCAGGTGCTGGGCATCGTGGCCCTTTCGGACGTCCCGAAGGACACGGCCGCCGAAGCGGTGGAGGCATTGAAGGGCATGGGCCTCAAGGTGGCCATGATCACCGGCGACAACGAGAACACGGCCCGGGCCACGGGCAGGGCCCTCGGCATCGACCGGGTGATGGCGGAGGTCCTGCCCGGCGAGAAGGCCGAGGAGATCCGCCGCCTGAAGGAACGGGGCGAGACCGTGGCCATGGTGGGAGACGGGATCAACGACGCGCCGGCCCTCGCGGCCGCCGACATCGGGATCGCTGTCGGCGCGGGGACCGACGTGGCCATCGAGGCCTCCGACATCACGCTCATCCGCGACGACCTGCGAGCCGTGCCCGAGGCGATCCGGCTGTCCTTCCGGACGATGCGGACGATCCGGCAGAACCTGTTCTGGGCCTTCATCTACAACGTCATCGGGATCCCCGTGGCCGCGGGGGTTCTTTATCCCTTCCTCGGGGTCCTTCTCAACCCCGTGTACGCCGCCGCCGCCATGGCGCTCAGCTCCGTGTCGGTCGTGACCAATTCGCTGAGATTACGGTGGTCCTGGCGGCTCACGCCGCAGGCAAATGCCCGAAAGCTGTGAAGTCGGGAAGCTTTGAATCCCGGACAAGCCGGCAGCCGTGCGCAAGTCGTCCGATACTCCGAACTTCCCAGCTTCCGAGCTTCCTGACTTCCGTCTTTTCAAGGGGGGAAAAAGTTCTCGCCCTGTGCAGTTAAGGCGGGGACCGCACAGGGCGAGGAGGAAGGGGAGGGAATCGTATATGGATATCCTCACAGCAGCCTGTAAGGATAAGCGCGTTTCGTCCAGATGCTGGCCGGGTAATCGGCCTGAAGCCTTTCGTAGGCCATCTTGAGCGGCTTCGCGTTGTGCGTGCTCTTGTACTGGCAGATCCCTTTCAGATAGATGGCCTCGGCCGTGGACTCGCTTCGCGGGTATTTCTCCACGATCTGGTCGAAGTACTGCAGGGCCTTGCCGATCCTGTCGGCATCGAAATGGACCTTGCCCACCCCCAGGAGAACCGAGGGGATGAGCTCTTCGGGAGGCAAAAACCCGACGGCCCGGTGATGTTCCTTCCCTTCGCCGTTGACCGTGATGAGCGTCGGCATCCACGTCACCTTGTACTTGTCCGCCCAGGGGGCCACGTCGTTGGAAAGCTTGACCGGTACAACATTCTCCTCGATGAGATCGATGACCGTTTGATCCGGGTACGTCAGCGCATCCCTCTTGCGGCTGTCGGTCACCCCGGGGTCATGAAAGAAGATCAAGACCGGTTTTTCCCTTGCTTCCCGCCGCTCGAGAGCCTTTTTCAGGTCCGTCTCCCAACGAATTCTCCCGGGCAATTCGATCGTCCTCCGCCGTCCGACAAAGGGAATAAACAAGACGCAACTACAGTCAAAGCAAACATGCTGCCAGGGTCGGGGCATCGGGTATCTTTTCATATCATCCCGATATGCCATGACATTTCGGGATATCCCCCGACCGGATGCTTCCGGGGGCGGCGACACAATCCCCCCTCGTGACCCGCAGGAGATCCCCCCGGCAACGGGGCATTCGGCCCGAAGCGCCCTTTCGGCGGGCATCTGGAAGCGGCGACCCTTTCGTCACGCCCCTGCGACATGCATGTCGCGGGCCGAAGGCACATCGAGCCGGCCCATGCGACCCCCGGCAGGCGCGAGGCATCGGGATTCAGGCATCAGGACGGAAGGGAACGGGCGGTCCCGTTCAAGAACACGGGACGATGCATCAGGCGGGCAGGATGCAGTCCGGCCCGTCGTGGGCGGCGTCATTGACCGCGGTCGTCACCTCGTAGGCATCCATCTCCCCCGCGGGATAGGGCGTCAGCACGGACTCCAGCAGCCCGCGGTCCCTCTCGGCGCAGTCGAGCCAGCGATCCTCGAGCGCCGCGGGCACGATGACGGGCATGCGGTCGTGGATGGGGCGCACCAGATCGTTTGCCCCGGTCGTGACGATCGTGCAGGTGCGGATCTCGCGGCCGTCGGGGGCTTTCCACACCTCGTACAGCCCGGCAAAGCCGAAGGGTTTTCCCGACCTGAGGAAGAGGTAGACCGGCACCTTGCGACGCCCCGCCCGTCGCCACTCGTAAAACCCGTCGGCCGCGATGAGGCAGCGGCGCTTCGCGAAGGCGCCGCGAAAGCTGGGCTTCACCGCCAGGGTCTCGGCGCGGGCGTTGATGAGACGGTTGCCGATGGAGGGGTCTTTTGCCCAGAAGGGGATCAGCCCCCATCGCATCGGCTCGATGCGCCTCGCCCCGTCCGCGACGACGCAGAGGATGTCCTGTCCCGGGGCGATGTTGTACCGGGGGCGAAGCCCGGCCGGCGCGGCGGCGCCGAAACGCTCCGTCACGACGGCGAAGGGACTCACGAGGGTGAACCGACCGCACATCCCCGCCTCCTCTGCGGGATGGGTCGCATGCGAGGCATCAGAAACATGGCTCGCCCGCCGCGACGGACAGGAAGTGAAGAAGCACTGCAATCAACAAGCTCGGAAAAGCGGAAGTGGTGCGATCGGCTCTCGGCGCCTCCAAGCTTCACCGCTTCCCAGCCTCTCCATTGAGGTTGCGCCGCCGGTCCGCAGCCTGCTATTCATCCATGGGGTTCAGCATGCGGTGCTCGTGGTACATGCAACGGTCCTGCACGAAGAGCAGCCCCTCCTGCTCGGCGAGCTTCCGGGCCTCCTCGCTGCGGATCCCCTGCTGGAGCCACACGACGGAGACGTCGCCCCGCTCCTTTTTCCGCGCCACCGCTTCCCGCACCGGCTTCAGGGCATCCTCGGACCGGCGGAAGACCTGGACCACGTCGATCGGCTCCGGCACCGACGCGAGGTCCGGGTATGACCGGAGGCCCAGGATGGTCTCCGCCGAGGGGTTCACGGGGATGATGCGGTAGCCCTTCTGCGCCAGGTACCGGGGCACCCAGTGGGCGGCCTTCGCGGGATTCCTGGACATGCCGTGAACGGCGATGGTGCGGCTGTTCTCGAGAATGCGGCGAATCAGATCCCCGGGCGTCATGCCTTTCCTCCCGCAGCATGCAAGACAGTCTACCACGAAGCGCGGCGGGGGGAAAGGAGGCAGGCCGGCCCTAGTCGATCCGGATGTGCTTCCATCGTCCCCCCCGGAAGCGCAGGGCCATGAGCAGGCCGTAGCCCATCATGGAGACGACCATGGCGACCCAGACCCCGGTGGGCCCGTAGCCCATGGCGATCGCCAGGAGATAGGCCAGCGGCAGCCGGACGCCCCACATGCAGGCCACGATGATCCACATGGTGGATCTCGTGTCGCCGGCGCCCGTGATGGCCCCGGAGAGGATGGTCCCCAGGGCCAAAAACGGCTCGGCCACCATGTTGATCCGCAGGTAATGGGCCGTCTCGGCAAGGACCTCCGGGGTTCTGGCGAGGATCGATGCGAACGCCTCGGCCCAGATGAAAACGGGCAGGGCAAGCGTCCCGAGCAGGACCATCCCCGCCCCTGCCGTCTTCCAGCCGAGGGTCTCCGCCCTCTGCGGGTTGCCCGCCCCCAGGTTTTGCCCGGCCAGGACGGAGGCGGCCATGTTGAGGGCGAAGGCCGGCAGGAAGATGATGGCCTCGATCCGGAGGCCGTTGGTCAGGGCGGCCAGGGCCGTGACCGTTCCCTCGCCGATCCGCGACAGGATGTTGTAGAGCACGATGCTGCCCGCCTGCCAGGCGACCTGCAGGAAGACCGACGGCCAGCCGATGTCGATGACCCTGCCGATGGTGGGGAAATCCACGCGCCACGGTTCGGTGAAGACGCCCCGCCAGCGTTTCGTCGCCAGCAGGGCCAGGCTGATGAGCATCCCCGCGGCGAAGGACGAGGCGGTGGCCAGCGCGATGCCCCGGTATCCCATCTGCGGGAAGGGCGGAATCCCGAAGACCAGGGCGAAGTCGCCCGCGACGTTGACCAGGCTGACGCAGAACATCGTGAGCAGGGGCTTCTTCACGTCGCCCGCGGCCCGGAAGATGGAATTCGTGATGATGAGCAGGTAGTTGGGCCCCAGGGCGAAGGCGAAGATGCGCAGGAAGTCCTCCGCGACGTCGCGGATCTCCCCGGGCATGCCCGCCAGGGCGACGATCCCGCGGCAGTACACGACGGTGGCGGCGGTGATCACGACCGCCACGACGGCGCCGAACAGAAGGGACTGCCTCGCGATCCCGACGGCCCGGCCGGGGCTCGACGCCCCGACGGCCCGCGACACCATGGCGACGGTGCCGACGCCGATGGCGTTTGCCACGATGATGACGATGAAGAAGAGCTGGGTGACGAACCCGATGGCCGCCTGGATGTCGGGCCCGATGAAGCCTGCCACGTAGAGGTCGGCCAGGCCCACGAAGAAATTGAAGATCATGATGAAGAAGGTGGGCCACGAGAGGTGCCAGATGTTGTGCCAGAGGCTGCCCCGTGTCAGCTCGGGGGAGGGATGCTCGCCGATGGCCGTCACTCCATTTTGCCGGCCGGTCGAAAACCGCCGTTGATGAGGGTCCAAACCCGGAAGGACCGGGGAGCATCACTCTTCGGTCTCCCCGGCCTCCTCTCTTGGTTTTTCACTCTTCCCGGCCCCTGTGCCCTGACCCCTGATCAGTACCGGAACAGGGCGGCGACCGGTTCCTTGTCAGGCATCCCGTCGCGCGGGACGGCGTAGACCTTGCCCCCGGCGGCCAGGGTCTGGATCGCCGCGAAGTCGATCAGGTCCTCGTCGCCTTTCTGCCCGCCGTCGTGGAGTACGGCTTTTCCCGTCCGGGGGTTGAAGGTGCCCCATTTTTCCTGCCCCACCTCCACGAAGAGATACCCGACGCGGCCGTGATGGGCGGCCGGCACGATCTCCTCGAGGTTGTTCGAGGCAAGGCCCGTCCCGAGCGATTGCCGGTATCGGACCCGGGCCTCTTCCTGCTCCTTGCGGAACCAGGGCTCCACGACGGGCCAGGCCAGGGCGTGGAGCTCGTCGGCGCTCATCTGGTCGGGGTTCCCGTTGACGGCGGTCTCGAGCAGGTTCGGATAGGCGTTGACCTCGCGGTACATGGGAAAGAGGTAATCGACGCCGGCAAACACCAGGGGCGCCCGCTCCTCCTTGAGGTGCGGCCGGAGGCCCTTGTCGACCTGCTGCAGGAAGCGCAGGAGGTTTTCCTTGCCGTAGTCGGTCCAGGCGCTGGAGCCTTTTTGCCCCGTTGCCCCCGTCATGGCGGGCCGGGTCCGGAGCTGCTTTTCGAACACGTCGAATTTGAGCACCTCCTCGATATTCCGGGGCAGGCCCTCGGGCCGGGTCTCCTTCACCGCGTAGCGGGAGCACGCCAGCAGGCGCACGTCCTTCTGGCTCAGGGCCAGCACATAGAACCGCCCCTCCGTGTTGAACAGGGGCAGCAGGGGCTTTACGTTGAACCGGTCGGCCAGGATGACCGACGGGACGAAGTCCACGGGAAGCCGGAAGTGACGGAAGAAATCGGGGCACAGGAAAAGGGCCAGACCGTTCGACTGCTGGCGCCAGAAGGGGTTGTTCTTCACGAGGGCCTGGACGGGTTCGAGGAATTTCTCCGCCTCGACCGTGCGGCGGCCCCCGCGCACGAGCCGCTCTTCCGCTTCCTTGAGGAGGTTCTTGAGCCGGATGGCGTTCTGCTGCACCTCGGCGCCGGCCCTGTGGGTGGGCATGTAAATGCTCAGGCTCGGCGCCTTGCCCTTCTCGATGAGAAGCCTCAGTTCGTCCCTGGAAAGCTCGTTCATAAACCCTCCATCAACCCGTGTATTGGATGTCCGCCGCCTGTCCCCGCGTCCGGGGCTCATCGCCCCGCCCGCACGGCAAGGGCGGCATCGGTGCGGTCCGTGATGATCCCGTCGATGCGGTCATCATCCAGGAACCGTTTCATCCGGTTTTCGTCGTTCACGGTCCAGACGGCGATTTTCTTCCCGGCCCGCCGCATGAGCTCCAGAAGCCCTCCCCCCGCCAGGCTCTCGACCGGGAACAGCCATTGCGTCGCACCCCGCAGGACCTCCTCCGTCAGGGCCCCGGCGTCGTTGAAGATGAGACCCGTTTGCACCCCGGGACGGCACCGCCTGACCCTCTCGACGGAGCCGGCATGGAAGGAGCTCACGATGAAGTCCTCTTCGCGCAGGGCGCCCGCCGCGAGGAGAACGACCTCCCCTTCGCAGCCCTCCTCCTTGAGCTCGATGTCCAGGCCGATCCGGCCGCGCGCCAGGTCGAGGACCTCCTCGAGCTCGGGGAGACGGAACCCCGCGGATCGGGCCCGGTCACGGGCATCCCGAAGGGTCATGTCGCGGAGAAGTCTGCCGGAGATGTCCGGGTCGTGGTGGATGACGAGCCGGCCGTCCCCCGTGCTCCGCACGTCGAACTCGATCATGTCCGCACCGAGGTCGATCGCCTTCCGGAAGGCCTCCAGGGTGTTCTCGCGGGCCGGGGACGCGGCGCCCCGGTGGGCGATGATGAGCTTGTGCCTTTCGTGCAACGCGAAAGCCTTTCCCCGGGGATCTCGACAGGCCCGGCGGTGAGGCGCTTTTAGCACATGACGTGAGGAAGCGCGGAAGAGCAGAAGAGCGGAGTCGATTTCCATTCCCCCTGTCTCGAGCCGCTCTTCCTCACTTCCGATCTTCCGATCCTCGCCGACTCGAAGCCCCGTGGCGGTCATGCAGCAACGAACCCGTGATGCCTCGCAGGGTCGGCAGCCGGCGTCTACCCCCGGATCATCACCAGCAGCATCTTGAAGGGTTCCATCGCCTTGAGGGCGTGGGGCTCGCCGGCCGGCATGATGATCATCTCCCCCGGCCCCAGCACGTGCGACGTGCCGGAGATCACAATCTCCGCCCGTCCTTCCAGCATGTACACGAGGGCGTCGAAGGGCGCCGTGTGTTCGCTGAGGCCCTGCCCGGCGTCGAAGGCGAAGAGGGTCACCGTGCCGGTCTTTTTCTGCATGACGGCGCGGCTCACGACCGAGCCGGCCTGGACCTCCACCAGCCGGGCCGCGTCGAGCGTCTTCGCGACGAGAGACTCCTTTTTCTCCTGGATCGTGGTGACCATGGGTCAGGCTCCTTTCGGCGAGGCGGGCCCTCCCCGGTGCCGGGGCAGGGAATCTGCAAATCGGCTGGGACCGGCCGAAACCGGTTCACGAAAAAAAATAGCAAACCGATTCGCCTGGTGTCAAGGCGGCGGGGATTGTCCCGCCGGCCTTGCCCGCGGGGGCGTCCACGCGGAGGCGGCGGCCCCCCCGAATGACCGCAGGCGCTCCCTGAGCTTCGCGAAGGCGAAGGGTTTTTCCAGATAGCCGTCGGGTTCGGGACGCCACTGCCGGTGCGCGGCGATGCGGCCGCTCTCCACGAGCAGGATGACGAGCCTCGCCCCGAGGGGCGGGATCCGCAGCATGCTCCCCAGGATGGAGTGGCCGGCCATGCCGGACAGATCCTCATCCAAAAGCGCGAGGACGGGACGCGACGGCCGGCCGGGGACGGGATGCATCGCGAGCCCCCTGAAAAATTCGAGGGCCTCGCAGCCGCTCCTGACGACGTGAATCTCGTTTGAGGGCAGGTTCCGTCTCAGCAGGCCCACGGTCGCTGCGGCGCGGACCCGATCGTGATCGCCGAGCAGGACCTCGGCGACCCGGCCGTGCACGCCTGCGTCCCTCCCGGAGTCCCGCTCCGGGCGCCAGATGCACCGCCGGCTGTCGTCCATCCAGAGAATGCTTCCCGCCAACGGCCCGGCCCTCCGTGAAGACGTCGAACGGATGCGCCCCCGGCCCGCTCCCCGTCAGCCCTTGACCGCCCGGGCCACCGTCCTGCCCAGGTTTGCGCAGGCCTCCAGGTCGGCCGGCTTCGGCTGCCACTTGGCCCTCACACCGGGTGCGGCCACGGGGATCTTGCAGCGCTGCAGGTGCTCCTCGATGACCTTCACCGACTCCCCGCTCCAGCCGTAGGACCCGAAGGCCGCGCCGATCTTGTTCTGGAACCGCAGACCCCTGAGGTCCTCGAGGATCGGGGTGATCGTCGGGAGCACCCCCTGGTTCACCGTGCAGGAGCCGAGGATGACGGCCTTCGTCCGGAAGATCTCCGTGATGACGTCGTTGCGGTCCGTGACGGCCATGTGGAAGATCTTGTAGGGGACGCCCTCGGCGGCGAGGCCGTCTCCCACGGCCTCGGCCATCCTGCGCGTGGCCTCCCACATGGTGTCGTAGAGGATCACGGCGGTCTTCTCCGGCCTCTGGGCCGCCCACTCTTTGTACTTCGTGACGATCTGCATGGGGTTCTCGCGCCAGATGACGCCGTGGCTCGGCGCGATCATGTCCACGGGCACGCCCAGGGCGACCAGCTCGTCGATCTTCTTCGCGACAAGGGGGCTGAAGGGCGTGAGGATGTTGGCGTAGTACTTCAGGGCCTCCTCGTAGAGTTCCTCCCGGTCGACCTGGTCGTTGAACCGGAAGGCCGTGGCGTAGTGCTGGCCGAAGGCATCGTTGGGCATGAGCAGGTTCCTGCCGGCCAGGTAGGTGAACATGCTGTCGGGCCAATGGAGCATGGCGGCCTCGATGAACACCAGCTCGCTCTTCCCGATGGGGATGCGGTCGCCCGTCCCGACGGTCCTGAACTTCCAGGGCCGGTGATAGATCCCCTCGATGCTCTCCGCCCCCCGCTTCGAGACGACGAGCTCGGCGTTGGGCGCGTGCTGCATGATGAGGGGCAGCCCGCCCGAGTGATCGGGCTCGGCATGGTTGGCGACGATGATGTCGATTTCGGCCGGGTCGACGACGGCCCGGATGTTCTCGAGCCACTCCTCCTTGAAGGGGGCCCATGCCGTGTCGACCAGGACGGTCTTCTCGTCCCGTATGAGGTAGGAATTGTAGGTCGACCCGCGGTGCGTCGAAAGCTCGTGGCCGTGGAATTTCCGCAGGCCCCAGTCGACGATGCCGACCCACCAGACATCCTTCATCAGCTCCGTGACCATTCAAAACCTCCCGGTTCCGAAGAGTTTTATGCGTCATGACTGCCTTATTGTACCCATCGCCGGCCCAGAAGGGAAGGGTCAAATCGCCCGACGTCCCTTTTTGTCTCCCCGTCGATAAAATCGCTTGACATCCGGCCCCTGCTGTAATACCCTTCTGCCCGACCTGACGGCGACAGATAGCGAACCGGCAGGGTGCAGTAAAAGTTAGGGGACACGCAGTTTGAGGTTTGAGAACGTTTGCCACCGCACTCGCACGGGTCTGGTGGTTTTTTACTTTCTGCCAAAGCTGACATCCGACTTTTACGGGAAAATCTGAGAAAGGAGGAGGGAAGCGATGTCGGAAGGTACCGTGAAGTGGTTCAACGAGCAGAAAGGCTTCGGGTTCATTCAGATGGACGACGGTGGCGATATTTTCGTCCACTACAGCGCCATCCAGACCCGGGGCTTCCGGACCCTGCGCGAAGGCCAGCGCGTGAGCTTTGAAGTCACGGAAGGGCAGAAGGGCCCCGCCGCGGCCAACGTACAGGTCCTGTAAAACCGGACTCATCCATTGCAGAAGGGCACCCCGGTGCGCATCGAGGTGCCCTTCTTTTCGTTTTTTCCCAGGGGGTCATGCGCCCCGAGAAGCGTGCATCATGAGAAAAAACACGATTCGCAACATCGCCATCATCGCCCACGTCGACCACGGCAAGACGACCCTCGTCGACGGCATGCTCCGGCAGAGCGGCATCTTCCGGGCCCATCAGGAGGTCGTGGACCGGGTCATGGACTCCATGGACCTCGAGCGGGAGCGCGGCATCACGATCATGGCGAAGAACACCGCCGTCTGGTACGGCGCCACGAAGATCAACATCATGGACACGCCGGGGCACGCCGACTTCGGCGGCGAGGTGGAGCGCAGCCTCAACCTCGTCGACGGCGCCATCCTGCTCGTGGACGCCAGCGAGGGGCCCCTGCCCCAGACGCGCTTCGTGCTGAAAAAAGCCCTGGCGAAGTCGCTGCCCGTGATCCTCGTCATCAACAAGATCGACCGTGCCGATGCCCGCATCGAGGCCGTCGTCAGCGAGGTCTACGACCTCTTCATCGACCTGGACGCCAGCGAGGAGCAGATCGAGTTCCCCATCCTCTACACGAACGCCAAGAAGGGGATCGCCCACCGCAGGCCCGGGGACGACTCCACGGACCTGCGGCCGCTGTTCGAAACGATCCTCGAGCGGATCCCGGGGCCCGAGGGGGACGATGCCGGCGTGCCGCAGTTTCTCGTGACGAACCTCGACTACGATTCCTACGTGGGCCAGATCGGGATCGGCCGCATGATGAGCGGCAGCCTCGAGATGAACCGGCCCTACACCCTCTGCGGCCTGGACCGCAACGTGCCCGGCGTCAAGTTCTCCGCCCTGTACTCCTTCCACGGCCTTGCGAAGAAGCAGACCGACCGCGTCGAGGCGGGCGACATCATCGCCGTGGCCGGCGTGCAGGGGATCAGCATCGGGGACACGATCACGGACCCTGAGAACCCGCAGCCCCTGCCTCGCATCCGCGTCGACGAGCCGACGGTCTCCATGGTCTTCTACGTCAACAACGGGCCCTTCGCGGGCCGCGAGGGGAGATACCTCACCTCGCGCCACCTGAAGGACCGTCTCGAGCGGGAGGCCCTGCGCAACATCGCCATCCGGGTGAACCCCATGCCGGGCCGGGCGGACGCCTTCGAGGTGTGCGGCCGCGGAGAGCTGCAGATGGCCGTCCTCATCGAAACCCTGCGCCGGGAGGGCTACGAGTTCATGGTCTCCCGGCCCACGGCCCTCACGAAGCGGGAGAACGGAAAGCTCCTCGAGCCCGTGGAACGGCTGTTCCTCGACGTCCCCGAGGCATTCACCGGCGTCGTGACGGAGAAGATCTCGACCCGCAAGGGGCGGATGATGAACCTCGTCAACCACGGCAGCGGCCGCGTCACCCTCGAGTTCCTGGTCCCCGCCCGGGGCCTCATCGGTTTCCGCAGCCAATTTCTCACCGACACGAAGGGTGCCGGCGTCATGAACACCCTCTTCGAGGGCTGGGATGCCTGGGCCGGCCCGATCCCGCAGCGCGCAAGCGGCACCCTGGTGGCCGACCGCGTCGGCCGGGTGACGGCCTACGCGAGTTTCGCCATGGCCGACCGGGGCGAGCTCTTCGTCGAGGTGGGCACGGAGGTCTACGCCGGCATGATCGTCGGGGAGCGGAACCGCGCGGGCGATCTCGACGTGAACATCGTCAAGGAAAAGAAGCTGACCAACATGCGCAGCGCGACCTCCGACGCGACGGTCACCCTGCGGCCTCCGAGGCTGCTGTCGCTCGATCAGTCCATCGAGTTCATCGCCGAGGACGAGCTCGTCGAGGTCACACCCGAGAACATCCGCCTGCGCAAGATGGAGCTCGACGCCGGAAAGCGCCTGTCCATGAAGCGCAAGGAAGGGCGCATGGCCGAATCGGACTCTTGATCAGAAGGCAAGAGGGTTTGAAGGCGAAAAGGGTGGAGAATCGGAGGCTGACAGGGGCTGCAGACGTATTCAACGTTCTCACCCTCTCACCTTCTTGCCCTCTCCGGTTCATGAAATGAACATCCGGACGGCAACCGGATCATATCGAAAGGTCGTTTCAGATCTATGTTTGTCTCCATCATCGGGACCCCTCAATCGGGCAAGACGACGCTCTTCAGGGCCCTCGCGGGCACAAACGCAAACGGCGGCGGCAACGGGCACCCCTCCGTCCGCATCGAGGTGCCCGACGGGCGGGTCGACGCGCTGGCAAGGATCTTCAACCCCCGAAAGACGACCTACTCGCGCCTCGATGTGGCGGACACGGTGGCCATCCGCGAGGGGGAGCTGAAAAACGAGACGCTGGACACCAAATCGCTCCAGCAGATCCGCCAGAGCGACGCCGTGCTCACGGTGCTGCGCCGCTTCGATAACGGCCATGCGGCCGACCCCGTCGGCGATTTCGGGCGCATCCGGGAGGAGTTCATCCTGGCCGACATGGTCCAGGTCGAAGGGCGCCTGGAGCGGCTGCGCAAGCAGAACGCCCTCAAGCCCCAGCCGGCCCTGCAGCAGGAGCAGGCCCTGCTCGAGCGCTGCCTCGCGCATCTCGAGGCCGGCTCCCCCCTGGCCACCCTGGAGCTGTCCTGCGAGGACGACAAGAAGATCCGGGGGTTCCTCTTCCTCTCGCGAAAGCCCATGATGATCGTGGTCAATTGCGCCGAGGACAGGATCGCCGAGGCCGAGTCGATCGCCTCGCGGCTGCGGGAAAGGCTGCCGGGGCACATCCCCGTGGTGGCCGCCTGCGGGCAGCTCGAGGCGGAGCTGGCCGCCATGGCCCCCGGGGAGCAGGGCGCCTTCATGGCCGGATACGGCATCGCCGAGTCGCTGCGCGGCCGGATCCTCCGGCTGGCCTACGATACGCTGGGGCTCATCTCCTTCCTCACCGTGGGCGAGGACGAGTGCCGCGCCTGGCCCCTCCGCCGGGGCATGAACGCCCAGGATGCCGCCGGGACCATCCACACGGACCTTGCCCGGACCTTCATCCGGGCCGAAACGGTCTCCTACGAGGACTTCATGCGCCTCGGGGGCTTTGCGGGATGCAAGAAGGCGGGGGTGTGGCGCCTGGAGGGCAAGGGCTACATCGTGCAGGACGGGGACATCCTGTCCATCCGCGCGGGGAACTGAGAGGCGGCTCTCACCGGCCGATCGGGCTCGGGGCCGCCGGCGCAAGCAGCGTCGCGGCCGGGCTCATCCCCCTTCTTCCGGGCGCCCGGGAAGAACCGTGTGCAGCGACGGGCAGAGCTCGTTCGCTTTTCCGCTCATCGCCTCGATGACAATCCGCACGACGGCCGTGTTTTCGATGTTCTCGTCCTTCACGGGGGAAACGGGATAACCGGGCGGCACGTACTTTCGAATCATTCTCTCCAGGATCGCCCTCTTGTCCTCCGGGCTGTCGACCCGCTCGGCTCTGCCGAAGCACACGACGCTCCGGTAGATCTGGCTGATCCCGCAGCCGCGTTGCCACAGGACCCGGGGACCGACCTCGTCGACCAGGAAGCAGACGCGGGGATCCTCTCGAAGCGCCTCCATCTTTCGCCCCGACAAGGCGCTGTGAATGTAAATGCTGCCTTCCCAGAACAGGTAGTTCACCGCGACCGCGTACGGGCCGTCCGCCGTCGTGACGGCCAACCGGCCGACCGCCATCCGTTCCAGCAGCCGTTCCATTTCCCGGGCGGATCGCATGGCCCGATCCCGGCGCCGCGGATCTGTCTTCATCCGGCCTCCCTGCACGGGGCGGTACGCATGCGGTTCATTTGACATCCCGTGACATCGACCTTACGTTACCCGCATGGATGCCCTGCGGATCCTTTTCAACATCCTGCTCTTCACCGCCTCGCTCTTCGCGGCGGCGCTGTTCGTCGAGAAGATCTACGCGGGCCGCTGGAAGTGGGTGGCCTTCGGCCTCCTGATGAGTTTCATCCTGGGATTTGCCCTGGTTCCCGGGGCCCTCATCGGCGTCCTCGAGGCCCTGCCCGGAGAACTCTCGCCCGCCAACGCGGCAACACTTGCCCTGGGAGGGGTGACCGCGGGGTTTCTTTCGACGGGAGTCTGAATTGTCTTCCGGATCCTTCAGGAGGTCTTCCTGAAGCTCTTCCCCCGATGAACAAAGGTATCAGTGGCAGGTTGCAGGTGACAGGTCAAAGACTGTTGGCAGGGATAGCCTGTTACCTGTTACCTGTTACCTGTTCCTGCGTTTGCCAGCTCCCTCGACTCGGCAGGCCCGACAATCACCCCGTCGATTTCCAGGTCGACCTTGAGGCGCTTCACGGCGGCCAGGGCTGTTTTTCGGTCCGCGTAGGGTCCGGCGAGGACCTGGTAGCGATTGTCCTTCCGCACCACCCGGGCGGGGATCTGGGGCCCCTGGTGGTTGAGCACGGCGGCCATTCTCCGGGCGTTGTCCTCCCCGATGGTCTCGTCGGCGCGGACATACCAGGCCCCGGGTTTCATCGCCGGCACCCGGGGCTGTCCGGTCAACTCGGCGGGCCGCGGGGCCTCCGCGGCCCCGGCGATCATCCCCTGTAGATCTTCGCCGCCCGCGAGCACCGGGACGGGGATGCCCCTGGCCTGCGTCAGCGTTTCCTCCACGCGATTCCAGTCCACGCGCAGCTTTTCTTTCCTTTCGATCTCCTTGAGCCTCGCGTAGAGCCGCTTCCGGATCTCCGCGGCATCGAGCTCTTCCTGGGGCTCGTGGGCCTCGAGGTAGAGCATGCCGCCCGCGCGGCCGATCAGGTAGGGCTGATTCACGATGTGCACGGGGGTCCGGACCGGCACGACCCGGTAGAGCTTCTCCACGTCCTCCGGGTAGAGCCGGATGCACCCGTTGGTCGCCCGCAGGCCGATGCTGAAGGGCTTGTTGGTCCCGTGGACCACGTAGCTCGCCCGGCTCAGGTAGAGTGCGTACTCTCCGAGCGGGTTGTCAGGCCCCGGCGGCACTTCGGCGGGCAGCGGGTCGCCCCTCTTGGCGTGGTCGCTCCGAATCGAGGCGGGCACGTACCAGGTCGGCCGGACGGCCTTGCGCACCACGGACATCTCGCCCAGCGGCGTGGAGCGCCCCTCTTCCCCGATGCCGACGGGATAGGTGACGATCGCCCGGTTCTTCCCCCCGTGGTAGAACAGCCGCATCGCCGCCAGGTTGATCACGATCCCCTGCCGGGGGGCGTCGGGCAGAATGAACATCAGGGGCAGCACGACCCGGCTGCCTGCCGGGGGCAGCCAGACGTCCACGTCCGGGTTGGCCGCCTTGACGGCGTCGTGGCCGAGGCCGAAATGCCTCGCGATGTCGGGCAGCGTGTCGCCCTCCCGGGTGCGGACCACGGCGAGCCGGCCGATGACCCGGTCGCCCCCGGGGTCGCCGAAGACGTGCCGCTCGAGGCGCGTTCCCGGCCGATCGGGCTCGGCTGTCGGCCCGGGCCCGGTCAGCCGCCACTTCGGCGGCGCCGCGCAGGCACTGAGCAGCAGACCCGCCGCCGCGAGGATGACGAGACGGGCGGTTCTGTGAGACCGAAGGTTCACGGGGATCCTTTCCTCCCAAGCGTGAATCGCCACTTGCAGAAATTTTCCGGCGGGTGCGGGTCGGGCGGCGCGTAGAGGCACTCCACCCGGATGCCTTCGTCGATGACGCGGGCGAAATTCGCGAACTCCCCCCGGTGCATCTCCTTGCAGGAAAATTCCGGCAGCCCCCGGGCCGCGCGGGCGACCTGGGGGGCGCAGCGGGGCACGGTGATGAGGACCTCGTCCGCACGCTCCTCGATCTCGTAGCCGATGAGGATCGTCCAGGGGAAGTAGCGCAGGGCCTCCACGAAACCCGAAAGCCCCTTGCCGACCCCGAAGCGCTTCACGAAGTCACGGGCGGCCAGCTCGGCCGCCTTGTGCCAGACCCGCTCGTTGATGTTTTCGGCCGTGGCCTGGTCGAACCGCTCCTGCACGAAGAGAAACCAGAACCCGTCGATGACGCGGTAGTGCCACAGCAGAAACTCCACGTACGATCGAAGCTCCGCGGGGCCCATCCGGTCAAGCCGCTTCAGGTCCATGCCGCCCCCCTACAGCGCCTCGGCCCGTTCCCGCAGCGCGACATCCTCCGGGTCCGTCGCCTCGATGACGATGCCGTGCGGGACGGGCCTCCCCTGCCGGTCCACGTGGATGAAGCTGATGAACCCGTCGAGGAGGAAATCGTCGTCGGCGTTGTTCACCACCTTCACGTAGGAGACGAGCCGCGTCTTGCCGGCCAGGACCACCCGGCTCTCGAACCGCACGATCTCGCCGTTGCGGATGGGCTTCTTGAACAGCATGCCGTGGATGTTGAGACAGACGATGTGTTCCGGGTGGGTGAGGCTCGCGGCGGCGATGAAGCCCGACTCGACGACCCACATGGCCGTCTTGCCCGCGAAAAGGGTCCCGTGGTGGTTGAGGTCCTCGCTCTTGACGAGGTGGTTGATGATGTGTGTGCGCAGTTTCATCCTTTCACTCCTTTGCCTTGAGCTTGCCGCAGAATGCGAGGCTTCGGCTCCTCTGCAGGTCCCCCGGCGTGACGAAATCGGCGGCCGCCTCGCACAGCCCCTCCATCGCCCCGGCCCGCGCCGCCTCCAGGTTCTCCGTGCGGCGGCGCGCCGCGTGGAGGCCTGCGGCAAAGCGCTCGAACGACGGCAGCAGCTCCGGCGACCCGAGGTCGATCCGGGCCGCCCCCGCCCGCCGATCCTGCACGTCCCGGAAGTAGGCCTCGATGCGCTCTTCCACGGCGAAGACGCCCTCCGGCGGCGGGATGCGCAGCGGCCCCGCCCCGCCGGCCGGGAGCCGTCCGCCGTACCGCTCGAGAAAAACGAACAGGGCGCTCCCGCGGCGGATCCCCCCGCCGGGGCCGACCGGGACCTCCCGGTCCCCGACACGCAGGGCGACCGGGGCCCGCGCAGAAAGCGCGATGGCCCCCGGTAGGGACTCGTCGTAGCACCGGAAGACGAACTCGGAGCAGGTCATGGGCTCCCGCCCCGTGTCGAAGAGACGCAGGAGAAATCCGGCGGCGGCGTTGAGGGTCTCCCGGATCAGCCCTGCGAGCGCGGCCGAGGCGGCAAGATTGCGGGTGATGCACAAAAACGCGAGGAGCAGGACCTGCTCGAAGGCGTAACGCTCGCCGCGATCCAGGTAGTGCGCCGCCCGTTCCAGGACGGGGCCGAGGCCGGCCGGGGGCTCCTTGAGCCGCCGCGCTTCGACCCCGTCGGCATGCTCGATGCTCTTCGCCAGCTCCCGGCGGATGACCCCTTCGCGGATCGCCTCGCCCACGGTGCGGCCCTTCTGCCCGTGCCGGCCGAGGAAAAGCGCCGAGTGGCTGACCTGCGAGCGGTCGATGAGGCGGATGGCATCGCTGATCAGGCCCCGGCCCCGGTAGAGCAGGACATCCCCCGGCATCAGCTGTGCAATCGGAATCTCCCTCTTCACCGCCGCCTCTTCCCTGCCGCCGCCGTTACGTGTTTCACTTCCTCGACTTCCCCGCTTCCTTCCCCTCTTTGCGTCGTGCGGTGCATCATGCGTTGCATACCGTTTTCGGCACGAATGTCATCAGGTCGCTGTACGGTCCGATCGCCTGCAGGCCGGACCGCCGAAACCCGAAGGGCGAAACCCGGGACTCGACCTCCTCGGGAGACAGCCGCAGGGAAACCGGGGGCCCGGGGGTGCCGGGGGTCTTCGTGAACTCGATGACGGCAAGGGTGCCGTATCGCTTCAGAAGTCTCCGGGCTTCGGCCAGCGCCCCGTCCTGGAGGCCCGCCTCCTTGAGGTCGTGGAGCACGGCGGCCATGAGAATCAGATCCCGGCTCTCCGCCGGCAGGGGAGGGGGCTTGCCGAGGTCGGCAACGATCGGCCGCACGTTCTTCACGCCCCGCCGCTCGATCATCTCCCGGAGCCGTTCAACCCCTTCCGCCCAGAGATCGACGGCGTGCACGCGGCCCCCTTCGCCGACGATCTCCGCCATGGCAAGCGTGTACATGCCCGTGCCGCAGCGCATGTCGAGCGTCGTGTGCCCCGGTTTCAGAGCCAGAATCTGGAAGAGCGTCCCCGCTTCGATCAGCTCGAAGCTGCTCTTTCCGGCCCCGCGGGGCTTGTCCGACCGTTGGTCGTGCATGACCGGTCCGAAGGCGCGACTTGATGATGGAGTCGTCTGAAGTATGTTGCAAACGGACTTTCTGTCAAGGATTTTCGTTGCCGTTCACGCCCGGGCGCATGAACTTTGATGGTTGCAGTTTCGCCCGTTTGTGTTAGAAACGCGATGAAAAAAAATGCCTGCCGGAAAACGCGCGTGCAAACGAAAAAAGGCCGCCCGAACAGCCGAAGACGACCCGCGCCGCAGCAGTGGATGGATTGGCGCTGGCAGTTCCGAAGCCGGATCCGCACCGCCGACGAGCTGACAAAACCCCTCGGGCTTCGCCGCGGGGAGCGCCGTGCGCTCGGCGAGGTGACCCGCGCCTGCCGCGCGGCGGCGACCCCTTACTATTTCTCGCTCATCCGCGCAGGGGACCCCCTGGATCCCATCCGTCTCCAGTGCATCCCCGACAGCCGGGAGATCGCCTCGCCCGTCGGCCTCGACGACCCTCTGGAGGAACAGGCCCACAGCCCGGTGCCGGGCCTCATCCACCGGTTCCGCGACCGCTGCCTCGTGTTGGCGACGAACCGCTGCGCCGTCTACTGCCGGCACTGCAACCGCAGACGGCTCTGGCGGGAGCCGGAGAGGATGCTCGGGTCCCGCGGGCTGGAGGCGGTCGCCGGCTACATCGAGCGTCGGCCGGCCCTGCGCGAGGTGATCCTGTCGGGCGGCGACCCGCTGACGCTCTCCGACGGCCGGCTGGAGCGCATCCTCGCGAGACTGCACGCCATCGGGCACGTGGAGGTGATGCGGATCGGCAGCCGGATGCCCGTCGTGCTGCCCATGCGGATCACGGAGGGGCTCTGCGGCCTGCTCCGCAGGTACCGGCCCCTGTGGCTGCTGACCCAGTTCAATCACCCCCGGGAGATCACCGCCGAGGCCGCAGGCGCCTGCGAGAGGCTGCTCGAGGCGGGCATCCCGGTCCTGAACCAGTCGGTGCTGCTCAAAGGCGTCAACGACGACTACCGGACGATGCGCGAGCTGCTCTACGGCCTCGAGCGGATCGGCGTGAAGCCCTACTACCTCTTCCAGTGCGAAGAGGTGCGGGGCACGGCGCATTTCCGGGTGGACGTCCACGACGGGATGCGGCTGATGGAAAAGCTGTGGAAGACGACCTCGGGCATCTGCCTGCCCCGCTACGTGGCGGACAGGCCCGGTACGAAGGGCAAGGTCCCCCTCCAGCCCGTCTCGTTGCTGTGATCGGGAAATCCCCCGTTGCCCCCCCGGGCCCTGCACGCCGTGAAATTCTTTGACAACAAAGAAGAAATGGTTTAGAAAAGTAGCCTTTTCATGAACCGAACGCCCCGAGCGGAGAACCGACATGTACAGCGCAAGCGACCTGCGGAAGAACCTGAGAATCATGCTGGACGACGACCCCTACATCGTGGTCGACTTCCAGTTCGTCAAGCCCGGCAAGGGGCAGTCCCTGTACCGCTGCAAGCTCCGCAACATGCTCACCGGCAGCCAGGTGGACCGCACCTTCCGCGAGGTGGACACCTTCCAGCCCGCCGAGACGGAAGAGAAGAACATGCAGTTCCTCTACAAGGAAGGGGACGCCTTCCACTTCATGGACAACGAGAGCTACGAACAGATCGCCCTCACGGCGGCGCAGGTCGGCGACGCGAAGAATTTCCTCATCGAGAACATGGAGTGCAAGGTCCTGCTGTTCCGCGACCGCCCGATCGACATCACCCTGCCCAATTTCGTCGACGTCGTCGTGACGGAAGCCCCTCCCTGGATCAAGGGCGACACGGTTTCGGGCAACTACAAGCCGGTCATCGTCGAGACGGGCTACAAGGTCAGCGTGCCCCCCTTCATCGAGCAGGGCGAAAAGATCCGCATCGACACCCGAACGGGCGAGTACCTGACCCGGGTCAAGGAATGACCGGACATCGTGCCCCATGAGCGCCGATCGGAAGCTCGAGGCCTGGCGACGGGCCCTCGAAACGCGCGCCGACATCCTCCACGCGACGCGCGCCTTCTTCCTGTCCCGGGGCTACCTCGAGGTCGAAACCCCCAACCGCATCCCCGCCCCCCTGCCCGAGTCGCACATCGACGCGATCCCTTCCGGGCCCTGGTGGCTCCACCCCTCACCGGAGATCTGCATGAAGCGGATGCTCGCGGCGGGCTTCGAGCGGATCTTCCAGATCGCCAAGTGTTGGCGCGATCGCGAGCGGGGCCCCCTGCACCTGCCCGAGTTCACCCTGCTGGAATGGTACCGAGCCGGCATCGATTACCGGCAGCTCATGGACGAGTGCGAGGACCTCTTCCTCTACGTGGCGGGCGCCCTGGGGCGGGGGCCTGCGATCTCGTACCGGGGCCGCCCGATCGATCTCGCGAAGCCCTGGGAGAGGCTCCCGGTGGCGGATGCCTTCGCGCGGTACGGATCCGTCCCTCTCGAGATGGCCCTGGCGCAGGACCGTTTCGAGGAGGTCCTGGCCCTGGAGATCGAGCCCCGGCTGGGCAGCCCGAAGCCGACGCTGCTGTTCGACTATCCGCTCGCCTTCGGTTCGCTGGCGCGCCGCAAGTCCGGGGAGCCGGCCGCCGCCGAGCGCTTCGAGATCTACATCGGCGGCCTCGAGCTGGCCAACGGCTTCTCGGAGCTGACCGACGCGGAGGTGCAGCGCAGACGATTCGAGAAGGAAAACGAGTTGCGGCTGCGCAGGGGCCGCAGGCCGTACCCCATGCCGGAAGCCTTTCTCCGGGACCTGTCCCGCATGCCGGAGGCGGCCGGGATCGCCGTCGGGATCGACCGGGTGGTGATGCTCTTTGCCGATGCTTCCTCCATCGACGAGGTCGTCGCCTTCGTTCCCGAAGGGCTCTGATCCCGACCCGTCCCCTCCCCGCCGTGTCCCCCCTCGCCCGCCCCGTCTCCGGACATTCGGGAGCCGATTTCCTTTCGGTCCACCGTCTGCCCGTTGCTTTTTGACGCGGAATCGTTTATAAAAGAGAAAAATATAACCGGTTTCGGGGTTCGGGGGCCTTGCCGCTCCCGGAGGGAAATCCGGATGGTCGGGCCGCCATTCGATCGAGCGATCGGATGGCGGTTTTTTTATGGATCGATCCCGGGAAAGGAGGTTCGCCATGGGGTTTTTCGACAAGGTGTTCGGCGGCAAGACCGCCGGAGGCTCCGCCCCTGGAGACTTTCGGTCTCTCGACGTTCAGGAAAAAGGGTTCAGCATCGCCGTGCCACAGGACTGGACCGTGGTCGACAGTCCTGGCGGACTCGAAGCGCGGCCGAAGGAGTGCGGACGGGTAGCGGATCCCGCCTCGGGCCGAGAGATCGGCAGCCCCGCACTCACGGTCACCGTATCGGAAATCGCCGATCCCAGCCAGAACGCGGTCAAGGCCGCGCTGCAGCGGCGCGCGGCGGAGATGGCCGGCCACCGCATGGTAAAGCACATCGCCGGCCAGGTCGCAAGCGCCGATCAGGGGATCGTCTACGAGTACCAGTGCGGGCCCGCGGAGGCCCCCATCCGCGCGCTGGGGGTCGTTGCCCAGAAAAGGAACAGGCTCTTCACCGTCGCCGCGCTCGGTACGGTTCAGGACTTCGAGAAGAACCGCGGCACCCTGGAAGCGATCGTCTCGAGCTTCAAGCTGCTCTGACGGGAAGGAACGTCCGAACGGGGGCCGGGCGCCGGTGCCCGGCCCCTTCTCTATTCCGCCCTGGCTGCGCCCGAGGACGGGCGGTTCTCAAGCCGCGGAAATGATTCATTGAGCAGATTCGCAGAACCGATATCCGTTCTTCCGAACCTTTTGCCCGTCACCTTTCGCCTTCCACCTGTCTTTTTCCACATTTCATGGAACCGGGTTTAACGTTTCGTTAAAGAAATCCTCGTCCCGAAGGGGGCACGGAACGGGAAGGGCTGCGGCGGCAAAATAAATTTCCTAAGTATCTCGATAACATATAATTTTTTGCCCCGGCACCCCTCTCGTGGCATGCTCCTTTCAATACATCAGGGCAACGATCGGCAATCCATAAAATGAAATCATAGAAAAAATTCGGAGGAGACATCATGAAAAAGACGCTTTCGACACTGGTTCTGGCGGGTATCGTCGTTCTGATCACGGGGACCTTCTGCTTTGCCGAGTACACCGCAGCGGGCGTGGAGAACTTCCCCTACTTCCACCTCGGCTGCCTCATCGTCGGCGGCATGATCATCGTCTCCCTGAAGCAGAAATACGAGAAGATCTATCTCGGCGAGGCCGCCGGCAGCTTCGCGATGTACGCGATCCTGGTGGCCCTGTTCACGGCGCCGGTTGCGGAAGGGCTGAAGAACCTGCTGGGGTAGAGCCCGGGAACGGATGAGGGAAGACAACTCCCCTCGCCACGGGCCTGAGCAAAATCGAATTCGGAAGGGGAGCCGCGAAGAGGCCGCCCGGTAAGCCGGGCGGCCTCTTCCTTTCCCGATGATCCTCTTCGGCCTTCAGCCCTTCGCCTGCTTTTCGATCGTCCAGGTGGTCCCCGTTTTCGAATCCTTCAGGACAACCCCCTTCGCCGCGAGACCGTCCCGGATCGCATCGGCCCGCTTCCAGTTCCTCTCCTTCCGGGCCTGGAGCCTCTCCTCGATGAGGGCCTCGATCTCCTCGACCCGCAGCCCCCGTTTCGCGGCCTCGCGCAGCCTGTCCTTCTCGAAGTAGACGTCGGGGTCCTCCATCAGAATCCCCAGCACGCCGCCCACCTCGCGGAGCGTCCGCTCGGCCTCGTTGAGGACGAACAGGGCCGGGGGACCGGGCGTCGGGTTCTCGGCGAGATAGGCGTTCACCTGCCGGACGGCGTCGAAGATGTACCCCATCGCCCGGGCCGTGTTGAAGTCGTCGTCCATGGCTTCTTTGAAGCGCTCCGGGAGGTCACGGACCCGTCCCAGGAGCGCCCTCTCCTTTTCCGGCAGCTGTCCCTCCCCGACCTCGACGGCGGTCAGCGCGGGGTCGGAGGCGAAGAGATCGCGGATCCTCTTGAGGGCCTCGTAGAGCCGGTTCATCGCGAAGCGGGCCTCGTTCAGGGCCTCCTCGGAAAAATCCAGGGGGCTCCGGTAGTGACCCTGCAGGACGAAGAACCGCACGACCTCGGGGTGGTGAACCTTCAGGATGTCCCGGATGGTGATGAAGTTCCCCAGCGACTTGGACATCTTCTCGTGGTCCACCTTGATGAACCCGTTGTGGAGCCAGTACCGCGCGAAGGTCTTGCCCGAGGCGCCCTCGGACTGGGCGATCTCGTTCTCGTGGTGCGGGAAGACCAGGTCTTCGCCCCCCCCGTGGATGTCGAAGGTCTCGCCGAGGAAGTGGGCGCTCATGACGGAGCACTCGATGTGCCAGCCCGGCCGGCCCTTGCCCCAGGGGCTCTCCCACCAGGGCTCGCCTTCCTTGCTCGCCTTCCAGAGGGCGAAGTCGAGGGGGTCCTTCTTCTTCTCGCCCGGCGCGATGCGGGCCCCCGACATCATCTCGTCGAGGTTGCGGCCCGAGAGCTTGCCGTAGTCCTTGAACTTCTTGACGGAAAAGTAGACGTCGCCGCCGGGCACGGCGTAGGCCAGGCCGTTGCCGATGAGCCGGTTGATCAGCTCGATCATGCCCCCGATGTGTTCCGTGGCCCGGGGTGTGACGGTGGGCCGCTCGACGCCGAGGCGGCCCATGTCCTCGTCGTGCTGGGCGATGTAGCGCTCCGAGATCTCCCGGAACCCGACCCCCTCCCGGTTGGCCCTGGCGATGATCTTGTCGTCCACATCGGTGAAGTTCTTGACGTAGGTCACCCGGTAGCCCCGGTAGCGCAGGTAACGGGTGATGACGTCGAAGTTGATGGCGGAGCGCGCGTGGCCGATGTGGCAGGTGTCGTAGACCGTGACCCCGCAGGCGTAGATCCCGACCTCGCCCTCCTTCACGGGGACGAAGTCCTCCTTCCGTCGAGTCAGGGTGTTGTAGAGACGAAGCGCCATGGCCTGCCCTCCCGTGGAGAAAACGAATCGATGACGGCGGCGTCCCTCCCCGCGCGGGGCTACGGGAAAAGGGCGATCATGTCCAGGGCCGTGTCTTCGCGCAGGCCGCACATGAGGTTCATGTTCTGGACCGCCTGGCCCGAGGCCCCCTTCACCAGATTGTCGATGGCCGACAGGATGATGACCCGGTTCGTCCGCTCATCGACGGCGAGGCCGAGGTGGCAGAAATTGGTCCCCTTCACGGAGGACACGTTCGGGTAGCTTCCCTTGTTCAGGACCCGGATGAAGGGCTCGTTGCCGTAGAAGTTTCTATATAATGCAATCAGCTCGGCCGTGGAAAGCGTTTTTTTCAGGCTCGCGTAGACGGTGCTGAGGATCCCGCGGTTGAGCGGCAACAGGTGCGGCGTGAAGGAGATCCGCACCTCCCGACCCGCCAGCACGCTGAGCTCCTGCTCGATCTCGGGGCTGTGCCGGTGCCCGTTGACCTTGTAGGCCTTGAACCCCTCGTCGACCTCGCAGAACAGGGAGCCGATGACGGGGTCCCGGCCCGCACCGCTCACCCCCGACTTGGAGTCGACGATGATGGTGGCCGGGTCGATGACCTGTTCCCGGAGTGCGGGCGCCAGCGCCAGGATGGCGCTCGTCACGTAGCATCCGGGGTTGGCCACGAGGTCCGCCTTCTTCACCTCCTCCCGGTAGAGTTCCGGCAGGCCGTACACGGCCCGCTTCACGAGCTCGGGGGCCGTGTGCCTGTGGTACCACGTCGCGAAGACGTCGAGATCGCGCAGCCGGAAATCGGCCGAGAGATCGATGACCTTCTTGCCGGCCTCGAGAAAGGCCGGCGCGACGGCCATGGCCTCCCCGTGCGGGGTGGCCGTGAAGATCACGTCGGCCATCCCGGCCAGTTCCCCGGGCGAGGCGTCGATGAAGCGGATGTCCGTGAGGCCCTCGAACACGGGGTAGGTGTCCGACAGGGGCTGCCCCTTGAACTTGCGCGACGTGAGCCCCGTGACCGTCACGTCGGGGTGCCGCAGCAGGATGCGCATCAGCTCGAGGCCCGTGTAGCCGCTGCCGCCGTAAATGCCGACCCGAATCATGTTCCCCTCCTCCGCGTCGAGACTGTGTCGTGATCGTGAAGCATGCCGACCCCCCGTCCTTCCCCGCGAAGGGTGTCTCCGCCGAGGCGGGGGCGGCAATCCGGAACGGACGGGACAGCCGGGATTCCGCATCGCCCTCCGATTGCGCGGAAGGACCGCATCGGGACGACGACCCCGTCACACAAAAAAGGGGGTTCCGAGAACCCCCTGGTCGTTTCGCTTAGCGCTTCGAGAACTGGAACCGCTTTCGGGCGCCGGGCTGGCCGTATTTCTTGCGCTCCTTCATGCGGGAGTCCCTCGTGAGAAAGCCCGCCTTCTTCAGGATCGGCCGCAGCTCCGCGTCGAACTCGCAGAGAGCCTTGGAGATCCCGTGCTTGACCGCATCGGCCTGGCCGGCGATCCCGCCGCCGTCGACGTTGACGTAGAAATCGAACTGTCCCATCCGGTTGGTGATCTCCAGGGGCTGCTGGATGATCTTCTTGAGGACGTCCCGGGTGAAGTAATCGTCGAAATTCCGGTTGTTGACGGTGAACGCGCCGGAGCCTTCCTTCATCCAGACGCGGGCGATCGCCGTCTTCCTTTTTCCCGTTGCGTAAATCCGCTTGTCGGTCATTCCCCTACTCCATCTGCGGTCGATCTTACAGTTCAATCCGGTGCGGCTTCTGGGCGTCGTGGGGATGCTTGTCGCCGGCATAGATCTTGAGCTTGCGCAGCTGCCGCCTTCCCAGCGAGTTCTTGGGGAGCATGCCCTGCACGGCTCGCCGGATCAGCTCTTCGGGCTTCTTGGCCAGGAGCTTGCCGGCGGGCCATGCCTTGATCCCGCCCGGGTAGCCCGAATGATGATAGTAGATCTTGTCGGTGAGCTTCCTGCCCGTCAGCGCGATCTTCTCGGCATTGATGACCACCACGAAGTCCCCCGCGTCGGCGTGGGGCGTGAAGACGGCCTTGTGCTTGCCGCGGAGGCGGTGGGCGATCTCCCGGGCGAGCCGGCCCAGAACCTTTCCCTGCGCATCGACGAGAAACCATTCGCGGTCGACGGCATCCTTTTTCGCCATATAGGTACTCATGGGCACACCATTCCGGTGAAATTCGAAAACGTGAAGATAGGCGACTCGACGATTTTTGTCAAGAGAAAAAACGGCTAAAACCCCGTCGTCTGCCTCGAGGCCGAGAACCCGCCGACGCGCCCGAGACCGGACAGGGAGAAGAGGACGACGAATTGCCGGTCGTCCACGAGATCCGAATAGCTCGCCTGCACGCTCCAGCACTGGCCGCGGTACTCCAGGCCGACGGTCTTCTCCAGGGTCGAGCGGCCGAATTCGTCCCTGCGGAACCCGGCGAATACGTCGAGGGCGCCCGAGACCCGGGCCCTGCCCGCCAGGCCGACGGATTCGACGGAATCCCGCGTGTATCGGTAGACCAGCGACAGGCTGTCGCCCCGGCCGTCACGCAGGGCGATGTCCTGGTTGATCTGCGCCCAGGACGTCGTGTTGACGTCGTAGGCGGCCCGCGTCATGAACGCCAGGTGCGGATAGGGGTTCAGGTCCACCTCCAGGTCGATCGGCCGGAAGGGCTTGGTCGGATCCGCCGGCAGGACGCCGGGCGTCGTCGTGGGGGTCAAGAGCGTCGGCTGCGTCACGTAGATCGTCGGTGTCGTGATGTTGTAGGTCTGGCTCAGCTTGAGCCGCAGGATCTCGCGGTAGATCACGTTCCCCTTGTCGTCCCGGAACCGGGAGATCAGGGTGTTGGTCAGCGCGTAGGTGATGCTGTTCTCCGCGTCGACGGAGGCGCTGACCCCCCCCACGGTCGTGGTTGCGACGGGCGGAACGAAATCGGGCCGCACGCTCGGACCCGCCAGCGGGATGTACCGGTAGGTGACCTCGGGCTTGACGGCGTGGCGGACCTTTTCCACCGCGCCCCGGTTGACGTCGAGGACGCGGAAGACCTCGGTGGATGCGTTCAGGGCCGCCGTGAAGACCGAGCGGCTCGCGGTATCGCCCGTCGTGGCCATGGAGCCGTTGCTCTCCGTGTCCCACAGGGTCTCCCGGAAGCCCGCCGTCGGGGTGACCTGCAGGACGTCGCCGAAGGACCAGGGGAGCGAGAGCTTCGGGTAGACATCGAGCGTGTCGCCCCTCTCGCCGAGCGTCCTTTCGTAATGACCGTAGAGGCTGGTGAACTCCCAGGTGACAGGGGTCCCGAAGAGGGGCTGCCGGAAGCCGGTCAGCGCGATCTCGGGGTAGCGCTGCAGGGTCTCGTCGTTGGAGGGGCTCGTCAGGTTGTCCGTGTACTGCGCCAGGGCCGTCAGGTTGAAGTTGCGCCACTCCTTCACGATTCTCGCCGTGGAGTCGTAGCTCGTGAGCTGCTCGTTGGCCAGGAAGGAGACCCGCTCGAACTTGCGGTTGCGGCTGCCCGCATAGTGGTCGAGGTAGTAGTTGTGCGAGTCGAAATCGCGGAAATAGTAGATGTCCGAGACCTTCTTGAGATCGGAGCGGAAATAGAACCCCGGGCTGAAGGTCGTCTCGTGGTTCCAGTACCACGACCACCGGTCCTGTTTCTCCGTCCACGTGCGGGGGATCCCCCCCAGGGTGTCCGACCCCGTCCACTGGTCCCGCAGGAAATCCCCGTAGAAGAGGCCGTGGGTGCCCGCGCCGGGCGAGTAGCGGAACTCGAGGCCCTCCTTGAGCCCCCGCTTGTCCATGTAGCGGGTGTAGAGCGTGGCGTCGGCGCTCTTCGAGACGGCCCAGTAGAAGGGGATCTCCGTGTCGAAGCCCAGCTTTTCCTGCGAGTAGCCGAAGTAGGGGAAGAGCAGCCCGGTCTGGCGCGTCGTCTTCGCCGGGAACATGAGCCAGGGCAGCCAGGCCACGGGGGTGTCGCGGATCTGGAAGGTGCCGTTCTTCAGGGTGCCGTAGCCGTCGACGGTGACATCCACCTCTTTGCCGGTGAAGCGCCAGTCGGCCACCGGGCCGTCGCAGGTGGTGGCCGTTCCGTCCTGGATCCGGTACGTGGCCTCGCCCGATTTCTCGATCTCGCTGCCCGTGATGAAGAGGTGATTCCGGACGAAGAACATGCGCCCGTCGCGCGCCACACCGGTCTTCGAGTCGAGGTTGATCTCGAGGATGTCGCCTTCCAGGGTGTCGCCGTCGGTCTGGAGCAGGGCGCGGCCGTGGGCCCAGGCGTCGCCGCTCGCCCGGTTGAGGGTCACCGAGTCCGCCTTCAGGAAGCCCCCCGTGAAGGTGATGACCACGCCGCCCTCGGCGCGATAGATGTCCGATTCCCTGTCGTAGCTGAGCCGGTCCGCCTCGATCCGCACGGGCCCCTTGCCGGCCTTTTGCAGGTCGAGGCCCTGCTGGGCCGGGGCCGGGGCGGCCGTCAGCAGCAGCAGGAGGGCGGCGACCCAGGTGGCCCGCAGCGGGCGTGCCGCATTCCGTTTTCGCCGATCTCCGGTCATCTTCCGCCAGGCCCGGTCCCTTTCGATGCGATGAACAGGGGGCGCACCGCCCCCACCAGGTACAGCGACCCCGCGATGCAGACCAGATCGTCCGGGCCGGCCCGCCGCAGGGAGGCCCGAACCGCCTGCCGGGGATGGACCGCGATCTCCACGTTCCGGTTCCAGCGCCGGGCCTCCGCGGCCAGGACCTCCGGCGCCTGGGCCCGCTGTTCCGGCGGGCGCGTCACGATGACTCGGTCGGCCAGCGGGGCGAGCCGGCGGATCATGCCCCGCCAGTCCTTGTCGGCGAGGATCCCCAGGACCAGGGTGAGCCGCCGGTACGCGAACCCGCCCAGGGCCCCGGCGAGCGCCGCGGCACCCGCCGCGTTGTGGGCGCCGTCGAGCACAACGGTGGGGCGAGTGCGCACGACCTCCATCCGCCCCTCCCAGCGAACCCCGGCGAGGCCCCTCCGGATGGCCTCGTCGCCGATCGCGAAGCCCCGTTCGCGCAGGACGCCGAGTGCCCCCAGGACACACGCGGCGTTGTCCCGCTGGTGGGCTCCCCGCAAGGCGAGCGCGACGTTCCGGAGCGCGAGCGACGGAGCGCGGCAGTCCAAGGCGCCGTCCCGCCTCGATCGCACCCGGATCTCCCGGCCGACCCGCAGCAGGCGGGCCTTTCTGTCCCGGCTGACCGCTTCGAGAACCGCCAGCACCGGGGCCTGCCGCGCGGCCGTCACGCACGCCCGGTGGGGCTCGATGATGCCCGCCTTCTCCCGGGCGATGTCCGCGAGCCGAGGCCCGAGAAACTCGACATGGTCCATCGCGACGTTCGAGACGATGACGAGCTCGGGACGAACGACATGGGTGGCATCGAGTCGTCCCCCCATGCCCACCTCGAGGACGGCGACGTCCACGGCGCACCGCGCGAAATGCACAAAGGCAAGCGCCGTGGCGAATTCGAAGTAGGTCACCCCTTCCCGGATCGACCCGCGCACCCGCCCGATCAGCCGCTCCAGCTCCCCCCGGGGAATCGGGGTGCCGTCGACCCGGATGCGCTCCCGGAAATCGACCAGGTGGGGCGACGTGTAGAGCCCGACGCGGTATCCCGCCGCCTGCAGGACGGAGGCCAGGCTTGCCGCGATGGAGCCCTTGCCGTTGGTGCCCCCCACGAGGATGCTGCGGTAACGGCCCTGGGGATTTCCCAGGCGCGTCAGCAGCCGCCTGACGGGCCCCAGACCCGGCCGGATGCCGGCGCCCTTCAGGCTGTCGAGATAGGCGATGGGATCAAGGGTCATGGGTCCCAGGCTTCGCGGGCCGGGGGTTGAAGAACCAAGATCGATCTCGCCGCCGAGGCTCGGGCCTTTCGCTTTCCCCGGACCCGATCCCCGCGACCCTCTCCCCTTGACCCTCTTTTCTGCTTCGTCGGCGCACGTTACCACAGCCCCGCCGCCGCGGGCAACCCCTTTGTGACGAAAACCCCGTAAAACAAAAGGACCACGGGATAGTCGTATCCCATGGCCCTGTCTCATTCGGACGGATAGAAGATAAGAGGGTAAGAGGGCGAGAAGGTGGGAGGACGAAAGACGTGCGGCAGGCGGGCAGCCTATCCACGTTTCTCACCGTCTCACCTTCTGAATTTGTCTAGTCGGGGATGACCTTGAAGACCTCATCCCCCGGCCGACACCGGTCCGACACCTTGACGCCGATGTAGTCGCCCACCACGGCCTTTTCGACCTTCGCGTTGTTGACTTCCATGGACTCGACGACGTTCTCGAAATTCGTCGTGTGGCCGACGTACTTGAGCGTGTCCCCCACCTTCACCTCGCCGGCCGTGACCTTGATCGCGGCGACGCTGGGCTTTGCGAAGAATTTCACGATCTCGCCGACTTTCTCCTCCGCCATGGTTCTTTCCTCCTTTCTTCCCGATGCGTGAAGACGGCCGTACCCCCCGCGGCAGCCTCGTCCGGCCCGGCGGGGCGCCCCGGCCTCGGTTGAATGAGGCCTTTTATAACGTTTCGCGGAGAAAATCAAGGGGCCCCGCGCCAAAGAAAAAGGGCAGGGACCCCGGTCCCTGCCCTGCGATGGCCCGGCAGCGGTTCTTTCACTCTTCCTTGGGCGCGTCCTTCGGGGCGGCCGCCTTGGCCGCCGCCTTTTTGGGCTTGGCCTCCTTTTCGGCCGCGGGCTTGCCTTCCTTCTTCGGCTTGGGCTCCTTCTTGGGCTTGGACTCCTTTTCGGCCTTCGGCGCCGCCTTGGACGGGCCTTCCTTTTTCGGTCCCTTTTCCTTCTTCCCCTTCTTCTCGTCGGGCTTTGCCATCAGCTCGACGACGGCCATGGGCGCGCTGTCGCCGGCGCGGAACCGCGTCTTGACGATGCGCGTGTAGCCGCCCTGGCGGTCGGCGAAACGGGCGCCGATCTCGTCAAAGAGCTTCTTGAGCACGTCCTTGTCCCGGATCACCGCCGCGGCCTGCCGCCGGGCATGGAGGCCGCCCGTCTTGGCCAGCGTGATCATCCGCTCGGCCACGCGCCTGAGCTCCTTCGCCTTGGCGTCGGTGGTCTCGATAGTTTCGTGCCGCAGAAACGACGTCACCATATTGCGAAGCATGGCCGTGCGATGGCTCGTGGTCCTGCCGAGCTTTCTTCCCCCTACCCCGTGTCGCATGAACAGCATCCTTTCCCGTCGTTAGATTCACTCCGCGCTGGAGCCCTCTTCCCTGCCCTTGGGCGGCCAGTCGATCTTCATCCCTAGCGAGAGCCCCATCTCGGAGAGGATCTCCTTGATCTCGTTGAGGGACTTCCGGCCGAAGTTGCGGGTCTTGAGCATCTCCGCTTCCGTCTTCTGGACAAGCTCGCCGATGATGTGGATCCCCGCGTTCTTGAGGCAGTTGGCCGACCGCACGGAGAGCTCCAGCTCGTCGACGCTCTTCAGGAGGTTCTCGCTGAGCTTCTCGCTCTGGCCCGCCTCCTCCTGCACCTTCTCCTCTTCCGTCTCCTCGAAGTTGATGAAGATGTCGAGCTGGTCCTTCAGGATCTTGGCCGCAAAGGCGACGGCGTCCTCGGGCTGCACGCTGCCGTCGGTCCAGACCTCGAGGACGAGCTTGTCGAAGTCGGTGATCTGGCCCACGCGGGCGTGGCTCACCGTGTAGCTCACCTTCTTGATGGGCGAGAAGATGGCATCGATGTTGATGGTGCCCTCGGGCTGATCGGGGTCGCGCTCGCGCTTGGCCATGACGTATCCCTTGCCCATCTTCACGACCATCTCGGCCTTCAGCCTGCCGCCCGTCGTGAGGGTGGCGATGGGGTGCTCGGGGTTGAGGACCTCCACGTGGGCGTCGGTGATGATGTCGCCGGCCTTGACGGGACCCGCCTTCGAGGCGTCGATCTTGATCGTCCGGGGGACGTCGCCGTGGAGCTTCAGGCGGACGCCCTTGAGGTTCAGGATGATGTCCGTCACATCCTCCTTCACGCTCGGAATGGAGGAGAACTCGTGGAGGACCTTGTCGAAGCGCACGGACACGATGGCCGCCCCCTGGATCGAGGAGAGCAGCACGCGCCGCAGGGAGTTGCCCAGCGTGATGCCGTAGCCCCGCTCGAGCGGCTGGATGGTGAATTCCGCGTAGGATTTGCTGTGGGTCTTCTCGTCGATCTCGATCCGTTTCGGCCGGATCAGGCTGCGCCAGTTTCTCTGCATATCCGTTTTCCCTCACGCAATCAGGCTCGCAAACCGCCTGGAAAAGGGGTTATCGCCCGCAACCGTTCTGGAGCGGTTACTTGGAGTACAGCTCGACCACCAGCTGTTCCTGGACGGGCATGGTGATGTCCTCCCGGGTCGGGATCGCCTTCACGAGGCCCTTGAAGTTGTCCTTGTCCAGCTCCAGCCACCCCGGGATGCCCCTTCGGGCAACCGTTTCGAGGGAGTCGAGGATGGGGAGAACCTTCCGGCTCTTCTCCCGGAGCTCCACGACGTCGTCCTTGCGCACCGTGTAGGAGGGGATGTTGACCTTTCGGCCGTTGACGAGGAAATGGCTGTGGCGCACGAGCTGCCGCGCCTCGTTGCGGGACGGCGCGAACCCGAGCCGGAACACCACGTTGTCGAGCCGGCGCTCGAGGAGCACGAGGAGGTTCGAGCCCGTGATGCCCTTCATGCGGTCGGCCCGTTCGAAGTACCCCCGGAACTGCTTTTCGAGCAGCCCGTACATCCTCTTGAGGCGCTGCTTCTCGCGAAGCTGGACGCCGTAGTCGGAGTGCTTCTTCCTCGCCTGCCCGTGCTCGCCGGGCGCATAGCCGCGCCGCTCGAACGCGCACTTCTCCGTGTAGCAGCGGTCACCCTTGAAAAACAGCTTCAGGCCTTCCCGGCGGCAAAGCCTGCATTCTGAGCCTCTGTAACGTGCCAAGTTCTTCCTCCCTGTGCGTCGATGAGTCGTTCGTCTGTGGGATTACACGCGCCTTCGCTTAGGCGGACGGCAGCCGTTGTGGGGGATCGGCGTGACGTCGCGGATCAGGCTGACCGTCAGCCCCGCCGCCTGCAGGGCCCGCAGCGCCGACTCGCGGCCCGAGCCCGGCCCCTTCACGTAGACCCGGACGGTCCGCAGCCCCTGCTCCCTGGCTTTCTTCACGGCGCTCTCGGCGGCCATCTGGGCCGCGAAGGGGGTCCCCTTCCGGGAGCCCTTGAACCCCGACATGCCGGAGGACGCCCAGGCAATGACGTTTCCCGTCAGATCGGTGATGGTGACGATCGTGTTGTTGAACGTCGACTGGATGTGGGCGATCCCCTCGGGGACGTTCTTTTTCTCGCGCTTCTTTCCGGTCTTTCTCCTCGGACTGGCCATGGTTCCTCCGGCTGTCGAATGTCGTGTTTACTTCTTCTTCCCGGCGATCGCCCGGCGGGGGCCCTTGCGCGTCCGGGCGTTGGTGTGCGTGCGCTGCCCGCGGCTGGGAAGGCCCTTGCGGTGCCGCAGCCCGCGGTACGTCCCGACGTCCATGAGCCGCTTGATCGACATGGAGACGTCGCGGCGCAGGTCGCCCTCCACCTTGTGGTCCCGGTCGATGATGTTGCGGATGGCCGTGACCTCCGCGTCGGTGAGCACGTCCGTCTTCGTCTCGTAGGGGATGCCCGCCTCGCGGAGGATCTCCCGCGACTTGGAGCGGCCGATCCCGTAGATGTAGGTCAGGGCGATCTCCATGCGCTTGTTCTTGGGTAGGTCAACGCCTGCAATTCTTGCCACTGCTCGGGCCTCCTCGAATGGTTGTGGGTTATCCCTGGCGCTGCTTGTGCTTCGGGTTTTCGCAGATCACCCGCACGACGCCGTGGCGCTTGATGATCTTGCACTTGTCGCACATTTTTTTCACTGACGGTCTGACTTTCACGATGAAACCCCCTTTTTCTCCGCGGGCCCGCATCGGCCCGGGACCCTACTTCGACCGGTAGGTGATCCGGCCCCGCGTCAGGTCGTAGGGCGACAGCTCCACCGTCACCCGGTCCCCCGGGAGGATCTTGATGAAGTGCATCCGCATCTTTCCCGAGATGTGCGCCAGCACGCGGTGCCCGTTCTGCAGTTCCACCCGGAACATGGCGTTCGGCAGCGTCTCGATGACCGTGCCTTCCACCTCGATGGGTTCTTCTTTGGCCATATGCTCCCTAACGTTCAGTCGATCCGGCTCAGGATGACCGGCCCGTTTTCCGTAACCGCCACCGAGTGCTCGAAATGGGCCGACAGCTTGCCGTCGGCCGTCACCACCGTCCAGCCGTCCCGGAGGACATCGACCCGGTAGGTGCCCTCGTTGACCATGGGCTCGATGGCAAACACCATCCCCGGTTTCAGCTCGATCCCCCGGCCGCTCGAGCCGTAGTTGGGGACCTGGGGGTCCTCGTGGAGGCTCTTGCCGATGCCGTGTCCCACGAGATCCCGCACCACGGAGAAGCCCGCCGCCTCGACGTGGCCCTGGATGGCGGCGGAGATGTCCCCGATGCGGTTGCCCGCCCGGACCGCCGAGATGCCCCGGTACAGGGCCTCCTCCGTGACCCGCAGCAGCCGCCTGGCCGCGGGGCTGATCTCCCCGACGGGCACCGTCACGGCCGCGTCCCCGTAGTAGCCGTCGTGGAGGACGCCGAAATCGAGGCTGACGATGTCGCCCTCCTTCAGCTCCCTTTCCGAGGGCATCCCGTGCACCACCTCGCTGTTGACCGAGGTGCACAGGGAGTAGGGGTAGCCCCGGTATCCCTTGAAGGCCGGCCGGGCCCCGCGCTTGAGGGCCATCTGCTCCGAGAGCCTGTCCAGCTCGATCGTCTTGACCCCCGGCCGGATCTTCTTTGCGAGTTCCTCCAGGATCACCGCGACGAGGGCGTTGCTCTTGCGCATCTTTTCAATCTCCTGGCGAGATTTCAAGATGACCATGGCCGGGCCTCCCTATCGCCGCTTGGCCAGCCGCCCCTTCTTGAGGAACCCCTCGTACTGCCGCGCCAGCAGGTGCGTCTCGATCTGTCCCGCCGTGTCGAGCGCCACGCCGACCACGATCAGCAGCGCCGTCCCGCCGAAGTAGAAGGGGACGTTGAAGTAGACCATCAGGATGCTCGGCAGCACGCAGACCGCCGAAACGTAGATGGCCCCGCTGAAGGTCAGCCGGCTCAGCACGTGGTCGATGTACTCGGCCGTCTTCTTCCCCGGCCGGATCCCGGGCACGAACCCGCCGTGCTTCTTCATGTTCTCCGCCACGTCCGTCGGGTTGAACACGACGGCCGTGTAGAAGAAGCAGAAGAACACGATGAACGCGACGTAGATCAACTCGTAGAGAACGGCCCCGGGGACCAGCATCCCGGAGACGGCCTTCATCCACGGGTGGGGGATGAACTGGGCCAGGGTCGCCGGGAACATGATGATCGACGACGCGAAGATGGGCGGGATGACGCCCGACGTGTTGATCTTGAGGGGCAGATGCGTGGTCTGCCCGCCGTACATCTTCCGCCCCACGATGCGCTTGGCGTACTGCACGGGAATCCTGCGCTGCCCCGTCTCCATGAAGACGATGGCCCCGACGACGGCGACCATGAAGGCAAACAGGAAGATCACCGCGAGGATCCCCATCTCGCCCGTGGCGACGAGCCGGAAGGTGTTCAGGACCCCCTCCGGGCCCCGGCAGACGATGCCGGCGAAGATGATCAGCGAGATCCCGTTGCCGATGCCGCGCTCCGTGATCTGCTCGCCCAGCCACATGATGAAGGCCGTGCCGGCCGTGAGCGTGATGACCGTCATGAGGCGGAAGCCCCACCCGGGGGCGATGACGATCGAGGCGCCCGTCGGGCCCGCCATGTTCTCCAGGCCCACGGCGATGCCGAATCCCTGGATGAGCGACAGCAGGACCGTCCCGTAGCGGGTGTACTGGGTGATCTTGCGGCGCCCCGCCTCGCCCTCCTTCGAGAGCCGCTCCAGGTGCGGGATGGCGATCGTGAGCAGCTGCAGGATGATGGAGGCGCTGATGTAGGGCATGATCCCCAGCGCGAAGACCGAGAGGTTCGACAGCGCGCCGCCCGCGAACAGGTCGAAGAGCCCCAGCAGGGACCCCCGGGCCTGGTCGAAAAACGCGGCAAGCGCCGCCGTGTCGATTCCCGGCGTGGGCACGTGGGCCCCGACCCGGTAGACGCCCAGCAGCAGGAACGTGAAGGCGATCCGCTTCTGGAGCTCGGGAATTTTCGGGATGTTCTTCAGTCCGCCGATCAAATCCGATGACCCCTTATCCGATGACCTCGACCTTGCCGCCGGCGGCCTCGATCTTCTCCCTCGCGGCCCGGCTGACGGCGTTCACCCTCACGGTGAGGGCCTTCTCGATCGTCCCCTTGGCGAGGACCTTGATCCCGTCGCCCGTGCGGCGGATCACGCCGCCCGCGAGCAGGGCCGCCGCGTCGACGGGGCTCTCCCCGGAGAAGCGGTTGAGCTCGCCCAGGTTGACGATGACGATCTCCTTGCGGAAGACGTTCTTAAACCCCTTCTTGGGCAGCCGCCGGGAAAGGGGCATCTGGCCGCCCTCGTAGCCCGGCCGCGAGTTGTGGCCCGAGCGGGCCTTGAGGCCCTTGTGCCCCTTCGTGGAGGTCCCGCCGTGGCCCGAACCGTCGCCCCGGCCGATCCTCTTCCTTTTCTTTCTCGACCCCGCGGGGGGTCTCAGTTCACTCAGGTTCATCGCGTTCACCCGCTGATTTCTTCCACGGCCACAAGGTGGCTCACCTTGCCGACCATGCCCCGGACCTCGGGGGTGTCCTGGAGCGTCACGCTCCGGTTCATCCGGACGAGCCCCATGCCGCGCAGCACCTTGCGCTGCTTCTCGGGGCGCCCGATGGAACTCTTCACCAGTGTGATCCTCAGCTTCTTTTCCACGGTTGCATCCTCTGACGATCGTCTAGATGTCGGCCACGTCCTTGCCCCTCAACGCCGCGATCTGTCCGGCGGACCGGAGCCGGCGGAGCCCGTCGAGGGTCGCCTTGACGAGGTTGTGCGGGTTGTGGGAGCCCAGGCACTTGGTGAGCACGTTCTGGACGCCGGCCACCTCCAGCACCGCGCGGACGGCGCCGCCCGCGATGAGGCCCGTCCCCTCCGAGGCGGGCTTCAGCATGACCCGGCCCGCACCGTACTCCCCGACGATCTCGTGGGGGATCGTCCGGTTGGCGATGGAGACCTTGGCCATGCTCTTGCGGGCCTTCTCCATCCCCTTGCGGATCGCCTCGGGCACCTCGTTGGCCTTCCCGAGCCCGGCGCCGACGGAGCCCTTGCCGTCCCCGACGACCACGATGGCGCTGAACCGGAACCGCCGGCCGCCCTTGACGACCTTGGCCGTGCGGTTGATCGCCACGACGCGGTCCAGGATCTCCGTCTCTTCCACCATGAATTCTTTTCTGTCCCTGTCCAACGGTCGCTCCCTTTTTGCCTTTCGGATTCTAGAATTTCAGACCCGCTTCCCGCGCCCCTTCGGCCAGGGCCTTCACCCGGCCGTGATAGAGGAAGGGGCCCCGGTCATAGACCGCCGAGTCGATCTGCAGGGCGAGCAGCTTCTTGGCCATGAGCTTGCCCACCTCGGCGGCGGCGGCCGTCTTTTGCATCTTCGCGATCGTCCCGGCGATCTCCTTGCTGCGCGTGGAGGCCTCGGCCAGCGTCCGGCCCGCCTCGTCGTCGACGGCCTGCACGTAGATGTGCCTCGCGCTGCGGAACACGGCGAGTCGGGGACGTCCGGCCGTCCCGGCCACCTTGCCCCGGACGCGCTTCTTGCGCTTGTCCCGGATCTTCTGGATCTTCTTGGCTGACGATAACACGGTTCTACCCTCTTCGTGAGTGTGGGGTTGTGGGCCCGAGAGCCTTATGCGCCGGCGGACTTGCCGACCTTGCGCCGCACGACCTCGCCCGCGTAGCGGATCCCCTTGCCCTTGTAGGGCTCGGGCTTGCGCTTGGCGCGGATCTCGGCGGCGACCCGGCCCACCATCTCCTTGTCGATCCCGGAGACGGTGAGGCTCGTCTGCTTCTCGATCTTCACCGCGATCCCCGGCGGGACCTCGTAGGTGAGCGGCACGGAATAGCCGACGAAGAGCTTGAGCGTCGTACCCGCCATCTCCGCACGGAATCCGACCCCGGAGATCTCGAGCCCCTTCGTGAACCCCTCGCTCACCCCCGTGACCATGTTGGCCACAAGCGTCCGGGTGAGTCCGTGCAGGGCCCCGGCCCGACGCCCCTCGTGGGTGGTCTTCACGGCGAGGGTCTTTCCCTCCTGGACGATCTCGATGTCCCGGGGCAGCGCCCTCGAGAGGGTCCCCTTGGGACCCGTCACCTGGATCTCGCCGCCGGCGACCTTGACCGTCACCTTGTCCGGCAGGGCGATGATTCTCTTCCCGATTCTTGACATGGGTGTCTCTCCTGCTGTGCGCTTACCAGACGTTGCAGACGATCTCGCCGCCCACGTTCTGCTGCCTGGCTTCCTTGTCCGTCATGATCCCCCGGGGCGTCGACACGATGGCCACCCCGAAGCCGTTGTAGACCTTGGGGATCTTCTTGCTCGAGACGTAGATCCTCCGGCCCGGCCGGCTCACCCGCTGCAGGTCCTGGATGACGCGGCCCCTGGCGTCGGTGTACTTGAGGTAGATCTTCAGGACGTCCTTCTTGTGGGCGTCCTTCTTCACGTCGAAGCCGCTGATGTAGCCGGTGCGCTTGAGGACCTTGACGATCTCCAGGTTCATCCTCGAGAGCTGGGCGTTCACGCTGCGGAACTTCATGCGGTTGGCGTTCCGGATTCTCGTCAGCATATCCGCGATCGGATCGGTCATACCCATACATCCATGCTCCTTGCCGTCTACCAGCTCGATTTGATCACGCCGGGGATCTCCCCCCACGAGGCGTACTTGCGCAGGCAGATGCGGCACATGTTGAACTTGCGGTAGTACGCCCGGGGCCTCCCGCAGATCGGGCAGCGGTTGTACTCCCGGACGGAAAACTTCTTCTTCCGCTTCGCTTTGGCAATCAGGGATTTCTTGGCCACGGTGTTCCTCCGTCTCGTTTCCTAGTTCCGGAAGGGCATGCCCAGGAGCCGCAGCAGATGCCGGGCCTCCTCGTCGGTCCTGGCCGTCGTGACGATGACCACGTTCATGCCCTTGACCTTGTCGATCTTGTCGTAGTCGATCTCGGGGAAGATGAACTGCTCCTTGATCCCCATGGCGAAGTTGCCGCGGCCGTCGAAGGAGCTGGGCGGGATGCCCCGGAAGTCGCGGATCCGGGGAAGCGCCACGTTCACCAGACGGTCGAAGAACTCGTACATGCGCTCCTTGCGCAGGGTCACCATGCAGCCGATGGACATGCCCTTGCGCAGCTTGAAGGTGGCGATGGACTTGCGGGCCTTGGTGATCACGGGCTTCTGGCCCGTCAGGGCCCCGATCTCCGCCGAGGCGCTCTCGAGGATCTTGACGTTCTGGATCGCCTCGCCCAGGCCCATGTTCACGATGATCTTCTCCAGCCGGGGCACCTGCATCGTGTTGCGGTACCCGAACTGCTTCATCATCGCCGGGACGACTTCGCTCTTGTAGTAGTCTTTGAGTCTTGCCATGGTTCCCTATCCCCGGTTTACTGATCGAGCTGCTCGTTGCACTTGCGGCAGATGCGGACCTTCTTGCCGTCCTCGAGCGTCTTGAACCCGATCCGGACGCCCGTGCCGCACTTCGCGCACAGGGGCGCGACGTTGGAGGCGTGCAGCGGGGCCTCCTTCTCCATGATGCCGCCCTTGCTCTTCTGATCGGGCCGCTGGTGGCGCTTGATCATGTTGAGCTTCTCGACCACGACCCTGTCGCCGCCGGCCAGGATCTTCGTGATCTTGCCGGTCTTCCCCTTTTCCCTGCCGGCGAGGACCTTCACCGTGTCGCCCTTTTTCAGTCGGTTCGTCTGCATGCTCGTTCCCCGTCCCCTGCGGCTCACAGCACTTCCGGAGCCAGCGAGATGATCTTCATGAACTGCTTGGCGCGAAGCTCGCGGGCCACGGGCCCGAAAATGCGCGTCCCCACGGGCTCCATCTGGTTGTTGATGAGCACCGCCGAGTTGTCGTCGAACTTGAGGTACGTCCCGTCGGGCCGCCTGACCTCCTTCCTCGTCCGGACGACGACGGCCTTCATGACGTCGCCCTTCTTGACCTTGGCGTTGGGGATCGCCTCCTTGACGGAGACCACGATCACGTCCCCCACGGTGGCGGTGCGCTTGCGCGACCCGCCCAGCACGCCGATGCAGGACACCTTCCTGGCCCCCGAGTTGTCCGCGGCATTCAAAATGGTACGCATCTGAATCATATCGACACCCCGTTCTGTTTCCGATCCCGGGCTACTTCGCCTTCTCCAGGATCTGGCGCACCCTCCAGCGCTTGTCCCGGCTCAGCGGACGGGACTCGACGATCAGCACCGTGTCGCCCACGCCGCACTCGTTGCGCTCGTCGTGGGCCTTGTACTTCCGGTGCCGGCGCACGTATTTCCGGAATCCCGTGTGCTTGACGAGCCGCTCCGTCTTGACGACGACGGTCTTGTCCATCTTGTCGCTGACGACGACCCCCTTGATGGTCCGCTTGTTTCCCCTCTGGTCCATACCTATTTCTGCAGCTCCTTCTGCTTCATGACGGTCTTGATGCGGGCGATGTCCCGGCGGACGTTCCTCAAGGCCGCGGGGGAGTCCAGCTGCCCCGTCGCCTGCCGGATTTTCAGCTTGAAGAGCTCTTCCGTGAGGTCGCGCTGCTTGACCCGGAGCTCGTCGAGGCTCAGGTCCCTGATTTCCTTACTCTTCATCGAAGATATCCCTCGTCAAGAATTTCGTCGGAACGGGCAGCTTGTGCGCCGCCAGGCGGAAGGCCTCCCGGGCCACCTCCGGGGAGACGCCCTCCATCTCGTACATGACGGTCCCGGGCCTCACCGTCGCGATCCACCCTTCCGGGGCGCCCTTGCCCTTGCCCATGCGGGTCTCGGCGGGCTTTTTCGTGAACGACTTGTGGGGGAAGATGCGGATCCAGATCTTCCCGCCGCGCTTGATGTGGCGCGTCATGGCGACACGGGCGCTCTCGATCTGCTGGGCCGTGATCCGGCCCGGCGCCAACGCCTGGAGCCCGTACTGGCCGAAGGACACCTTGTTGCCCTTGGTGGCCTTGCCGCCCAGCCTGCCCTTCTGGATCTTTCGGAACTTGATGCGTTTCGGACTTAACATCGTCTATGTCTCCTCGTTGCCGGTTCCCGCCGTCCTAGGCGCTGGCCTGCTTCTTGTCGGGCAGCACGTCCCCGTGGTAGATGAGCACCTTGACCCCGATGGCCCCGTAGGTCGTCCGCGCCTCGGCGAAGCCGTAGTCGATGTCGGCCCGCAGGGTGTGCAGGGGCACCTTGCCCTCGCGGTACCACTCCATCCGGGACATCTCGGCGCCCCCGAGGCGGCCCGAGCAGGTGATGCGGATCCCCTTGGCCCCGAACTTCAGGGCCGAGGTCACGCTCTTCTTCATGGCCCGCCGGAAGGCGATGCGGCGCTCGAGCTGCAGGGCCACGTTCTCGGCCACGAGCTGGGCGTCGATCTCGGGCTTGCGGACCTCGAGGATGTTGATGATCGTCTCGCCGCCGGTCATGCCGTCGAGGTCCTTCTTGAGCTTCTCGATCTCGGAGCCCTTCTTCCCGATGATGATGCCGGGGCGGGCGGCGTGGATGTTCACCTTCGCCTTGTCGGCGGCCCGCTCGATCTCGATCTTCGAGATGCCCGCGTGGTAGAATTTCTTCTTCAGGAACTTGCGGAGCTTGATGTCCTGGTGGACGAGGGTGCCGTAGTTCTTCTCGGCGAACCACTTCGAGCTCCAGCCCTTGTTGATCCCCAGCCTCAGTCCGATCGGGTTTACCTTCTGACCCAAGATCCAATCCTCCTTCGTCTTACTGCTCGTCGAGAACGACGGTGATGTGGCTCATCCGGCGCTTGATCGGTGCCACGCGCCCCATGGTCTTCGCCTTGTGGCGCTTCAGGGCCGGCCCCTGGTCCACGAAGATCTCCTTCACGAAGAGGATCTTCTCGTCGATGTTCGGGTTCTGCGTCGCGTTGGCCACGGCGCTCTGGAGGACCTTTTTCACGAGCCCCGCGGCCCGTTTGCGCGAAAAGGCCAGGATCCGGTCGGCCTCCTCGACCTTCAGGCCCCGGACGAGATCGACGACGAGCCGCGCCTTCTGCGGCGAAATCCTCACGAATCGTGCAACTGCTCTTGCTTCCATGGCGTCCCTGTCTCCGGTTCTCCCGTTTCCCCGCGTGCGGCGATTACTTGCGCACCTTGGTCTTGCGGTCGCCCGCATGGCTGAAGAATGTCCGCGTCGGCGCAAACTCCCCGAGCTTGTGGCCCACCATGTTCTCCGTGACGAACACGGGGATGAACTTCTTGCCGTTGTGGACGGCAAAGGTGTGCCCGATCAATTCCGGGGTGATCGTGGAGCGGCGCGACCAGGTCTTGATGACCGCCCGGTCCCCGGCCGCCTCGGCTCTCCGGACCTTCTCCGCCAGCTTCGCCTCGATGTACGGACCTTTCTTGATTGAGCGTGCCACTATTTCTTGTCCCTCTTCTTGATGATGTATTTGTCCGTGGTCTTGTTCCTGCGCGTCTTGTACCCCTTCGTCGGCACGCCCCAGGGGCTGCAGGGGTGACGGCCGCCCGAGGTCTTGCCTTCGCCGCCGCCCATCGGGTGATCGATGGGGTTCATGGCCACGCCGCGCACCCGGGGCTTCTGGCCGAGCCAGCGGGTACGCCCCGCCTTGCCGATGCTGACGCCCTCGTGGGTCACGTTGCCCACCTGGCCGATGGTGGCCTTGCACTCGATGTGGACCTTCCGGACCTCGCCGGAGGGGAGCCGCACCTGGGCGTAGGCGCCTTCCTTGGCCATGAGCTGCGCGTAGGTGCCGGCGGAACGGACCATCTGGGCCCCCTTGCCGGGCCGCAGCTCGATGTTGTGGATGAGCGACCCCAGGGGGATGTTCCGCAGCGGCATGGCGTTGCCGGGCTTGATGTCGGCGGCGGCGCTCGTGATCACCGCGTCGCCCACCTTCAGGTCCACGGGGGCCACGATGTAGCGCTTCTCGCCGTCGGCATAGCTCACCAGGGCGATCCGCGCCGAGCGGTTCGGGTCGTACTCGATGGTCTTCACCTTGGCCGGGATGTCCGTCTTGTCGCGGCGGAAGTCCACCACGCGGTACTTGCGCTTGTGCCCGCCCCCGCGGTGGCGGCTCGTCATGCGGCCGGCGTTGTTGCGGCCGCCCGTCTTCTTGACCGGCTTCGTCAGGCTCTTCTCGGGCTCGGCGGCCGTGATCTCCTCGAAGGTCGAGTAGGTCTGGTAGCGCCGGGCCGGCGTCGTGGGCTTCATGGTTTTGATCGCCATGGGTCGTACCCCTTGTCCTAGACTTTGTCGAAGATTTCGATGGTGCTGCCGGGCGCCACGGTGACGACGGCCTTTTTCCAGTCGCTCTTCTTCCCCATGAGCCGCCCGTAGCGCTTCTTCTTGCCCAGCAGGTTCTGGGTCCGCACGCCGATCACCTTCACCTTGAAGAGCTTCTCCACGGCCTTCCCGATCTCGATCTTGTTGGCCCGCGGGTCCACCTCGAAGATGTACTGGTTGCCCTCACGCAGGAGGGTCGATTTTTCGGTCACCAGCGGCCGTCGGATGATCTGATGGAGTTCCATTATGCCAGCGCCCCCTCTATCTTTTGAATCGAGGGCTCCAGCAGCACGAGGCTGTCGTACTTCAGCAGGTCGTAGACGTTGATGCCCTCGCATCGCATCATTTTCACATCGGGGAGGTTCCGGGAGGACTTCTCGAGGACCGCGTCTGGCCGGTCGATCACGACGAGGGTCTTCTTGAGCCCGAACCGGTCGAGGACCTCCTTGAACTTCTTCGTCTTCGCCTCGGCCAGGGGGAAGTCCTTCAGCACCAGGAGCTTCTCCTCCTGGACCTTCAGGCTGAGCGCCGAGATGAGGGCGAGCCGGCGCACCTTTTTGGGCACCGTAAAGGAGTAGTCCCTCGGCGTGGGCCCGAAGACCGTCCCGCCGCCCCTCCAGAGGGGCGAGCGCGTGGTGCCCGCGCGGGCCCGGCCGGTGCCCTTCTGGCGCCAGGGCTTCTTGCCGCCGCCGCTGATCTCGCCGCGTTCCTTGGTGTCGTGGGTGCCCTGCCGCTTCGCGGCCGTCTGCATCCGGACGACCTCGTAGATGACGTCCCGGTTGACCTCGGCCCCGAAGACGGCGTCGTTGAGCGTCACCTCGGCCACCTTGTTCTTCTCGATATCGTACACACTCACCACGGGCATGGTTCGTTCACTCCAGTTGCTTCTCAGCTCTTTTTGACGGCGTTCTTGATCACGACGATCCCGTTCTTGCTCCCCGGGACGGCGCCCTTGACGAGGATGACGTTGAGCTCGGGTCGCACGCCCATGACGAGGAGGTTCTGCACCGTCTTGCGCTCGTCGCCCATGTGGCCCGGCAGCCGCTGCCCCTTGAAGACGCGCGAGGGGAAGGCGCTGGCGCCGATGGAGCCGGGGGCGCGGTGGAACATGGAGCCGTGCGTGGCCCGGCCGCCGCGGAAGCCGTGCCGCTTCACGCCGCCGGCGAACCCGCGTCCCTTGCTCGTCCCGGTGACGTCGACGTAGTCGCCCACCTCGAACAGCGACGCCGTCAGCTCCTGGCCCAGCTCGAACTCGGCGGCCGCCTGCATCTTGAACTCGCGCAGCACCCGGAAGAACCCCCGGTCGGCCTTGGCGAAGTGGCCCTGCAGGGGCTTGGTCACGCCGGCCTGCCGCTTGCGGTCGAAGCCGAGCTGGACGGCGTTGTAGCCGTCGGTGGCCTCGGTCTTCTTCTGGATCACGTAACAGGGCCCCGCCTCGATCACCGTGACGGGCACCGAGGCCCCGTCGGCGGCGAAGATCTGGGTCATCCCCAACTTTCTGCCTATCAATCCCTTTTCCATAGCATCCACTTCCGCGCTCGCTGTGCGTGAGGGAACGAAAAAGGAGATGGATCGGGGGGCGCCCCGCCCATCTCCGTGTCGTCACGCGTTACAACTTGATTTCCACGTCGACGCCGGCGGACAGGTCGAGCTTCATCAGGGCGTCCACCGTGGCCTGCGTGGGATCAATGATGTCGATGAGCCGCTTGTGGGTCCTCACCTCGAACTGCTCCCGGGACTTCTTGTCCACGTGCGGCGAGCGGTTCACGCAGAACTTGTTGATCATCGTGGGAAGCGGGATGGGGCCCGCGACGCGGGCGCCCGTGCGCTTCGCCGTGTCCACGATGTCCTCGGCGGACCGGTCCAGCAGCTTGTAGTCGTACGCCTTCAGACGGATTCGAATCTTCTGATCGGCCATGATCCGTTCTCAACCCTCGCTTACTCGATGATTTCGCTGATGACGCCGGCGCCCACGGTCTTGCCGCCCTCGCGGATGGCGAACCGCAGCTGCTTCTCCATGGCGATGGGGGTGATGAGGACCACTTCCATCTCCACGTTGTCGCCGGGCATGACCATCTCGACGCCCGCGGGCAGCGTGGTGACGCCCGTCACGTCGGTCGTCCGGAAGTAGAACTGGGGCCGGTAGCCGGAGAAGAACGGCGTGTGGCGCCCGCCCTCTTCCTTCGTCAGGACGTAGACCTGGGCCTTGAACTTCGTGTGGGGCGTGATCGAGCCGGGCTTGGCCACGACCTGCCCGCGCTCCACTTCCTCGCGCTTCGTGCCGCGCAGCAGGACGCCGATGTCGTCGCCCGCGCGCCCCTCGTCGAGGGTCTTGCGGAACATTTCGACGCCCGTGCAGACCGTCTTGAAGGTCGGCCGGATGCCGATGATCTCCACCTCGTCGCCCGTCCGGATGACCCCGCGGTCCACGCGGCCCGTCACGACGGTGCCGCGGCCGGAGATGCTGAAGACGTCGCCCACGGGCATCAGGAAGGGCTTGTCGAGGTCGCGCTGGGGCTCGGGGATGTAGCTGTCGACGGCGTCCATGAGCTCGAAGATGCACTTGGCCTCCGGCGAGTTGGAGTCGTCGGTCTCCAGGGCCTTCAGGGCCGAGCCGCGGATGATGGGCGTCTTGTCGCCCGGGAAGCCGTACTTCGTGAGCAGCTCCCGGAGCTCGAGCTCGACGAGGTCGAGCAGCTCGGGGTCGTCCACGAGGTCCACCTTGTTCATGAAGACGAGCATGTAGGGAACCTGCACCTGGCGGGCCAGCAGGATGTGCTCGCGGGTCTGGGGCATGGGGCCTTCGGAGGCGGCGACGACAAGGATGGCGCCGTCCATGTGGGCGGCTCCCGAGATCATGTTCTTGATGTAGTCGGAGTGGCCCGGGCAGTCGACGTGGGCGTAGTGCCGCTTGGGGGTCTCATACTCCACGTGGGCGATATTGATGGTCACGCCGCGCTCCTTCTCCTCGGGCGCGTTGTCGATTATATCAAAGGACATGTACTGGGCCAGGCCCTTGGTCGCCAGGTGCTTCGTGATCGCGGCGGTCAGCGTGGTCTTGCCGTGATCGACGTGCCCGATGGTCCCGATATTGACATGCGGCTTCGTCCTTTCGAATTTTTTCTTCGCCATCTCCAGTTACCTCCTTGCATTCCGTATGATGATCGATAGTGAGTTACTTGGCCCTGTGCCTCGGTTCTTTCTTCTCGATGATGTCCCTGGCCTGCTCCTCCGACACGGCCGCGTAATGCAGAAACTGCATCGTGTAGGTGGCCCGCCCCTGGGTCTTGGACCGCAGGTCCGTGGCGTAGCCGAACATCTCGGCCAGCGGCACTTCCGCCTGGACCGCCTCGGAGCCCGGCCGGGACTCGATCGAGACGATCTTGCCGCGCCGGGAGGTCAGGTTCCCGATCACGTCCCCCAGGTACTCCTTGGGGACGATGACCTCGACGGACATCACGGGCTCCAGCAGGACCGGGTGGGCCCGGCGGACCCCGTTCTTGAATCCCATGGAGGCGGCGATCTTGAAGGCCAGCTCCGACGAATCCACCTCGTGGTAAGAGCCGTCCACGACGGCCGCCCTGACGTCCACGACGGGGTAGCCGGCCAGCACCCCCTCCTCCATCGCCTCGCGGATGCCCTTTTCGACGGCGGGGATGTACTCCCGGGGCACCGCTCCGCCGATGATCCGGTTCTCGAAGGTCAGTCCCTTGCCCGGCTCGTTGGGCGCGATCTCGAGCCACACGTGGCCGAACTGGCCGCGGCCGCCGGACTGCCGGACGAACCGCCCTTCCGCACGGACGGCCTTGCGGATCGTTTCCTTGTAGGCCACCCGGGGCCGGCCGATGTCGGCCCCCAGCCCGAATTCCCGGGAGAGCCGATCCACGATGATCTCGAGGTGGAGTTCGCCCATCCCCGTGATCAGCGTCTGCCCCGTCTCCCGGTCCACCCTGACCCGGAACGAGGGGTCCTCCCTCTGGATCTTTTCCAGCGCGACGCCCATCTTCTCCTCGTCGGCCTTCGTCTTCGGCTCGATGGCGATGGCGATGACCGGCTCGGGGAAGCTCAGGGTCTCGAGGACGATCGGGTGATCCGGGTGGCACAGCGTGTCGCCCGTCGCCGTCGACGAGAGACCCACGGCGGCCACGATGTCGCCCGTCCGGGCCTCCCGGATGTCCTCGCGCTTGTTGGCGTGCATCTTGAGGATGCGGCCGACACGCTCTCTTTTTTTCTTCGTTGCGTTGAAGAGGGTGGAACCCGCGTCGAGCACCCCCGAGTACACCCGGATGTAGGTCAGCTGCCCGACGTAGGGGTCCGTGACAATTTTGAAAGCGAGCGCAGCGAAAGGCTCGTCGTCGCTTGCCGCCCGCAGGACCTCGGCGCCGTCGGGCCCCTTCCCCGCCACGGGCGGCATGTCCGCCGGCGAGGGGAGGTAATCGACGACCGCGTCCAGGAGCGGCTGGATCCCTTTGTTCTTGAAAGCGGCGCCGCAGCACACCGGGACGACCTTCATGGCGAGGGTCTGTCTCCGGAGCGCGGCCACGATCTCCTCGCGGCCCGGCGCGTCGCCCTGCAGGTATTTCCTCATGATCGCGTCATCGACGTCCGCCAGGGACTCGATGAGCCTCTCCCGGGCGGCCCGGGCCTCGTCCCGGAACTCGGCCGGGATCTCCCGGATGGAGAACTCCGCCCCGAGACGGTCGACGTCGTAGAGCAGCGCCCGCATGCCGATCAGGTCGACGACCCCGCGGAACCGCTCCTCGGCGCCCACGGGGATCTGGACCGGCACGGCGTTGGCGCCCAGCCGGTCGCGGATCATCTCGACGGCCTTCACGAACCCCGCGCCCGTGCGGTCCATCTTGTTGATGAAGGCGATGCGGGGCACGCGGTAGCGGTCGGCCTGCCTCCAGACCGTCTCGGACTGGGGCTCCACCCCCTCGACGGCCGTGAAGAGCGCCACGGCCCCGTCGAGGATGCGCAGCGAGCGTTCCACCTCGATCGTGAAATCCACGTGGCCCGGCGTGTCGATGAGGTTGAGGCGGCAGTCGCGCCAGGAACAGGTCGTGGCGGCGGAGGTGATCGTGATGCCCCGCTCCTGCTCCTGCTCCATGAAGTCCATGACGGCCGTGCCGTCGTGGACCTCCCCCATCTTGTAGGAGATGCCCGTGTAGTAGAGGATGCGTTCGGTCACGGTCGTCTTGCCCGCATCGATATGAGCCGTGATGCCGATGTTCCGGACATTCTCCAATGCGGTCTGCCGTGCCACGATGAAACACCCAGCGGTTGTAAAAGAGCGCTAGAACCGGTAGTGGGCGAAGGCCTTGTTGGCCTCGGCCATCTTGTGGACGTCCTCGCGCTTCTTGACGGAGGCGCCACGGTTTTGTGCGGCGTCCATGAGCTCGCCGGCGAGCTTTTCCCGCATCGTCTTCTCCGCCCGGGACTGGGCGTTGCCGATGATCCACCGGAAGGCCAGGGCCTGCCTGCGGCCCGGGGCCACTTCCGTGGGGACCTGGTAGGTGGCGCCGCCGACCCGGCGTGAGCGCACCTCGATGACCGGCTTGACGTTGTCCAGGGCCTTCTCGAAAACGGCCAGGGGCGGCTCCTTGGCCCGCTTCTCGATGATGTCGAAGGCCCCGTAGAGGATGCCCTCGGCGGTGCTCTTCTTGCCCTTCTTCATGAGGCTGTTGACGAACTTCGCCACGAGCACGCTGCCGTGCTTCGCGTCGGGCGTGATCTTTCGCTTCTGGATTTCTCGTCGTCTTGGCATGCTGTCAACCCCGATCAGCTCGGCTTCTTGGCGCCGTACTTCGACCGCCCCTGCTTGCGGTCCTGGACGCCGACGGCATCCAGCGTGCCCCGGACGATGTGGTACCGCACGCCGGGGAGGTCCTTCACGCGGCCGCCGCGGACGAGCACGACCGAGTGTTCCTGCAGGTTGTGGCCGATGCCCGGGATGTAGGCCGTCACCTCGTAGCCGCTCGTGAGGCGCACGCGGGCCACCTTGCGAAGCGCCGAATTGGGCTTCTTGGGTGTGGTCGTGTAGACGCGCACGCAGACGCCGCGCCGCTGCGGGCAGGACACCAGGGCGGGGGTCGTCGTCTTCTTCCGGACCTGCCGCCTTCCTTTTCGCACTAACTGGTTGATCGTCGGCATGGAAATCCTTCTATCCCTTTCCGTCCAAATTGAAGGGGTCTGCGAAAGCTTGACTTTTTATCAATTCGAGGCCTGGATGTCAAGCGTTTTCTCTTCGGGCGGCCCAATTTCCTCGTCGGCCCCCTCGACCGCAATGCCGAGCTTCTTGTAGAGCGGAAGCCCGGACCCGGCGGGGATGAGGCGGCCCATGATGACGTTCTCCTTGATCCCGCGCAGGTAGTCGATCTTGCCGGCCAGGGCCGCCTCGGTGAGCACCCTCGTCGTCTCCTGGAAGGAGGCCGCCGAGATGAAGCTCTGCGTCGAGAGCGACGCCTTCGTGATGCCCAGCAGGATCGGCTCGCCCACGGCGGGCTGACCGCCCTTTTCGATCACCCGGTCGTTTTCCTCCTGGAAACGGCTCTTCTCGACCTGCTCGTCGGCCAGGAAGTTCGTGTCCCCCGGGTCGGTGACCCGCACCCGGCGGAGCATCTGGCGGACGATGATCTCGATGTGCTTGTCGTTGATCTTGACGCCCTGCAGCCGGTAGACCTCCTGGACCTCGTCGACGAGGTACCGGGCCAGCTCCTTTTCGCCCTTGATGCTCAGCAGGTCGTGGGGGTTGGAGGCCCCGTCCATGAGGGCCTCGCCGGCCTGGATCCGGTCGCCCTCCTGGACGGTGATGTGCTTGCCCTTGGGGATGAGGTATTCCTTCTTCTCGCCCACCTCGGGGGTCACGATCACGCGGCGGCGTCCCTTGACGTCCTTGCCGAAGGAGACGATCCCGTCGATCTCGGAGATCACCGCGAATTCCTTGGGCTTTCTCGCCTCGAAGAGCTCGGCCACGCGGGGCAGGCCGCCCGTGATGTCCTTGGTCTTCGTGGTCTCGCGGGGGATCTTGGCAATGATGTCGCCCGCCTCGACCCGGTCGCCCTCGTTGACGCCGATGTTGACGCCCACCGACAGCAGGTAGCGGGCCGTGCTGCCCGTCCCCGGCACCTTGGCCGTCCTGCCCTCCTTGTCCTTGATCGAGATGCGGGGCCGCAGGTCGGCGTCGGAGAACTCGGTGATGACCTTTCTCGAGAGACCCGTCACCTCGTCGACCTGCTCCTGGACCGTTTTGCCCTCGATGATGTCGCCGTACTTCACCGTCCCGGGGACCTCGGCGAGGATCGGGATGGAGAAGGGGTCCCACTCGGCGATGCGGTCGCCGCGCTTGATCTTGGCGTTCTCGCCGACCTTGATGTGCGCCCCGTAGGGGACGGGGTACTTGCCGCGGTTGCGTCCTTCCTCGTCGAGGACGTGGATCTCGCCGTTGCGGTTCATGACGACGAGGTCCTTGCCGCGCTTGACCCAGTGGAGGTTGACGAACTTCAGCGTGCCGTCGTGGCGGGCCTCCAGGGTCGAGTGCTCCTCGAACTTGGCCGTGCCGCCGATGTGGAAGGTCCGCATCGTGAGCTGGGTCCCGGGCTCGCCGATGGACTGGGCCGCGATGATCCCCACGGCCTCGCCGATGTTGACGAGGTGCCCGTGGGCCAGGTCGCGGCCGTAGCACTTCGCGCAGACGCCGAACTTGGACTTGCAGGTGAGCACCGAGCGGATCTGGACGCGCTCGATGCCGGCGTCGTCGAGCTTCTTCGCGAGCGTCTCGTCGATCGCCTCGTTGGCGTGGACGAGCACCTCGCCCGTGAAGGGGTCCACGATGTCCTCGAGGGCCACGCGCCCCAGGACGCGCTCGCCGGCCGTCTCGATGATCTCGCCGCCCTCGACCAGGGCCTGGACGAAGATCCCGTCGAGGGTCCGGCAGTCGTCCTCGCTGATCGTGCAGTCCTGGGCCACGTCGACGAGCCGGCGCGTCAGGTAGCCCGAGTTGGCCGTCTTGAGCGCCGTGTCGGCCAGACCCTTCCGCGCGCCGTGGGTCGAGATGAAGTACTGCAGCACCGTGAGGCCCTCGCGGAAGTTGGCCGTGATCGGGGTCTCGATGATCTCGCCCGAGGGCTTGGCCATCAGGCCGCGCATGCCGGCCAGCTGGCGGATCTGGGCGGCGCTGCCGCGGGCGCCCGAGTCGGCCATCATGTAGATGGGGTTGAAGCTCTCGAGGCTGCGCGTCCGGCCGTCGGCCAGCTCGATCTGCTCGGAGCCGATGGAGGAGAGCATCTCGGCGGCGACCTTCTCCGTCGCCTGCGCCCAGATGTCGATGACCTTGTTGTAGCGCTCGCCGTCGGTGATGAGGCCGTCCATGTACTGCCGCTGCACCTCGAGGACGTCCTTGTCGGCCTTGGCGACGATGTCCCGCTTGCCCGCGGGGATCACCATGTTGTGGATGGCGATGGAGGCCCCGGAGACGGTGGCGTAGCGGAAGCCCGTGTCCTTCAGGCGGTCGGCCAGGATGACGGTGGCCTTGTCGCCGCAGGAGCGGTAGCAGTAGTCGATGAGGTTGGCCACCTCCTTCTTGTTCATCACCTTGTTGATGACCTCGAAGGGGATCTCCTTGGGCACGATCTCGTAGAGCAGTACGCGGCCCACCGTCGTCTCGGCGAGGTGCCCGTTCATGCGGACCTTCACCTTGGCCTGGAGGTCCACCTCGCCCGAGTCGTAGGCCTGGCGCACCTCCTCGGGGCCCGAGAAGGTCGTTCCCGTTCCGCGGCTCTCGGAGCGGGCCCGGGTCATGTAGTAGAGCCCCAGGACGATGTCCTGGGAGGGCACGATGATGGGCTTGCCGTGGGCCGGCGAGAGGATGTTGTTCGTCGACATCATGAGCACGCGGCTCTCGACCTGCGCCTCGATCGAGAGCGGCACGTGGACCGCCATCTGGTCGCCGTCGAAGTCGGCGTTGAAGGCCGTGCAGACCAGGGGGTGGAGCTGGATCGCCTTGCCCTCGATGAGCACGGGCTCGAAGGCCTGCATGCCCAGCCGGTGCAGGGTGGGGGCGCGGTTGAGGATGACGGGGTACTCGCGCACCACCTCGTCCAGGGCGTCCCAGACCTCGGGGGTCTCGCGCTCGACCATCTTCTTGGCGCTCTTGACCGTCGTGACGTAGCCCTTCTCCATGAGGCGGTTGTAGATGAAGGGCTTGAAGAGCTCCAGGGCCATCTTCTTGGGCAGGCCGCACTGGTGGAGCCGCAGATCGGGCCCCACGGTGATGACGGAGCGGCCCGAGTAGTCCACGCGCTTGCCCAGCAGGTTCTGGCGGAACCGGCCCTGCTTGCCCTTGAGCATGTCCGAGAGCGACCGCAGGGGGCGCTTGTTGGAGCCCGTGATGGCCCGGCCGCGCCGGCCGTTGTCGAAGAGCACGTCGACGGCCTCCTGGAGCATGCGCTTCTCGTTGCGGATGATGATCTCGGGGGCGTTGAGCTCCATGAGCCGCTTGAGGCGGTTGTTGCGGTTGATGACGCGCCGGTACAGGTCGTTGAGGTCCGACGTGGCGAAGCGCCCGCCCTCCAGGGGCACGAGGGGCCGCAGGTCCGGCGGGATCACGGGGATCGTCGTGAGGATCATCCACTCGGGGCGGTTGCCGCTCTTGCGCAGGGCCTCGACGACCCGCAGGCGTTTGGTGAGCTTCTTGCGCTTCGTGTCGGAGGTGGCCTCCTTGAGTTCGGCCCGCAGCTCCGCATCGAGCTCGTCGAGGTTCATCTCCTGCAGCAGCGCGCGGGCCGCCTCGGCGCCGATGCCGGCCACGAAGCCGTCGGCCCCGTACTTCTCGCGGCACTCCACGTAGCGCTCCTCCGTGAGGAGTTCCTTCTTCTTGAGGGGCGTGTCCTTCGGGTCGAGCACGATCCAGGACTCGAAGTACAGGACCTTCTCGAGCTCCTTGAGGGAGAGGTCGATGACGTTGCCGATCCGGCTCGGGAGGCTCTTGAGGAACCAGATGTGCGCCACGGGGGCCGCCAGCGTGATGTGGCCCATCCGCTCCCGGCGGACCTTGGACTGGATGACCTCGACGCCGCACTTCTCGCAGACCACCCCGCGGTGCTTCATCCGCTTGTAGCGGCCGCAGAGGCACTCGTAGTCCTTCACGGGCCCGAAGATCTTGGCGCAGAACAGGCCGTCGCGCTCCGGCTTGAAGGTCCGGTAGTTGATCGTCTCGGGCTTCTTCACCTCGCCGTGCGACCAGGAGGCGATCTTCTCCGGGGAGGCGATGGACATCTTGATGGCGTTGAACCGGATGGGATCCTTCGGCTTTTCGAAAAAGCTGAAAATGTCTTCCACGTTGGGACTCCTTTAAAAACTGGCTAAAGGCTCCGGGCGAAGGGCTTACGGCTAGAGACAACATGCTTTCTGCCTCGCCTATTGCCGTATGCCTTAAGCCATATGCCGTTCTTTCTTCCTATCTGTCGTGACCGGCTCGGGGCCAAGGCTCCGGAAACGTTTTCTTCCTTTTCCATACGCCTTAAGCCATAAGCCCTTTGCCTATTCTTTTTCGACCAGCTCCACATCCAGGCAGAGGCTCTGGAGCTCCTTGACGAGCACGCTGAAGGACTCGGGCAGCCCCGGCTCGAGCGAGTGCTCGCCCTTGACGATGGCCTCGTAGATCCGCGTGCGGCCCGCCACGTCGTCGGACTTCACCGTGAGGAACTCCTGCAGGGTATGGGCCGCGCCGTAGGCCTCCATGGCCCAGACCTCCATCTCGCCGAGCCGCTGGCCGCCGAACTGGGCCTTGCCGCCCAGGGGCTGCTGGGTGACGAGCGAGTAGGGGCCGATGGAGCGGGCGTGGATCTTGTTGTCCACGAGGTGGTGGAGCTTGAGCATGTAGATCATGCCCACGGTGACCTGCTGCTCGAAGGGCTCGCCCGTGCGGCCGTCGAAGAGGACGGCCTGGCCCTTGGCGGGCAGGCTCGCCCTGCCGAGCATGTCGCGGATCTCCTCCTCCGTGGCCCCGTCGAAGACGGGTGTGGCGACGGAGATCCCCTTCTTGAGGCGCCGCACGAAGCCGCGGATCTCCTCCTCGGTGGCCCCGTCGATGAACCGGGTGAACTCCTCGGAGCCGTAGAGCTTCTTCATTTCCCGCTTGAGGGCCTCGACGCCGGCGTTCTTCTCGATGAGGCCGTTGATCTTCTCCCCCAGCTCCTTGGCGGCCCAGCCGAGGTGGGTCTCGAGGATCTGTCCCACGTTCATGCGGGAGGGGACGCCCAGGGGGTTGAGGATGATGTCCACGGGCGTGCCGTCCTCGAAGAACGGCATGTCCTCGTCGGGCAGGATGCGCGACAGCACGCCCTTGTTGCCGTGGCGGCCCGCCATCTTGTCGCCCACGGAGAGCTTGCGCTTGATGGCGACGTAGACCTTGACGAGCTTGATGACGCCCGGGGGCAGCTCGTCGCCGGCCTTCTGCTTTTCCACCTTCTCCTCGAAGTAGGCCTCGATGAGGTCCACCTTGCGCCCGAGGTTCTCGAGCATGCCCCGGAGGTTCTCCTCGAGGGTCTCGTCCTCGAGCGAGATGCCCTTCCAGAGGCTGAAGGGGATCTTCTCGAGGACCTCGGCCGTGATCTCCTCGCCCTTCTTGAGCACCGTTTTCTTCTTCTTGGGGTCGATGAGCTTGCCCGCGGAGACCTTCCCGACGAGCAGGTCCTGGATCTTGCTCTTCACCGCCTCGGTGATGATCCGGATCTCGTCGTCGCGGTCCTGGTAGATCCGGCGGACCTCGTCCTCCTCGATCTGGACCGACCGGCGGTCCTTCTCGGCGCCCTTGCGGGTGAAGATCTTGGCGTCGATGACGATCCCCTCGACCCCCGGGGGCACCCGCAGGGAGGTGTCGCGCACGTCGCCCGCCTTCTCGCCGAAGATGGCCCGCAGGAGCTTCTCCTCGGGGGAAAGGGTCGTCTCGCCCTTGGGCGTGATCTTGCCGACGAGGATGTCGCCGGGCTTCACGTAGACGCCCATCCGGACGATGCCGCTGTCGTCGAGGTTGCGCAGGGCCTCCTCGCCCACGTTGGGGATGTCGCGGGTGATCTCCTCCTTGCCGAGCTTGGTGTCGCGGGCCATCGTCTCGAACTCCTCGATGTGCACCGAGGTGTAGACGTCTTCCTTCACGATCCGCTCGGAGACGAGGATGGAGTCCTCGTAGTTGTACCCGCCCCAGGATATGAAGGCGACCATGACGTTGCGGCCCAGGGCGAGCTCGCCGTCCTGCGTGGCCGGGCCGTCGGCGATGATGTCGCCGGCCTCGACGCGTTCGCCCGTCACGACGACGGGCCGCTGGTTGAAGCAGGTGTCCTGGTTGGTGCGCTGGTACTTGGTGAGGTTGTAGATGTCCACGCCCGTGTCGAAGCTGCCCCGATCGGCCTCGTCGCACTTGATGACGATGCGCTCGGCGTCGACGCTCTCGACGACACCGGCGCGCCGGGCCGTCACCACGGCGCCGGAGTCCTTGGCCACCACGGGCTCCATCCCCGTGCCGATGAGCGGCACCTCGGGCTGGAGCAGCGGCACGGCCTGGCGCTGCATGTTGGAGCCCATGAGCGCGCGGTTGGCGTCGTCGTGCTCCAGGAAGGGGATCAGCGCCGCGGCCACGGACACCAGCTGGTTCGGCGAGACGTCCATGAGCTCCACCTCCTCGGGGACGACGGTGACGAACTCGCCGCCCTTCCGGGCGTAGATCAGGGGCTCGGTGAAGCGGCCCTTGGCGTCCAGGTCGGCGTCGGCCTGGGCGATGATGAACTTCTCCTCCTCGATGGCGGTGAGGTACTTGATGTCGTTGAGGACGCGGCCGTTCTCCACGACACGGTAGGGGGTCTCGATGAAGCCGAACTCGTTGACCCGCGCGTAGGTCGACAGCGACACGATGAGGCCGATGTTCGGGCCTTCCGGCGTCTCGACGGGGCAGATCCGGCCGTAGTGGCTGTTGTGGACGTCGCGGACCTCGAAGCCCGCCCGTTCGCGGGTGAGGCCCCCCGGCCCCAGGGCCGAGAGCCTGCGCTTGTGGGTGATCTCGGACAGGGGGTTGGTCTGGTCCATGAACTGCGAGAGCTGGCTCGAGCCGAAGAACTCGTTGACGACGGCCGAGACGGGCTTGGCGTTCACGAGGTCGTGGGGCATCATGGTCTCCACGTCCTGGAGGCTCATCTTTTCCTTGATGGCGCGCTCCATGCGGATCAGGCCGATGCGGTACTGGTTCTCGATGAGCTCGCCCACGGAGCGGATGCGGCGGTTGCCCAGGTGGTCGATGTCGTCGACGCTGCAGTCGCCCTCGCCGAGCTTGAGGTGGATGAGGTACCGGACGGCCTCGAGGATGTCCTCGCTGCGCAGGGTCGTCACGTCGGCGGGCACGTCGAGCCTCAGCTTGTAGTTCATCTTCACGCGGCCTACGTCGGAGATGTCGTAGGTCTCGGGGTCGAAGAAGAGGCTCTTGAAGAAGCGGCGGGCCGTCTCCGGGGTCGGCGGGTTCGAGGGCCGCAGGCGGCGGTAGATCTCGATGATGGCCTCCTCGCCGGACTCGATTTTGTCGATCAGCAGGGTCTCCATGATGGAGGCGTTCATGCGGTCCTCGTCGAGATGGATGCACTCGACCCCCTGGACGCCCTTCTGCCGCAGGAGTTCGAGGCGCTCCGGCGTGATCTCCTGGTTGCACCGCACCAGGACCTCGCCCGTGGCGGGGTCGGTCACGTTGCGCGAGAGCACCTTGCCGACGAGATAGTCCCCGCCGACGGGGATGCGCCGGATCTTGAGCTCGTCGAGCCGCTTGAGGGCCTGCTTCGTGATCTTGCGTCCCTTCTTGACGAGGACCTCGCCGCCCTTGGGCTTCGTCTCGATGTCCTCGGGGGCCTTCTCGTTGGCCAGGAAGGGGCCCACGTCGAGGTACGCCCGGTCGCCCTCGAAGGTGATCTTCTCGATCGCGTAGAAGGTGTTGAGGATGTCCTCCGTCGAGAGACCCATGGCCTTGAGCAGGATGGTCACGGGCATCTTGCGCCGGCGGTCGATGCGCACGTAGAGCAGGTCCTTCACGTCGAATTCGAAGTCGAGCCAGGAGCCCCGGATGGGGATGATGCGTGCCGAGTAGATGAGCTTGCCGCTGGCGTGGGTCTTCCCCTTGTCGTGATCGAAGAAGATGCCCGGCGAGCGGTGCAGCTGGCTCACGATGACCCGCTCGGTGCCGTTGACGATGAAGGTCCCGTTTTCGGTCATCAGCGGGATCTCGCCGAAGTAGATCTCCTGCTCCTTGATGTCCCGGATGATCTTCTGCTCGCTCGTCCGGTCGGCGTCGAAGACGACGAGCCGCACCACGATCTTCAGGGGCGCCGCGTAGGTCAGGCCCTTGGCGATGCACTCCTTGACGTCGTAGCGGCTCTCGCCGATCTTGTAGCTCACGAACTCGAGGGAGCACTTCCCGCTGAAGTCGCTGATCGGGAAGATGTTCTTGAAGGCCCCCTGGAGCCCGACGGCGGCGCGCTTCTCGGGCTGCACGTCCTTCTGCAGGAACTTCTCGTAGGACTTCATCTGGATGTCGATCAGGTTCGGAACGTCGATAATCTTCTGGATCCGACCGAAATTCTTCCTGAATTCACGCATCATCTTTTCTTATTCCTCAGAAAAATGGACGACCCCGTCTGCGTCCCCGGGCTTCCTTCGGCCTGCCGTGCTGGCCGCACCGGGAACCGGGGCCTTCCGGCCGCGCCGGAAGAGCCCTCCCTTCCCGGATCCCTGGAAACCCGTAACGCCCTACGGGGTGTCAAAATGGGTTGCCTTACGATCAAATCGCCTTACTTGATCTCGACGGTGGCGCCCACGGCCTCGAGCTTCTTCTTGATCTCGTCGGCTTCCGCCTTGGCGATGCCTTCCTTGACGGGCTTGGGCACGCCTTCGACGAGGTCCTTGGCTTCCTTCAGGCCGAGGCCCGTGATGGCGCGGATTTCCTTGATGACCTGGATCTTCTCGGCGCCGAAGCTCGTCAGGACGACGTCGAACTCCGTCTTCTCCTCGGCCGCCGCGGCCGCCGCGGGGGCCGCGCCGCCGGCCACGGCCGCCACGGCCACCGGGGCCGCCGCCGAGACGCCGAACTTCGCTTCCAGTTCCTTGACGAGCTCCGAGAGTTCGAGCACCGTCATCCCTTCGATATACTTGACAACGTCTTCCTTCGTGATCGCCATGTTTCTCCACTCCTTATGCGTTTTCTTTTTCCTTTTTCTGCCTGTAGGCCTCGAGGACCTGCACAAGACCGCGCGGCACGGCGCTCAGCACCGTGACGAACTGCGTCGGCACCGCCATGAGGGTGCCCAGGAGCTTCGCCAGGAGCACCTCCCGGCTCGGCAGCTCGGAGAGGAGATCCAGCTGCTGCCGGCTGACCATCCGGCCGTCCATCCAGGCGAACTTGATGTCCAGCTCGGGGTTTTTCCTGGCGAAGTCGATGAGAACCTTGGTGGGGGCCGCCACGTCGCCGCCGATCATGGACAGCGACAGGGGGCCTTTGAGGTTGTCCTTCAGGCCGGCGAAGTCCGTCCCCTGGGCGGCGATGCCCAGCAGGGTGTTCTTCACGACCCGGAACTCGGTTCCCGTCTTGCGCAGTTCATTCCTCAGGGCAGTGATCTTCTCGACGTTCAGGCCGCTGTACCCGGCCAGAACGGCGAGCTTGACGCTCTTGAGCCTCTCGTGAAGCTCCGCGACTGCCTGCTCCTTTTCCTTTCTGTCCAACCTTGAACCTCCTTTCCCACGGTCAATTTCCCTTCCCGGTTTCAGGGGCCGGAAGGCTTCGAAAGTCGGAGCGCGCAACGGGGAGAAACATGACTGCCTGAACGAGGGTACACCCGGCGGAAGGGTCCGCCGCTTCCTGTTCCATCCCGCCTCGCCGCCCCGGGGGCGGCTCGGTTCGGGGATGTCGTCTCGGCAGGCCGGCGCGGGGCCGATTAAACTCCCGGTACCTGCTGTCTCCGACTCTTCGGTTACACGTTATGACATGGCGGCCGGTGCTACTTCATCAGGTTCCGAATATCCAGGGGGTCGACCCTGACCCCCGGACCCATGGTGGTGGATAGGGAGATGCTCTTGAGATAGGTTCCTTTGCTCGATGCCGGTTTGAGCTTGATGATCGTCTCCAGCAGGGCCGTCACGTTTTCCAGAAGCTTCTCGGCGCCGAAGGAGGCCTTGCCGACGGGGGTGTGGACGATGCCCGCCTTTTCCACGCGGAACTCCACCTTGCCCGCCTTGAGCTCCTTGACGACCTTCCCCACGTCGAAGGTCACGGTGCCGACCTTCGGGTTGGGCATGAGGCCCCGGGGCCCCAGGACCTTGCCCAGCTTGCCGACGGTGCCCATCATGTCCGGGGTGGCCACGACGCGGTCGAACTCGAGCCAGCCGCCCTTGATCTTCTCGACGAGATCGTCGGATCCCGCGAAATCGGCCCCGGCGTCCAGGGCCTCCTTCTCCTTCTCGCCCTTGGCGAACACGAGGACCCGCACGGTCTTGCCCAGGCCGTGGGGCAGCGCGACGCTGCCGCGGACCATCTGGTCGGCGTGCTTCGGGTCGACGCCGAGGCGGATCGCCGCGTCCATCGTCTCGTCGAACTTGGCGCCGGCCGTGCCGACCGCGAGCTCCACGGCCTCCTTGAGGGGATAGCGCTTCCCCGATTCGATCTTCTTTTTCGCCTCTGTGTATCTCTTGCCTCTGGCCATTGCCCCAAACCCCTCGCTATGCCGTGATCTCGATGCCCATCGACCGGGCGGTCCCCGCCACGGTCCGGACGGCCGCATCGATGTCCACGCAGTTGAGATCCTTGAACTTCAGCTCCGCGATGTCCCTGACCTGCTTGCCCGTCACCCTGCCCACGGTCTCCCGCTTCGGGTCGCTCGCGCCCTTGGCGATCTTGGCGGCCTGCTTCAGGAGCACCGAGACGGGGGGCGTCTTCGTCACGAACGTGAAGGAGCGGTCGGCGTACACGGTGATCACCACGGGGATGATCATGCCCTCCTGCTTGGCCGTCATGGCGTTGTAGGCCTTGCAGAACTCCATGATGTTCACGCCGTGCTGGCCGAGGGCCGGGCCGATCGGCGGGGAGGGCGTGGCCTTGCCCGCCTGGATCTGCAGCTTGATGTTCGCGATGACTTTCTTTGCCATAGTGTCTTCACCCTGTGGTGTGATTGACCCCTTTCGGAACGGCCCGGGCCTAGGCCGCGACGACCTGGATGAAGTCCAGTTCCACCGGCGTCGAGCGGCCGAAGATGCTGACGATGACCCGGAGCTTGCCCTTCTCGGGCTTCACCTCGTCGACGATGCCGTCGAAGTTGGTGAAGGGTCCGTCGATGATCTTGACGTGATCGCCCACGTCGAAGGAGAACTTGGGCTTGGGCTTCAGCGTCCCCTCCTCGATGCGGGTCCGGAGCGCCAGGACGTCCTCGTCGGGGATCGGGGTCGGCTTCTCCTTGGTGCCGATGAAGCCCGTCACCTTGGGGGTGTTCTTGACGATGTGCCAGGTGTCGTCGTTGAGCTCCATCTTCACGAGCACGTAGCCCGGGAAGAACTTGCGCTTCGAGGTCTTCTTCTCGCCGCTGACCAGCTCGACGATGTCCTCCTCGGGCACGAGGATGTCGGAGAAGAAGGCCTGCATGCCCGCCGCCTCGATGCGCTCCTGGAGCGACAGCTTGACCTTGTTCTCGAAGCCCGAATAGGTATGGACGACGTACCAGCGGAAAGCCATCTCTTGCCTACCCCAGAACCAGACGGATGATCTTGGCGAGTCCGAAGTCCACGAGCCCCAGGACCAGCGACACGATCACCGTGACGACGATCACGACCGAGGTGGACGTGATCGCCTGCTTCGGGGTGGGCCATGTCACCTTTTTCAGTTCCGCCCGGGATTCCTTCAGGAACTGCTGAACGACGTTCAGGATCTGCTTTACCTTGTCCAATACCTTGTCCTGTACGGCCGGTCGGGAGGAAATGGCAGGCCAGGAGGGATTCGAACCCCCAGCATCCGGATTTGGAGTCCGGCGCTCTAGCCGTTAGAGCTACTGGCCTGTACCCCGTTCCTTCCCGCCGTTACTTGGTTTCCTTGTGCGGCGTGTGGGTCTTGCAGAACCTGCAGAACTTCTTCATCTCGAGCCGGTCCTGCATGGTCCGCTTGTTCTTCGTCGTCGTGTAGTTGCGGCGCTTGCATTCCGTGCAGGCCAGCGTAATGTTGTTTCGCATCGATGTCCACCCTGGCTGAAATGGAGCCCACGACCAGGATTGAACTGGTGACCTCATCCTTACCAAGGATGTGCTCTACCGACTGAGCTACGTGGGCTGAAAACCGGCAACCCGGCATCCGGCGCCGGCCGATCGCCTCGGCCGCCCCGGTCCGTTCTCCTGGAAAAGTTGGAGCGGGAAACGGGATTCGAACCCGCGACCCTCAGCTTGGAAGGCTGACGCTCTAGCCACTGAGCTACTCCCGCTCACCCCCGCCCGGGGCTCACTCACGGTCCTCCTTCGGGGCGCGGTGAATGAGAAAAAATATGGTGGAGGGGGGAGGGTTCGAACCTCCGTAGGCTGCGCCGGCAGATTTACAGTCTGCTCCCTTTGACCGCTCGGGAACCCCTCCGGATCTCGTGATCGCTATGGGCGATATGGAGCTGGCGATGGGACTCGAACCCGCAACCGGCTGATTACAAATCAGCTGCTCTACCTGTTGAGCTACGCCAGCCATTTCATACAATCTTTCAAAGAATTCCGGCCCTTAGAACGCAAAAAGACGCACGCCGGGCGTAGAAGCAACGAAGGTTAGTGTGAAATCCGTCTTTTGTCAAGGATTTTTTTACAACGGGCTTGAGGCAAAAAGCGAAGGGCTGAAGCAAAAGACGTTCAAATCCATCCTTTTCCCCCTTGGCCCCGCGCCCTTTGCCTATTCTTCACCGAATACATCGGCCGAAAAAAGGTAGATCTCCGTCTCCGGGTCGCGCCAGGCATCGGGGGCAAGGCCCGCCTTCCGGCAGGTTTCCCTCAGGAACGTCTCCCGGTCCCATCGCCACTCGGTGGCCACCTGGGGCAGCAGCAGCCCCGCCCGCGCCCCCTTGCGGATGTAGAGGCCGTGCGTGCCGATTTCGATGGCGCCCACATCGGCGACCCGGCGCAGGGGGGTGAGCACGGAGATCTCCACGCGGAGGTCCTTGAGTTCCTCCCTGCGCAGGGGCGGGAACCGGGGGTCCTGGAACGCCGCGGCCACGGCCATCTCCTCGACGGTCTGCGCCAGGGGCTTTTTCGCCTCGATCATGCCGATGCAGCCGCGCAGCTTGCCCCGCTTCTTCAGGGAGACGAAGGCCCCGCGCTTCTCGTCCGGTGTCCCCTGTCCTTCGGCCGCCGGCGGGGCTTCCCCCCTCAGCTCGGCCTCGATGGATTCGCGGGCGATCCGCAGGAGGGCCTGCTTCTGCTCGCCGGTGAGTCCCCGGTCGGTTGCGGCCTTGCCGTCTGCCATCGCCCTACCCCCGAGGCTCCCTGAAAAAGGCCGCCGAGAGATACCCCACCACCTGGCGCCTGTCGCCGGTGACGTCGCCGGAATGGGCGTACCGGAGCACCTGCACGCCCCGGGCCCCGGCCTTCTCGGCGAAGAGCATGGCCGTGACGACCGGGCCCCCGCCGCAGGCCTCGCAGGAGCCCTCCTCGAGACGGCGCGCCAGACCCCGGGGATCCCCCTTGCGCACCAGGTCGACGACGATCGCGTCGAGCCGCTCGGCCTGCCGGTCGTCGTGAAAGTGCGAGAGGTCCGAGCTGCCCACGACGAGAACCTCCCTGCCCTTCGCGGCCTCCCAGAGGGCCTCCGCAACGGCCTCGCAGGTCCGGAAGTCCTGGGAGCCCATCACGAGGGGGACGAAGGCGAAGGACCCGAGCGCCACCTGCAGGAAGGGCAGCTGGATCTCGACGGAATGCTCCGCCGCGTGGGGCCTGCGGTCGTCGGTCAGGACAGCGCCGCCCCCGAGGATCGCCTCGGCCAACCCGGCCTCGACGGGGACGACGCCCAGCGGCGTTTCGTAGCCCCCCGAGGGCCAGACGGAGACGCCTCGGAACGGAACGCGGTGGCTCGGCCCGATGACCACCACCGCGTCATAGCGCTTTCCCTCGATGAGCCGGTACCCGTGCGCCGCGACCGGCCCCGAGTAGACGTAGCCCGCGTGGGGCGACACGAGACCGACCACGGGGCCTGCGACGGCCCTTGCGGGCACCGCCTCCAGGTACCGGCGGATCTCGGCCCGGAGAACGGCAGGGTCCCCCGGGTACCACGTCCCGGCGATCACGGATTTCCGGATGTCCTTTTCCATGGGATCAGCCGATCGTCAGCCCCTTCGGGCGGGAGGCCCGATTTCTTCTTTGCTTCCCTGTCGTTAGCCTGTTGCCCTATGCAGTATGACTACCCCCCGGGCACGCCGGTGTCAAGAGGGAAAAGGGGGGGACCGGCGGGGGCGGGGCAAAAAAAGATTGACTCCGGAACCGCGGCTGTTTAAGAGTAATCGGTTTTGAAACGTGCGCGTGTTCTTCCCGGCCCGGGCGGCACCGGTTGTGCATGCCTCGGCCGGAGACCCGGCATGGGGGAACCTGACAGCCGGACATCCCGTCCTCCCGCGGCCCCGCCCGGGGGGCTTCAATACCGAACAGAGGAGGTCAACCCATGGGTGTCAAGTGCGCAGTGAACGGCTTCGGCCGCGTCGGACGGTATCTGGTGAGGGCCGCCCTCAACTACGAAGACCTCGAGATCGTCGCCGTCAACTCCCGGGCCAAGGCCCCCATCCTCGCCCATCTGCTCAAGTACGACTCCGTCCACGGGAAGTTCCCGGGTGACGTCGCCGCGACCGACGGGGCGCTCGTCGTCAACGGTCGGGAGATCCGGATCACCAACATCACCGACAACTGCGCCCTGCTGCCCTGGAAGGAGATGGGCGTCGACATCGTGCTGGAGTCGACGGGCGAGTTCCGCAAGAGGACGGAGGTGGCCCCCCACATCGAAGCGGGAGCGAAGAAGGTCATCATCGCGGCCCCCGGCAAGGGCATCGACGGCACCTTCGTCATCGGCGTCAACGAGGAGACCTACGACCCGGCCCGGCACCACATCGTCTCCAACGCCTCCTGCACGACCAACTGCCTGGCCCCCGTCGCGAAGGTGCTTCACGAGGCCTTCGGGATCAAGCGGGGCTTCATGACGACGTGCCACGCCTACACGATGGACCAGCGCCTGCTCGACGGCTCCCACAAGGACCTGCGCCGGGCCCGGGCCGCCGGCCTGTCGATCGTCCCCACCACGACGGGGGCGGCCAAAACCGTCGGCGAGGTCATCCCGGCGCTCAAGGGCAGGATGGACGGCGTGGCCCTGCGGGTCCCGACGCCGAACGTGAGCTGCGTGGACTTCGTCGCCGAGGTGGGCCGCAGCGTCACCGTCAACGAGATCAACGACGCCGTCAAGGCAGCGGCGGCGGGCCCGATGAAGGGCATCATCCAGTACTGCGAGGAGGAACTGGTCTCCGTGGATTTCGTGAGCAGCCCCTACTCGGCCATCTTCGACGCGCCGCTCACCAACGTCCTCGACGGCAGCCTGGTGAAGATCTTCGCCTGGTACGACAACGAGAGCGGTTTTGCCTGCCGCATGCTCGACCTGGCGCGGTATATGGCGAAAAGGCAGGCGTAAGGCGCAG